>JBDHQH010000210.1:0-3030 GCA_039806935.1 Verrucomicrobiota bacterium
CCGGTAATTGACTCCCGGTTGCAGCGGCTCGGCCCGGGCGCCTTTGATCGCCGGGCGCATGCCGCGGAGGGTGAGACCGTAGGGAAACGACGAGACCGGCACGGAGTTCGAGTCCGAGATCAGGCTCCAGACGGGATGAGGATATTTGTTGGTTTGAAGGTCGCTGACGGGGATGACTTTTACGCTCGTGAGTTCGAGCTTTTTGTTGATGCCGAAAATGACGGGGTTGACCAGCGAGGCTTCCGCCCCGCGCCCCTGGGGTCGATTGCGGCCTGGCCGCGAGGTGTGAATGACATGAATATCTTCGGAGGCGAACCAGTCTCTATTCAAGTAAAGCGACGTGCCGCCCAACCCCAGTATCAGCGCGGCCAGCATCCATGGTTTTGAAGTCATGACTTATGTGGATTGACGATTGGGACGGAAAATTATTCGAGCGGCGGAGCTCCCGCCGGCGGACCTGGCGCTCCGGCTTCACCCTGATCGAGTTGCTGGTGGTCATCGCGATCATCGCCATCCTCGCCAGCATGCTGCTGCCGGCGCTTTCGCGCGCCAAGGAATCCGCGAACCGAATCAAGTGCGGCAACAACCTCAAACAACTGGCGCTCTCGCTGAAGCTCTACGCGGATGACTCCGATCAATATTATCCGCCGCGGACGAACAATTATCGCTGGCCGTTTTTGCTGCAGGATTATTATCGCACCACGCAAATTCTGGCCTGTCCGACCGATTCCCAGCGCGGCCCGCCGCCCACGGACAAGAGTTCGCTGGCGGAGGCGGATCGCGCGCCCCGCAGCTTTTTCATCAACGGCTGGAATGATTACTTTCCGGATTCCCTGAGCACCATGCCGCGGATGCGCGAGAATCTGGTGTTAAAAACCTCCGAGACGGTATTGTTCGGCGAAAAGAAAAACGCCGCGGGCCAGGAGCCGCCAGTGGCGATGGACTACTACATGGATATTCTGGAGGGCAACGGCAACGACTTCGACCGCATCGAGCACGGCTGCCACTCGACCACGCGCAAGGCGCGCGGCGCGGGCGGCTCCAATTTCGCCTTTGTGGACGGCAGCGTCCGCTACATTAAATTCGGCGGCACCGTCTGGCCCGAGCACAAATGGGCCATCCGCGACGAGGATCGCAAAACTTACGCCTTCCAGCCGTGGTGAGAGGGGTGGCTGGATGACGCGATTCCACGCGAAGCAGGGGTGGTGATTCCCGGTGAGGACGCCTTGGCGAGGCGTCTTCACCGCGCGGGGACGTTCCGAGCCATGGGGAGGACGCCTTGGCGAGGCGTCCCCGCCATACGTTATTTCGCGACGAGCTCGGCGTCCCGGCGCGCGCCGGCGGGCCGGGCCTCCTCCGCGACGCCGCGGGTGGCTTCCGCCAGCTTGCCGGACAGCGGCACTACCGGCGAGGCCAGGCCGGCCTGGAAGGCGAGGTAATAAACCACCGCGCCGGCCAGCATGGCCAGCACCGGCGCGACCGGCACCGGGCAACCGAAATTCGGCAGAATGCCGATGGCAAACCCAATGGCCCAGGCCAGCCAACCGGCGGCGTTGTAGCCCTCGCGCGGGCCGGACCAGCGCCGCCCGGCCAGAATGTAATCCACCGCCATGGCGCCGCAGATGGGGCCGAAGGAGGCCCCGATCAGGCCAAACACCGAACCCAGATTGGCGGCGGCGCCCGTCAAGGCGAGAATGATGCTGACCGCCGCGCCGATCCCCACCGAGATCAACGGCGGCACCGCCGGCAGGGTGGTCTTGATCGAATTAGCCGCGATCAGCGAGCTGAAGCACGCCGAGGGGAAAGCCGCCAGCGCCAGCAGGAAGAGCACGATTTTGCCCGCTCCCGGCCCGAGGATGATGGGAATCAACGCGAAGGCGTTGTTGGCAAATTGGCCGCTCGCTTTCACGCGGGCGACGATTTCGGGGTTGCCGTAGGCGCCGGCGACGACCAGCATGGCCAGCCCCGCCGCCACAAAAATGGCGCAAAAAATCCCGATGAACCCGCCCATGTTCACGTCCCGTTTGTCGCGGGCGCCCGTGCCGAAATCCACACCCGCCGCACCGGCGGTGGCGAAGAAGCCGACCGCGTACGTGATGATGGCGAAGACGATCAGGCCCGGGCTCATGGCCGAACCGGGCGTCGCCCCGAGGGATTCATTCAGTTGCACCATTTCGCCGGGCTTGAAGCTTTTGAGGCCGGAAACCGTCGCCGCCAGCAGGACGACGAGCGTGATCAGCGGGATCAAAGGCAGATAAGTGGCCACCATGGCGACGTATTTGATGCCGAAAAGGCCGAGCATGGCCGCCAACACGCCCCAACCGATCATGATCCCGTATTTGATCGTGGTCACGCCCGCGCCCGAGGCATCGCCGAAGATGATCATCAGCGCCTGGCTCGAGAAGTAAATATTCACCGCCAGCCAGCCGAACTGGAGCAGGCCCATGAGCAGACCCGGCAGGATGAAACCGCCCCGGGCGCCGAAAGTCGAGGTGCCGACGATGTAAAGCGGCAGCCCGGTTTTCATTCCCGCCATGCCGAGCACCACGTAATAGAACGTGTGACAAATCAGGGCCGCCAGCGCCAGCGAGACCAGCGGCAGGCCGATCCCGTGGGCAAAAACGGAGCCGGCGGTCTTGAAATCCGTGGCGCCGAGCCAGAAGACGAACCAGAGCATGATCCCGGCGTAGGTCGGGGCGGTGTTCTTGTACCAGGGAGCCCGGTTAGCGGCCGGATTCGGCGTGGCGCTGGTGATGTAGGAGGGTAGTTTAGCTGTGTCACTCATAACAGGGTTGCGGTTGGAGGCATGGGCAAACCTAGGAAATCGGCTGCAACGGGAGCGGCATTCGGGCCCATGGGCCGGCGAGCCGCTTGCTCCGCGTGTAAGCCGCATCGGTTCTTCAGGATGCCTGCCATGAGTTCAGCTTAGTCAGCCCGCCTCCGCATCTGTCAACGTTAAAGCATCCGCGGAGAGAACAACCGCCGGACGCCTGGCCCAGACGTCCGGGTGAGGCGTTCGCATTTCAGGAA
>JBDHQH010000063.1:0-19241 GCA_039806935.1 Verrucomicrobiota bacterium
GAATAGAGGAACTCACTTGCGTCCAGCTCAGCAGGTCCGGGTAAGAGGCGGTTCGCTGGCCGGACGAGGCTGGCGGCGCGGGAGCGGGCGGGCCTTGCCGCGGATCGGCGGTCGGCCGCATGAAAAACGCCGGGGATCGCGGGATCCCCGGCGTGGGCGCAAAAACCAGGTCAGTTTGAACCGCGACCGCCGATACCCTTGGTGCCGGCCGCGATCGACCGGGCGGGTTCCTTCGGGCGCAGATCCCGGACGGCCTTGCCAGCCTGCCACATTTCGGAATTACCGATGGCGGCCAGTTCCTTGCCAAGTTGTTTCTGGTAATCCGCACGGCCGCAGGCCGAGAGCACGCGCTTGCACTCCTCGCCGGATTTCACACGTTTGTACAGGTCCTTGAACACCGGCAGCACGGCCTTTTTGAAGCGCGGCTTCCAATCGAGGGCGCCGCGCTGGGCGGTGGCCGAGCAGTTGGCGTACATCCAATCCATTCCGTTTTCGTCCACCAGACGGATGAGGCTCTGGGTGAGTTCCTCGACCGTTTCGTTAAACGCCTCGCTGGGGGAATGCCCGTGCGAGCGCAGCACGTCGTATTGCGCCTCCATCATGCCGGCCAGGGCGCCCATGAGCACGCCGCGTTCGCCGGTCAAATCGCTGAATACCTCCTTTTGGAAGGTGGTGGGGAAGAGGTAACCCGAGCCGATGCCGATGCCGATGGCCAGGCAGCGCTCCCGGGCGTTGCCGGTGGCGTCCTGCTCGACCGCGAAACTCGAATTGATGCCGGCGCCGGTCAGAAAATTACGGCGGACGGAGGTGCCTGACCCCTTGGGGGCGACCATGATGACATCCACGTCCTTGGGCGGAACCACTCCGGTGTGTTTTTGGTAAGCGATGGAAAATCCATGAGAGAAGTAGAGCGCCGAACCGGGCTTGAGGTTGGCCTTGATCACCGGCCAGATCGCCCGCTGGGCGGCGTCCGACACCAGCATCTGGATGATCGTGCCGCGCTGCACCGCCTCATCGATCTCGAACAGGGTTTTGCCGGGCACCCAGCCGTCCTTGACCGCGCGATCCCAGTCTTTCTTGAAAGCACTGGCCTGGCCGACAATGACGTTGAAGCCGTTGTCACGCAGGTTCAATCCCTGGGCCGGGCCTTGCACGCCGTAACCGATGATCGCGATCGTTTCTTTTTTGAGGACTTTCCGGGCCTTGGCCATCGGAAATTCTTTGCGGGTGATGACCTCCTCCACCTCGCCACCGAAGTTGTATTTTGCCATAAATTCAGTTTTTCCAATAAAGAGCTTGAATGCTAGTGCCGTTGCTTAATGAGTCAAATAAAACCTGTTACTTTCGAGACATGGCCACTTTGCCGGTGCGGGTCAGATCGACGATTCCGAAGGCGCGCATGAGTTCGATGAATTTCTCCGTTTTATCCTCGTCTCCGGTCACCTCGATGGTCAGGGTGCGGGCCTGAACATCCACGATTTTGCCGCGGAAAATGTCGGCGATTTGCATCACCTCGCCGCGAGTCTCCGCGTCCACGCTGACCTTCACCAGCGCCAGTTCGCGGTCCACATACTCTCCCGCGCCGAAGTCCTGCACTTTCAGGGTATCCGGCAATTTTTTAAGCTGTTTGACAATTTGTTCCATGGTGGCGTCGTCGCCGCGGGTGACGATGGTCATCCGCGAGGCGGTCGGATCCGCGGTCGGGGCTACATTCAGGCTGTCGATGTTGTAGCCGCGGCCGCTGAACAGTCCGGCCACACGTGTCAGCACGCCAAATTTATTTTCTACTAGCACCGAAATTGTGTGTCTCATAAGTTCCCCGAAAAGGGCGGCCAAGGCTAGCCACCCGGCCTCGCCGGGTCAATTCATTTTAGAAGAAGGGGTTGTTGGCCTTCTCCTCGGCCACGGTGGTCAGCGGCCCGTGACCGGGACAGAGCAGGGTTTCCGGCGGGAGGGAAAAGATCTGCTCGCGCACCTTTTGGCGCGCGAGTTCCCAGGATTGGTTGCCGCGGCCGATGGAACCGGCGAAGAGCGCGTCGCCCACCATGGCCGCGTGCGGAGCGTCATCCGGCCAGGTGCCGATGATGTAGGTCATGCCGTCCTCCGCGTGGCCCGGCGTATCGCGGTTGGTGATGCGGAGGCTGCCCAGATGGATGAAATCGTTGGGCCGGTTCCGTTGATCGACGGAGGCGTTCTTCGAGGACCAATGCAACCGGGCTTTGGGAAAACGCTCGCGCACCCGGGGCAGGGCGGCGAGGTGGTCGTCATGGCTGTGCGTGATGAACACATGCCGGAGTTGGAGCTGCTCCGCCTCGAGGAGCTGAAACACCGGGGCGCTGTCCCAGCCGGTGTCAAAAAGGGCCGCGTCCCGCGAGACCTCGTCCCAGACCAGATAGCAATTCACCGCCATCCCGTCCTCCTCGGTGGTGATGACTCGCAATTCCCGCCACTGGCTCAGGTCGGGTTTCGCCGGGAGCCAGCCGGCGCTGATCCGCTCGAGTTTTACGCCGTCCAGGCCAAGGCGCGAAGCGAGCCGCTGGAAGTCGGGCGCCGCTTGGAGCGTCGCGTCCGTTTCCAGTTTCGCCAATTCGGCCGGGCTGAGCCCGGCGGCGAGGGCTGCTTCCTCCGCGGAAACGCCTGACATCATCCGCGCTTTTCGGATGATATCCCCCACATGGTCCTCAAGGTTCATGACGAGCATTGAGGTAACTCAGATCGGGCCTGGCCGCAAGTTGAGCGGCGGCGCGGGCCAGGGCGAAGGCTGGCCGCTGGCAGCCCTGGCCCTCCGGGAAAAGGTCGTCGAGCGAGAGCGCGTGAGCGAATTGATCCCGCCCGGCTTGAATCCTCCCGGCTACCGCCAGGCAGGGTATGCCCAGGCTCCGGCAGCGCGCCGCGATACGCCCGACGCCCTTGCCCATGAAGGTGGAGCGGTCGATGGCGCCCTCGCCGGTGATGACGAGGCCCGCCGTCCGGAGCAGGCGCTCCAATTTGGCCCGCGCGGCGAACAACTCGAAACCGGGCTTCAGGCGGCCACCAGCAAAGGCCGCCAGGCCGAAGCCCAATCCTCCGGCGGCGCCCGCGCCGGGCAGACGAGCCAGGGCTTGCCCCGGGCCGGATGCCACGACGGCGGCCAATTGCGCGAGGCAGGCTTCCGCCTTGGGTAATTCGCCTCGCTGAAGACCTTTTTGCGGGCCATAAACGCGGCTGGCGCCCCGGCGCCCCAGCAGCGGATTTTGCACATCCACAGCCACGGTCACGCGTCCGAGTTGCCGGCGGCGGGCCGGCGGACGAATTTCGGCGAGATGCTCCAGATTGGTCCAGCTCGCAATCTCGCATCCTTTGGCATCATAAAAGCCCCAGCCCAAAACACGCGCCATGCCAAACCCGCCGTCGTTGGTCGCGCTCCCGCCGAGGCCGATCAAGCATTGTTTGGGGTGATGCCGCGACGCCGCGAGCAGCACCTTTCCCAATCCGGCGGTGTCCAGCTCGAAGGGGTGGTAGTTCCCCGGCGGGAGTCTGGCGAGGCCGATGGAAGTGGCCGACTCGATGATGGCGGTTTGCCGCTCCTCCGCCCACCACCATTGGGCGCGGCAAGCGCGTCCGGCCGCGTCGGTCGCGGCGGCGGTTCGAACGGCCGCTCCGTCCAGCCGGGCCACGACCGCCCCAAAACCATCGCCGCCATCGCTCATGGGCATAAGCGTGAGGACATCTTCCGGGCGCGCCCGCCGCCACCCGGCCGCAATAGCTCGCGCCGCGCCGGCAGCGGTCAGGGTGCCTTTGAACTTATCCGGGATGATCAGTACACGTCCATGCATGGACGGAATCATCCGTCAGGCGGAAGGGCCGCGCACGGCTTTATTTCTTGCGGAGGGAGGCGGCTGGCAAGCTTCCAGCTTCCGCGGAGATCATCAGGTTCTTCTCAAAAGCAGTTGCTACAAGGGAGGGGGTTCGACAGCTTGGTTTTCATGAAGGTGCAGAGGACGATTCAAGAAATGCGTTCCCTCTCCGCGCGCTGGCGGCGGGCGGGCAGACGCATCGGGCTGGTTCCCACCATGGGCTATCTGCATGAGGGACATCTGAGTCTGGTGGATCACGCCCGCCAGCGGCTCGGGCGCGGCGCCAAAGTCGTGGTCAGCATTTTCGTCAACCCCGCCCAGTTCGCGGCTACGGAAGATTTGGCGCAATATCCCCGGGATTTGCCGCGGGATCTGGCCCTTTGCCGGGGGCGACGCGTGGACGCGGTGTTCGTTCCTGAAAGCGGCGAGATGTACCCATCCGCGGCGGGCGCAGGCGCGTACAGCACTTTTGTCACTGAGGAATTGCTTTCAAGGACGATGGAAGGGGCCAGCCGCCCAACTCATTTCCGCGGGGTGACGACCGTAGTGGCGAAGCTCTTCAACATCGCCCAGCCTGATCTGGCGGTGTTCGGCGCCAAGGACTGGCAGCAAGCCGCGGTGGTTCGGAGGATGGCCCGGGATTTGAATTTCCCATTGGACATCATCGTTGCACCCACGATGCGCGAGTCGGACGGCCTGGCGATGAGCTCACGGAACCGGTACTTGGAAGGAGACCTTCGCCGGCAGGCCACCGTTCTTTGGCGGGCGATTGAACTGGCCCGGGCCAGGGTCGGCGGAGCGCACGGCCCGCTGTCGGCCGCGAGGTTGAAAGGCGCGCTCGAACGGCTGATCCAAACCCAGCCGGACGCGCGATTGGATTATGTCGAGTTTTTTGATCCGGATTCGCTGGTCCCGGCTTCTCGCATTTCCGCGGGCTGTCATTTGGCCCTGGCAGTCTTTATTGGGAAGACCCGGTTGATCGACAACGCTCGTTTGTGAGCGGCGGGGAGGATTGCGAAACCGCGCCCGGCACGGTAAAGTAAGCGAAACAGGCTATGACGCGCCACCCACCCACCATCGGTTTTCGGTTCCTGCTTTGTTGTGCCATTACCACTATGACGCATACTCTTTCCGCGGCCACCACGCCCGAGCGCTCCTCGATGGAGGAGCGGTATCAATGGGATCTCTCAAAGATGTACGCCTCTCCGGCCGATTGGGACGCGCATTATCAGACGCTGGAGAAGCAGATCGGCGAATTCGAGGCGAAGAAAGACTCCGCGACCGCATCCGCCGGATCCTTGCTCGAGATCCTGAAGCTGCGGGACGAGATTAACATCCAGATGGAAAAGCTTGGCGCTTTCGCGATGATGCGCCGCGACGAGGATATGCGCCGGCCGAACACCCAGGCGCTTTATCAGCGCGCGCAAACCCTGCAGGTCAAATGGGACGAGGCGTCCTCGTGGTTCCAGCCGGAGTTGCTGCGCCTTCCGGAAGCCCGGCTGCGGGAGTGGCTGCGGGAGCCGGCGCTGCGCGTGTACGAGCATTACTTTGACGATCTGCTGCGCGGCAAGGCGCACATCCTGCCGGCGCGGGAGGAGGAGTTGCTGGCCATGTCGGGCAAGGCCACCGAGGCCGCCACGGACGCCTTCGGTTTGCTGAGCAACACCGAATTGCGGTGGCGCACCGTCAAGGATGCCGAAGGCAAGGATATCGAGATCACCAGCGCCAGTTTTGGCCAGGCGATGTATTCGAAGGACCGGCGCTACCGGCGGGACGCATTTCTGGCGCTGCACGGAAGCTTTCTCGATGTGAAGAATACCCTTTCGGCCACGCTGGGCGGCGCCATGCAACGCGATTGGTATTACTCGAAGGCCCGGCATTACTCCTCAAGCCTGGCGCGCGCGCTGGACGCGGAGAATCTGCCCGTGGGGGTGTATGACAATCTGGTAAAGGTGATCAACGAGCGTCGGAATCTCCTGCACCGGTACGTGGCGTTGAAGAAAAAGGCGCTGCAACTCGACGGGGTTCATTTCTACGACCTGTACGTGAACCTGGTGGATGTGCCAGAGCGCAGTTACACCTTCCAACAAGCGGAGGAATTGGTGCTGGCGGGAGTCAAACCGTTTGGGCCCGACTATGTGGGGGTGATGAAACAGGCGTTCGACTCGCGCTGGATCGATGTGTTCGAGAACAAGGGCAAGCGCAGCGGCGCCTACAACATGGGCACCTACCTCTCCGCGCCTTACGTGTTGCTGAATTACAAGGGCACCTTCCGGGATGTCTCCACGGTGGCCCATGAACTTGGCCACGCGGCGCAGAGCTGGTTTGCGAAGGAAAATCAGCCGCCGGTCTATGCCGGATACCCGATGTTCACCGCCGAAGTGGCCTCGACCGCCGCGGAAATTGTGTTCAAACGCTCCCTGCTCGAAAAGACCGCGGATCCCCGGGAGCGCGCGTTTTTGTTGAACCAGATGCTCGAGGATATGCGCCAGACCGTCTTTCGCCAGACGCAGTTCGCCGAGTTTGATCGCGCGGCGCACACGATGGCCGAACGCGGCGAGCCGATCACCGCCGAGTCCCTCATGAAATTGTGCCACGATCAATACGTGACTTATTACGGTCCGGACTTCGTGATCGACTCTGAATTGGACGTCGAATGCCTGCGCATTCCCCACTATTATCGCGGTTACTACGTATATCGTTACGCGGACAGCTACTGCGCCGCGGCGGCAATCGCCAAGCGCATTCTGGCCAACGAGGCCGGCGCGCGCGAACAGTGGATTCAATTCCTCAAGGCCGGCAACAGCATGTACGCCATCGACATGCTCAAGCTCGCCGGCGTGGATATGACCACACCCCAGCCCATCGAGGACGCCATGGATTTGTTCGGCGAGCTCCTGGCGGAGTTTGAGAAACTGCTCTGACGCCCGACGAAAAAGGCCGCCCTTGGCGGGCGGCCTTGCGAAAACCAGGAGAGGCGCGCGCTACCCGGCGCGACGGCGCGCGGCCAGAAGGGCGAAGCCACCCAACACCGCCAACGTCAGGGTCGAGGGCTCTGGCACGAGCGTAACTCCGAGGCTCACCGAGGGATTGTAAATTTCCCCATAGAAGAAAACCAGCGGGCTCGCTTGGGGAATGGCCAGCATGCCGATGCCAATCGGCCGGTTAAGACCATCGCCATCCGGATCTTTGAGCGCGGCCACGGATCCGGCGAGAGTGCGATCTAAATACAGATTGGCCGTTCCGCTGACATCCGGGCCGACCATTGAGTCGGCGGCAAAGGTGACCGTGGCGTTGTACCACGTATTCTGCGAAACGGGAGCGGAGATTGCCACCGTCTCCGACAAGACCAGTTGCAGGGAAGCCGTTCCGTCGTTGGCGGTGACTAGCTGCAGCGACTCAGTACCGGCGTAATCGACCAGTTTTTGAATGTGCCCCCAGGAACCTGAATCCGTGCCGTTCCAACGGAACCAGACGTCGTAGGTGAAGCCACCAGCGGCAAATACCGTGGAATTATTCAAGAGTTGCGTTCCGCTCGTGACAATCCCGCCGCGAGCGGCCGTGTTGATTGATTGTCCGGTTTTGCCGGACGGCACGGCCGCCGAAAGAGAGAGCGTGCCTTGCGTGAGGCCGTTGTTGAGGGACGTGCTCTGGTCGATCACGGCGGTTCCGGTGCCTCCCCAGGACGCCGGGAAGCTGTAATCGAACACGGGAGTAGTTTGCGCGAGCGCACTGGAGGCGACCAGTCCCAGTGCGGCGAAGGTCGCGAGGGCAAGATCTGAAGTTCTGACAGGTTTGTTTATCATAACTTTCGCTTAACGAACATCGTTAACTTTCTGATAGTTCTTTGCTGACAGGAGAGAATAAACGTCGAAATCCCGCCGCGCAAGCAAAAAGTCACATATTTTTGGTTCTGTGGTAGAATTTGTGGGTCGAAATGGCACATTTCGGAATCCGGGTGCGGCTGAGGTGCGAGACAATGTGGCGCATGATCGCGCTGGTGCGCGCGATGATGAGTTTTTCGCGTTGGACCGTGGATTGCAACGGCATCCCGGAGACTGCGACGAAGTGGTCACCATACGTCCGCCAGTGTTTTCGGCTCTTGTTTGGCCTAAAACAGGGGGATCTCATGTGTATTGGCCTAGGTAAGCTACCCACAGATTCTGCTGAGGAGGCATATTTTTTTGGCGCTGGCCAAAGCCATTTTTACTGGGACCCTGTGCGATGATCGTGGCTGCCGCAGCGGAAGAGATCCATTGATCCGGCGGAAAATCTCTGTTGGAAATTTGGTTTCAACTTGCCAGCGAGTCGCTTTTTCCACTGAGTCGAGATAGGGTTGTCCCATCCGGATTTCCGGCGGGGCGGCCGGGAAGGAAGAATTTTATGGGTTTGTCGAACATGAGAGCGGCCGCGAGCGGACCTCCTTCGCCGGAGGAGTTGCAGCGGCGTTTGTCGGAATTGGTGCAACAGCATTTGCACGGGCAGCGGAAAGCGGAGGAGGCGCAAACGGAGCCGCCGCCCGAGGATCCGCCGCCGGTGGGGCCGGAGGATTTCAAGTTCGATTACAAACCGCGCCAGATTAAGGAGTATCTGGATCGCTTTGTGATCCGCCAGGACGAGGCAAAGAAGGTGCTGAGCGTGGCCCTGTGCGACCATTATCATCATGTGCGGCTGGCGCTCGAGGGGCGGGAATTTCCCAATTACGCCAAACAAAACATCATCCTGGTGGGCCCGACCGGAGTCGGCAAGACCTACCTGATTCGCAAGGCGGCCGACCTGATTGGCGTGCCGTTTGTGAAGGCGGACGCGACCAAGTTTTCCGAGACCGGGTATGTGGGATCGGATGTCGAGGAGATGGTGCGGGATTTGTTGCGCCTGGCCGAGGGGGACACCACCCGCGCGCAGTATGGGATTATTTACATCGATGAAATTGATAAAATCGGCAGCGCCAACAACCTTGCCGGGCGGGATGTGAGCGGGCGCGGGGTGCAGACCAACCTGCTCAAGCTGATGGAGGAAACGGAGGTGCCCGCCCGTTCGCCGAATGACATCGCCGGGCAAATCCAGGCGATGATGGACTTCACCCAACGCGGGCGCAAAGCCCCGGCTAATATAAACACCAAACACATTTTGTTCATCGTCAGCGGCGCCTTCAGCGGGCTCGAGAAAATCGTGCGGCACCGCCTGCGTTCGGCCACCATCGGGTTTGGCGCGAAGGAAAACCTTCCCGAAGCTCCGGAGGCGATCCTGGAGGAGGCGCAAACCCCGGATTTCGTCGAATTCGGCTTCGAGCCCGAGTTCATCGGGCGGCTGCCGGTGCGGGTGGTTTGCCATTCGCTCGAGGTGGAGGACTTGTTCCGGATATTGAAGACCGCGGAGGGCAGCATCATCCGCCAGTACGAGCAGGATTTCGCCGCCTACGGGATGGAGGCGTTGTTTTCCGACGAGGGACTGCGGCGGATCGCCGAGCGCGCGGCCGAGGAGCAGACCGGCGCGCGCGGCTTGATGACGGTTTGCGAGCGGGTTTTTCGGAACTTGAAATTCGAGTTGCCCTCGACCGGGGTGCGGCGCTTTGTGGTCACTCGTGAGTTGGTGGACCATCCGGGGGAGGAACTCCAGGCGATTCTGGACAACCCGCACAAGGAGAGCCAATTGGTGGCGGTGCAGTTGGTCGAGGAGTTCGCCCGGCGTTTTCACGAAATGCACGGGATTAAAATCCGCTTTACTGCTGCGGCGGCCGCGAAGTTGGTGGCGGAGGCCAACGAAAAGGGCCAGTCGGTCCGGGATCTTTGCGCCTCGCGCTTCAAAGATTTTCATCACGGCCTCAAGCTCGTGGCGGGCGCGGCGCCCGAGCGGGAGTTTGTGCTGGACACGGACGCGGTCGAGGCGCCCGACAAGGTTCTCAGCGAGTGGGTCGTGGAAAGCTATCGGCAGCCGGAAAAAGGCGGAGTGGGCGCGTAGGGGATCCTATTCGGGCGCTCCGCTCCAGAACCGTCGCAAGCCATCGAGTGTCAGCAGGGGCCGGACGGCGGTGATTTCCGGCAGTTTCGCGGCGATCAGCCCGGCATAACCGCCGGTGGCGGCGATGGGGAGTTCGCGGGCGCCGAGTTCGCGCTTCAGTTCGACCACGAGTTCACGCACCAGACCGCGATAGCCGTGGACGGCGCCCACCAGCATCGCCTGGCGGGTGCTGCGGCCGATGACGCTCCGGGGCTCGCGAATGGTGATCCGCGGCAGCAGAGCGGTTTTTTCATGGAGGTAATCGGTCATGGCGGCGAGTCCGGGGGCGATGATGCCGCCGATGTAATCGCCGCGCCGGTTGACTACGTCAAAGGTGACGGCGGTGCCAAAATCGACCACCAGCACCGGGGCGCCAAACTCGTCGCGCGCGGCCAGGGCATTGGCCAGGCGGTCCGGGCCGATGGTCGCCGGCCGGGGATAGTCAATGCCGAGGCCGGTCACGTTTCGATGCGTGAGCACGCGGCAATCGACCGTTCGCAAGCGCCGCAGAGTTGCGCGAACCAGCGGGGTCGCCCGGGGCACCACGCTGCAGAGCGCCGCGCCCGCGAGCGGCGTTTCGCGCAGAAATCGAGCCAGGCGCGCCGCCCCATGAGCCTCGGACCAATCCGGCGTGCGCAGATTGGTCTGGCGGGTGATGCGTTCGCCCCGGGCCAGCCCCAGATGCGTGTGGGTGTTGCCGATATCGATCAGCAGCAGCGCAGGTTTTGATTCAGGCATGATGGCAGGCAGTGGTGACATCTCCGCCGACCACCGGTTCGAGCAGGCCATGCTCGGTGCGCAACAGCAAGGCGCCATCCTCGCCCAGCGATTCCGCGCGGCCGTGGATTTCCCGGTCGCCGGCGCGGACGACGATCTGGCGGCCGATGGTGCCGCAATGCGCCTCCCATTCGTCCGCCAGGGCGGCGAACCCCCCGGAGTGGACTCGCTCATAATCGCGGTCAAACTCGCGCAGGATCGCCACCGCCAGTTCCGCCCGGGCCACCGGACGGCCCAGTTCGGCGGCGAGGGAGGTTGCCCGGCCGCGGACTTCGGCGGGGAAATCGGCGGCGGCGCAGTTCACGTCCACACCGATGCCAATCGTCGCGAAGCGCACGCGGTCGAGTTCGGCGGAGAGTTCGGTAAGGATGCCGGCGGTTTTTCCGCCGCTTAACAGGATGTCATTGGGCCATTTGATCGAGGGCCGCAGCCCCGTTTGCGCCTCGATGGCGCGGCGCAGGGAAGTGGCCGCCGCCACGGTGAGCTGGGTGACCGCGCGCGGCGCCAGTTGCGGACGCAACAACACCGAGAACCAAAGCCCCTTGCCGGGGGGCGAGGCCCACTTCCGGCCCAATCGACCCCGGCCTCGCGTTTGCGATTCCGCAAACACCACCACGCCTTCGGGGACGCCATCGCGGGCGAGCTTTTCAACGACATCGTTGGTGGAGGTGGTCGCTTGAAACACTTTCACGTCGCGGCCAATCACCCGCGTCTCGCCCAGCCGCGCCATCAAGTCATCCGCGTGCAGCACATCGGGGGCGTGGAGCAATCGGTAGCCGGTGTGCGGCCCGGCTTCGATTTCATAACCGAGGGCGCGCAGCTCCTCCATGCGGGCCCAGACCGCCGCCCGGCTGACGCCGAGTTGTTGCGACAATTCGGCCCCCGAGACAGGCGTTCGTCCGGCGGTGCGCAGGGCTTTCAGGATATGCGCGTCCAGGCTCATTCCTCGAAATCCAGGCCGATGTCCACCGCGCGGGCGGAATGCGTCAGCGCCCCGACGCTGATGTAGTCCACGCCGGTTTCCGCGATGGAGCGGACGCTGCCAAGGGTAACTCCGCCGCTGGCCTCCGTGCGCGCGCGCCCGCGGGCCCGTTGCACAGCCACCCGCAACTGCACGAGGTTCATGTTGTCGAGCAGGAGGATGTCCGGTCCCGCTTCGAGCGCCTGATCGGCCTGTTCGAGGGTATCCGCTTCGACCTCGACCTGGAGGGCGGGGTATTTCTCGCGCGCCCGTCGGATCGCCGCCGCCACGGGATTCGGCGGCTCGTCTCTCAACGCGGCCAGATGATTGTCCTTGATCAGGATCATGTCGAACAAGCCCTGCCGATGGTTGCGTCCGCCGCCGCAGGCCACGGCGTATTTTTCCAGGCGCCGCCAGCCTGGAGTGGTCTTGCGCGTGTCGAGGATTTCGGCGCCGGTGCCTTTGATGGCCTCGACGAAATGAGCGGTGAGAGTGGCGATTCCGGAGAGGCGCTGGATGAAATTCAGCGCCACGCGCTCGGCGCTGAGAATCGCCGCCGCCGGCCCGGCGATTTGCATCAACGTCTGTCCGGGCAGCATCTGGAGGCCATCCTCGGTCTCACGCAGCACGACGATTTCCGTGGATAGCTGACGAAAAGCTTCCTCGGCGAGATCGAGACCTGCGACCACCAGCCGTTCACGGGCGCGCAGGCGCGCGGCGCTCTGCGTCCGCTCGGGCACGGTCGCCAGCGTTGTCGCGTCGCCCGGGCCGAGATCTTCGGCGAGCGCTCGCCGGACCACGTCCTGAATCAAATCCCGCGGGAGCTTTTCCACAGGGTTAATTTGGACAAAGCGGCGGGAAAGGAAAGCGCGTTCGCGCCCGATGCCTTGCCGTCGCGGGCGCGGGGCCCCCGGCGGTTTTTTTAGAGCGCCAGAATCTTATCCAGCCGCTGGCTCAAATCAGCCAGGCCCTCGGGCGTGTCGCCGCCCGATTGCTCGGTGATTGCCCAGCCCTGGTAACCGATGTCATCCACCGCTTTCATGACCGCCGGCCAGTCGTTGTCGCCCTCGAGCAAGGCAACCTGAAATCCTTTCCACAGGCCTTCGCGGTCGCGTTTTTTGCGGCTGAATTCTTTGATGTGCAACTTCTGGATGCGCTGGCCGAGGATGCGGATCCACTGCTCGGGCCAGCCGTAGTTGACGATGTTGCCCACGTCAAAATGCCAGCCCACGGCGGGGCTGTTGAACTCATCCACGTAACGCGCGGCCTCGAGCGGGCTGAGCAAAAAGTGGTTCCAGACATTCTCAAAAGCGATGCGGACACCCAGTTCCCCGGCCAGCGGGAGGGCTTTTCGGATTTCCGCCTGGGAGCGTGTCCAGGCGTCCGCGTAGGAGATTTCCTGATTCACCACGGCGGGCACAAACAGCACGGAGCTGGCGCCATACCGCTTGGCGTCCCGCAAAGCCTGTTCCAGACCCTCGACACCTTGCTTCCGCACGGCGGGATCGGGGTGGGACAACGGCGATTTCCAGTGGGTCGCGGAGCAAACGCTGGGGATCTCCAACCCGGTTTCATCCCGGGCGCGCAAGACTTCGTCCTGGTCCATGTGGCTGTTCATTTCCGCCGCGTGGAATCCGGCGGCTTTGACGGCCTGCATCTTCTCGAGGACGGAGCCTTTCACTCCCACCGTGCTCCACATGATGCCTTTTTTCAGCTTTCGCCCGGCTGCGGGCGCCGCGCCAGCGGTCCAGAGGGAGGGGGTGGCGGCCAAAGTTGCCGTGAAACCCAACGTACGGATAAAATCTCGTCGGCGCATAAGATCAGGTGATTTTGTTCACGCCCGGCATGGCCATCGGCGGGATGTCCAGTTTCATTTTCCAATCGAGCGCGGCAGGGACGAGCTGTTCCTGTGAGTTGAGCGCCTGTTCCCAGGTGACTTCCTGGCCGGTGTAGGCGGCCATCCGGCCCATGAGCCCCATCAGGGTGCTGCTGGCCATCCAATCGCCGTCATTGATCGGTTTGCCCGAGCGGATGCTGGCGAAAAGCTCGTTGTGCTCGTTTTGATACATGTCCGTCTTCGGGCCTTTGTAGCGCCAGGTCTCCTTTCCTTTGAGGTAGGGCGCCTGCCAGCCCGGGATTTTGCCTACTCCCTCCGACCCCATGAGGTAGTCGGAATTTTCGGTGAAAGTGTTGCCGATCTGCCGTTGGCCGAGAAAAGCCCGCACGTCATCGGGATATTGATACACCACAAACACGTGGTCGAAGATGTTGCCCTGATTGTTGGGCGTGCAGCGTCCGCCAACGGCCACCGCGCTCAGCGGCGGTTGGTCCTTCATTGCCCAGGCAATTTTGTCCACGCTATGGCAGGCTTGCTCGACCAGGCCATCCCCGCAGAGCCAGGTGAAGTTATACCAATTGCGCAGTTGCCATTCGAGATCGCCCATCTCTTTGGGCCGGTCGCTGGCCGGGGGCATCGGTTTGACCTGGCCCGCATAATACGTGGCGTAAATGGCCCGCAAGTCTCCGATCGCCCCGTCATGCACCCGCTGGTAAAACTCGCGCCGCGCGCCCTCGTAACGCCAGCAAAATCCCGCCACCAGGGAGAGGTTCTTCTGCCGGGAAAGTTTGACGGTCTCCATCACCGCCCGCAGTCCCGGGGCGTCGGTGGCCATCGGTTTTTCGCAAAACACATGTTTCCCGGCCGCCACGGCCGCCTGGAGATGCGTCGGGCGAAATCCCGGCGGCGCGGCCAGCAACACCACGTCCACACCCGAATCGATCAATTTCTGGTAGGCGTCCAGTCCCGCAAAGCATTTCTCCGGCGTCACCTTGACTTTGTCCGGGTGTTCTCTTTGCAAGGTCTGCAAGCTCTTTTGCAATTGATCGTCAAAGGCGTCCGCTAGCGCGACCAGCTCGACGTTCTCATCCGCTTTCATGGCCTGGCTCGCGGCCCCGGTGCCGCGCCCGCCGCAGCCGATCAGCCCCACGCGCAGGATCTTGCTGGCCGGTTGGGCAAACAGGCTCGAAGGCAGGATCGCCGGCGCGGCCAGAACCGTGCTCATTAAAGCCGAATGTTTGAGGAATTCGCGGCGTGTGGAGCCGGAAAGAGAGGACGATTGCGTCATGGGCAAACGTTGTACAAATGGCCCGTTTGCGTCAAGCTATCCTTGAAATTTGTGGGGTTGGCTGAGTTTTTCTGATTCTCCCGCTTGTTCGGCCGCCTTCGCGGCGGTTTCCGCAGCCGCCCACGGCAAATCCTTCAGCCTCGAACGCGTCTGGCCCGGCAACTTCGTCCCGCCGGACGATCGCGTTTGCCTGAAGGACGCTTTGGCGAGGCGCTCCTGCCTTCGGGGCGGATTCGGCATTCCCTTTGCTTGATTGACGCCAATGTCGCATGAAGCATTGCGTTTTTCGCGGGTTTGCGGTATAGGTAAACCAAAAGCGATACTTGGGTCGAATATTGTATGCGAACCGGAGTTGGTGACCAGAGCGGAGTCTCGTTGTCCATGTTCTGAGCAGAATGGGCAATTGACCTCTATGCAACAGTCTGGCGCATCAAGCACAGTCGCGTCCCTGGCCACGCCCTTCGGCGAGGTCGAGGCTTGGTACTGCGTGCGCACGCATCCCAAGCACGAGCACATTGTCTCGGCCGGGCTGGCGCGCACTCTCGGGCTCGAGGTTTTCCACCCGCGCCTCAAACTCGAGCGCGCCACGCGGCGTGGCGTCGTCCGGATCATCGAACCGGTGTTTCCCGGCTACGTCTTCGCCCGCTGTGTGCTGGGGGAAAAGCTCGATCTCATCCGGTATGTGAACGGCGTGAGCAATCTGGTGCATTTCGGGCGCAAAATCCCGGTTGTGCCGGACGGCATTGTCGAGGAACTGCGGCAGTGTTTCGAGTCCGAAGAGCCTCTGCCGGTCGAGGAGCATCTTTATCCCGGCGCGGAGGTTACGGTGGCCGAGGGCGCCTTTATGGGTTCGCAGGGTGTGGTGGTAAAAGTCTTGCCGGCTCGCCGGCGGGTACAAATTTTGCTGGAATTTCTCGGTAGAACTACGGTGGCGGAAGTGGACCGCAAGTCCCTCACTGTGGAAAACAGTTGCCTGGCGGATCTCATCCCCAAGCTGGCGACGGAAAATCGGGCGCGCATTGAGCGCATCCGATAAAAAGTAGTCTAAGCACTTGCCCGCCAAGGGCAAGTTGGGAAAAGGCGGGGAAAACCTGCACGTGCGGAGCTTTGCCCAAATTAAAAGGTAGGGACGCCTGACTCAGGCGTCTGTTCGAGGTTCGCCGGGAAGAACGAGGACGCCTCGGCGAAGTATCCTTGCCTCTGAAACGGGCGCTTCGGCGAGAATTTCCTATTTCGAGCGGATGACTGCCATGGCAGCATTACCCGAAGCCGCGGTTGAAATCGGCCCGGTTCGGCTGGTTAACCCGCTCGAACATCCCGGCTGGGATGCTTGGTTGGAAAATGTTCCTGAACGCTCCATTTTTCATTCGTCCGCCTGGGCCAGGGTGCTGCACGAGACCTATGGGCATCGGCCCTGCTATTTCTGCCGATTCGCCGGTGAGCGTCTGGCGGCCATGCTCCCAGTCATGGAGGTTGCCAGTCCGCTTACAGGGCGTCGTGGGGTTTCGCTGCCATTTACCGATTTTTCCCCGGCTCTTGAGGGGCAGCCTGGCGCGGCCGGCGAGCTTTATCCGGCGGCGGTCGAGCACGGCCGGGTCCGGCGCTGGAAATACCTGGAATGCCGCGGCAGCCTCGAGAAATGGACGGGCGCGCGGCCTTCGGTCGCTTTTTATGGACACGCTGTCGAATTGGGGCCCGATGCGGAAGCCATGTTCGGCCGGTTCGGCTCGGCCATGCGCCGCGGCATCCGCAAAGCCGAGCGGGATGGCATCCAGATCGAGTTCGGCGCCAGCGTGGAGGCGATGCGCGCCTACTATGCTTTGCATTGCGGGACGCGCCATCGCCACGGTCTGCCCCCGCAGCCCTGGAGGTTTTTCGAGGCCATTGCGCGGCTGGTGTTCGCTCCGGGCCACGGCTTCGTTGCCACGGCGCGTTTCGAGGGGCGGACGATCGCCGCAGCGGTGTTTCTTGGGCGCGGACGCCAGGCGCTTTATAAATTCGGCGCGTCGGATTACTCCCAGCAGCACCTCCGTCCGAACAACCTTTTGATGTGGGAGGCGATGAAACGCTGTTCCGCGATGGGATTTGAGATTCTGCAATTTGGGCGCACCTCGATGGCCAACGAGGGTCTGCGCCGTTTCAAGCTCGGGTTTGGCGCGCGCGAGGAAACGCTCGAGTACGCGCGGCACGATTTTCGGCGGCAAGCTTTTGTCTCCAGCCCCGATCGAGCGGAGGGCTGGGCGAACTCCGCCTTTCGCCTGCTGCCCACGCCGCTCCTGCGACTGGCCGGCCAAATCCTTTATCCCCATGCTTCATGAACAATAGACCCGCCACACCTCCGCCCGCGGCTCCGACGTTGACGGTGTCCGACATCCTCTATGTGTTGTTTCGCCGGAAATGGCTCATCCTCGCCGGCTCGGCCCTGGGCGTGATCGGAGCGGTCGTCGTCTGGCTCGTCATGCCGCGCCTCTACCAGTCGGAGGCCAAGCTTTTCGTCCGCTACGTGCTCGAGACGAAATCCCCCGGCCAGATCAGCGTCAGCGACTCGAAGATCACGTCCCCGGATCAACGCGGCGAAAACGTGATCAACACGGAGTTGGAGATCCTCACCAGCCTGGATCTCGCCCAGGAAGTGGTGACGAACATCGGCCCCGAGCGAATCCTCGGCAAAGCGGGCGGGAGCAATTATTATCAGGCCGCGATTGTTGTCCGTAAAAATCTACTCACCGATGCTCCTCGAAAAAGCAGCGTCATCCAGGTCGTTTTCCAGCATCCCGATCCGGCGGTCGTCCAGCCGGTGCTGAATCAGGTGGTCGAGATTTACCTCAAGCGCCACGGCGAGATCCACCGCTCGGTCGGCATGTTCGACGATTTTCTCACCCAGGAGACCGACCAGCTTCGCTCCCAGCTCACGCAGACCGAGCAGGAGCTGCGGCGCGCCAAGACGAACGCCGGCATCATCTCGATTGATGAGAGCAAAAAAGCTTACAGCGCCCAGATCGCCCGCATCCGGCAGGAAATTCTCGATGCCGAGGCCGAGTTGGTGCAGCGCCAGGCCGTGGCGGCCGAGATGTCCAAGCTCCTGAACGCGCCGCTGCCCGTCGCCGAGACCAACGCCCCCGCCGCGGTGGCCGCCCCCGTCCCGCCCGAGAAAATTGGCGAGTATAAGCGCGTCTCGCTGCTGCTGGAGACCCTCGAGAAAAAGCATCAGGAGCTTTCGCTGCTCTTCACTTCCTCGAACTCCCTGGTCCGCGACACCCAGGCCCAAATCACCGAGCAGGAAGCCGTCAAGAAACAGCTCGAGACCGAGAATCCGGGCCTGCTCGCCACCAGCATCGCCTCTTCCGCCCGCACCTCGATTGCCGATCCGACCGCTGGAGCTCGCGCGGATCTGCTCGCGGAAACGGCCCGCGCCACCGCCTTGCAATCCAAAATCAAGGTGCTCAACGGCCAGCTCGATTCCATCCGCCGCGAGGCCGCCGCCATCGATGACGCCGAGGGCGCGATCACGGCTTTGCAGCGCAAGAAGGAATTGCAGGAATCGCACTATAAGTACTTCTCGGAAAACCTGGAGCAGGCCCGCATCGACGAAGCTTTGGGCGCGAGCAAAGACTCGAACATCAGCAAGATCCAGGCGCCTTCGCCTCCGTTCCGCGCCGCCTCGAAAACCGTCAAAATCATGGCCATGGCCCTCTTTGGCGGCGTCTTCGGCTCGCTGGCTCTGGCCTTTGTCTTCGAGCTCTATCTGGATCCGACGCTGCGCCGCCCGGCCGACATCCAGTCCAAACTCGGGCTTCCGCTCTTCCTTTCGATCCCCTACATGAACGGCAAGCACGAGGCCCGCGCCGCCGAGATGATTCGCCGGGGGCGCCTGCTCTCGCAGGGCGACGCGGAGTCCGGGGCCGCCGCGGATCCGGCCGTCGCCCTCGAGCCGGCGGGCGATCTGGAGGGATCCCAAATTGTCTCGCTCGGCGCGAAGTTCCGGGTGTTTCACGAGGCCCTGCGCGACCGGCTTATCACCTGGTTCGAGGTGAAGAATCTTACGCACAATCCCAAGCTCGTCGCGGTCACCAGTTGCGGCGAAGGCTCCGGCGTCTCGACCGTTGCCGCCGGCCTGGCGGCCACGCTCTCCGAAACCGGCGAGGGGAACGTCCTGCTGGTGGATATGAACAACCAGGGCGTCGCCCATCAATTCCACCGCGGCAAACCCGCCTGCGGCCTCGATGACGCCCTCGAACTCTCGAAACGCGAGGGCGCCCTCGTCCAGCAAAACCTGTACGTCGTCACGGAAGGGAAGGGCGACCAGCTCCCGCGCGTCATGCCCCGGCGGTTTAATCACCTGCTCCCCCGGCTGAAGGCCAGCGACTATGACTACATCATCTTCGACCTTCCGCCGGTCAGCCAGATCAGCTTCACCCCGCGCCTTTCCCGGTTCATGGACATCGTCCTTATGGTGGCCGAATCCGAGAAGACCAATCGCGACGTGTTGAAAAAAGCCTGCACGCTTTTGGGGGAAAACAACCCGAACATCGGGGTGGTGGT
>JBDHQH010000064.1:0-19186 GCA_039806935.1 Verrucomicrobiota bacterium
GTTCAATACTCGCACTCGAGCGTGTGGAGTTCGCCGCAGGCGCACCGGATCTGAATGTGCGTCACGCGCTCACCCTCGCGTTTGAAAGTGATCACCGACTCGGCGGCGCTGCTGAGCTCGGCCGGACGAGCGGCGTTGGGGGCCGGGGCGAGGGTCAGCGGGCGGAAGATGGCCGGTTCGGCGGCGGGGGGCGCGGAGCCGGCGGCCGGGCCGGGGAATGGCAGCGGGATAAAATCAGCGTTCATGTGCCTGGGGACTCTTTGTTTTCCTGCAGCTTTAAAAGAATGGCCACGCGGCGGTTGGTTTCATCGGTGGCGGCGCGGTCGGGCATTGGCTGGGTGTCGGCGAATCCGGCCACTTTTCGGATCTGCCGCTCGATGACGCCGTGATCGAGCAGTTTGCGGCGCGCGCTGTTGGCGCGATCCGCCGAGATCTCCCAGTTGCCGTATTCCTCGCGCAAGGGATGATGCCCCCGCTCGGTGTGACCTTCGAGTTCCACCTGGAACGAGTTGGTGAAGCGGGCCACCTGCCAGGCCAGCGTGCTGAAGACCCAGTTGCCGTAGGGAGTGAATTGCGCGGAGTCCGGCTCGAAGACCGGGCGGCGGGCGCGATCGAAGATGCTGATGCGCAGGCCGTCGGGCAGCAACTCGAGCTGCGCGGGGGTGTCCTCGGGCGACTCGGGGTTGCTGGTGAGATTCCTCATCAAGTCATCGGCCATGCGTTTGAGCATGTTCAAGTCGAGCGCCGAAGAGGACTCGAAGTTGCCCTTGGTGCTCCGCACCGCCTGGGCCTCCTGGCTCGGAATGATGCCGGTGGATTCCTTGGTGACCGAGGCGAAGGGATTGCGAAAGGAACGCTCGACCGCCTCCTTGATTTTGGTGTCCTGCGAGGTCAGCCAGAGCACCATGAACAACGCCATCATTGCGGTGACGAAATCGGCGTAAGCCACCTTCCAGGCGCCGCCATGGTGCTGCCGCTTCTTGCTCATCTCCGCCGGCCGTCAGGTTTTGGCCTCCGGCCCGGCGCTCGTCTTCACCAGCGCCTCGAGTTCGTCCGCCGTGGGCCGCACCTCCTCGCTGAGCCCGCGCCGGGCGGTCTCGATGGCCATGATCGGGGCCATGCCGCCGGCAAAGCCGATCAGGGCGGTGCCAATGCAGCGAAAATAACTCAACTCGGAAAAGCCGTTGAATTCGAGATTCACCGCCAGCGGGTTGACGAACCCGTAGGCGATCAGCACGCCGAGAAAAGTCCCGACCAGCGCCGCCGCGACATGGTGGCCGATCTGTTCGATGGGGCCGGAGATCGAGCCCATGGTGATGACGATGCCGAGCACCGCCGCCACGATGCCAAAGCCGGGCAGCGAATCGCCCACGCGCGTCAGCACATTCACCGGTTTGTGGCGCTCCTCCTCCATGGTCTCGATTTCGGTTTCCAGCAGCAGCCGGAGCTGGTCGGGCTTGACCTTGCCGTCAATAATGGGCCGCAGGCCGTCGCAGAGCAGCCGCAGAGCGCGCTGATTGCGCAGGAACGACGGGTATTTGGCCAGCACCGCGCTCGACTCGGGATGGAGGATGTGCTCCTCGAGGGCGATCATGCCGTTGCGCCGGCCGATCAGGAACAGCTCGTAGAGGGCGCGGAACAAATCCTCGTAGCTGGCGCGGGTATAGGGGGCGCCCTTGAGGGCGCTGGTGATCTGCCCCGCCAAATCCAGCAACACCTTCCGCGGAGACATGATCACCAGGGCGCCGAGGGCGCAGCCGCAGATCACCACAAACTCGGAGATCTGGAGGAGCGCGCCGAAATGGCCGCCGCCCATGGTGAACCCCCCCAGGACGGAGGCGGCGACGATGAAGGCCCCAATCAGAATGATCATGAAGCGGCCTCACCCTCTGTTTCGCCGATCCGCCGCACGGCGGCTTTGAGCGTGAGAATCGCCTGCGCATGCACCTGGCAGACGCGCGATTCGGTGACGCCAAACACCTCGGCGATCTCGCGCAGGCGCAAGCCCTCGAAATAATACAGCGCCAGCACTTTCCGCTGGATCTCGGGCAGGGTTTGCATCCGCTCGAGAATCATCCCGGAAAGCTCATGAACCGCCGCAGCCTCGGAGGGATCGCGTTGCGAGGGATCGGCGATGGACTCGTAGCGGCCGGCATCGTCGTCCTCCTCGGCGGGCGCGTCGAGCGAGACAAAGGCGGCGGGCTTGATTTCCTCGAGGAGCTGCTCGTACTCGGGCAGCGAGAGCCGCAGCGCCGCGGCGATCTCGCGCGGTTCGGCGATTTTGCCCTTGGCTTGTTCGAGCTCCCGGATGGCGGCCTCGACTTTGCGCGCCTTGTCATGCACCGAGCGGGGCACCCAATCCAGGCGCCGCAGCTCGTCGATGATCGCGCCGCGGATGCGCACCCGCGCGTAGCTGACGAAGGAGCTGCCGCCGCGCGGATTGAAATTGCGAGCCGCGTTGAGCAACCCCACCAGCCCGGCGCTGAAAAGATCCTCGGCATCCACATGCGCGGGCAGCGTCATGGCCAGGCGGCCGACCACGGTTTTGACCAGCGGCAGATGGGCGCGAACCAATTCCTCCTCGGCCTCGCTCCCGGCCGCGGCCGGTTGGTAGCGGGCGGGCAGTTCCGGATGAAAGCCGGGCGGATCACAAACTTGGGAACCAGTGGATTGCATCAGGGTAGTCATGGCTTGGCAGGGTTGGGTTTGGCGGCCAGGACGGCGGGCGCGCGGGAGTTCCGGGTGGCGCTCCGGGCCTGCCGGAGACAGTCCGCCGTCACGCGAACCAGCCACCGGGCCAGCGATCCCCCGACCAACGCGGCCACACTGGCGCGGAACAACGCGCCGGGCCACGCCACCGGCGCGTTCCAAAACGCGCCGAGGAGCGCCAGAACGAATCCCGCCAGTCCGCCGATGATCATTGCTCGTTTCATTGCGTCACTGCCTGCCCGGCTTTAAGCAGATCGTTTGCCACCAAGGCCAAATCACGGAAACGACTGGAGAACAGGGGGTTTTCATGGAAAATCAGTCCCGAGCAATCGTTCCGGATCGGCGTTCTCGAAGAGTCCCGGAATATTTTGCCCGGCGCTGAGAAACCGAACCGAGCAATTTGTGCCGAAAATCAGGTTCCAGATCTTGCCCCAGGCGGGCTGCTCGTCTCGATGAGTAAGAATCACCTCGGTGGACAGCGCGCCAAAGGCCCGGGCTTGCGCCAGCAGCAGGTCGTCATCATACGCCGCGTTGAGCACCAGATGCGCCTGGACGCCGCCCAACGCCCGCAGGCGCTCCGCCAGGCCGGCCAGCGCCGCGGGATCGCGCCAGTCCACTCCCGGCAGATCAATGAACACCAACTCCGCCGGGTCGGCGCCCGCGCCGTCCGCCAGGCGCTGGACCGGGACGCTCAGAATTTCGGCGAAGACCGACAGGCTCTCGGCGGTGTTGGCGGCTTCTCCATCCAGCCGCCAGACGCGGGCGCGGCGGCCCTCCATGAGGACCGCCTGGGCCAGCCACTTGCAGAGCGCGGTCGTCTTGCCGGCGCCGGGGGGGCCGATCAGCGCGTGGCGATTCGAGGCGAGCGGCGGCGCGGCGCGCCAGCCCGCGAGCAGCAAACCGCGCGCGGCGGCCAGCGAGGTTTCACCGCGGGGAAGTTGCGACAGGAGGGAATGGCGGTGGGCCGGCGCCAGGCGGTGGCGCTCCAGCCAGGCCGAGATCGGCCCGGCGCCGGGCGGAGGAGCGGCGGCCGCCGCGGCGGCCGGGGCCGGCAGCCGGGAAATTTGCCGGCGGATTTCCGCCAGCTCCGAGCGGACTTCGGCCAACTCCGCCGCCGGCGCGGGGGGACAGGCGATGACTTCGATTTGCGGCTTGCGCCACCAGCGCGGCCAGCCTTCGCCCGGAACGCGGCGCACATTTAACACCAGCGCCCGCGGTCCCAGCTCGGCGCGGACCCGGTCCACCGCCAGCGGCAGGGATTCGGCGATGAAGCGCCGCGGGGTCATTCCAGGCAGGGCACGACCGCCGCGCTCCGGATTTCCACCCGGGGCGGAATCTCGGTGTAGGCAAGCACGTTGAGGTCGGCGAAGGTGGTTTCAAAGAAGCGACGAAAGGCCAGGCGGATTTGCGGGGCGCAGAGCACCAGCGGCGCCTGGCCGCTCGAGAGCATTTGCTGCGCGTGCCGGGTGAGGGTATCGACGACGTGCCGGGCCAGGCGCGGCTCGAGGCAGAGCGAAATTTCCGTCGGGGTCTGGCGCAAGCCGTTGGCGATGTGCTGCTCAAGTTTGGGATCGAGGGTGATCGCCCGCAGCGCGCCCTGATCGTTTTGGAAAGGTTTGGCGAGTTGCGGCCCCAGCGCCCGCCGGGCGTGCTCGGAGAGTTCGTCCGGGTTTTTCGTCACCGCGGCGTAATCTCCGACCTTTTCGAGGATGCCGCCGAGATTGCGGATCGAGAGGCCCTCGGCCAGCAGATTCTGGAGAATGCGCTGCACCTGCCCCACCGTCAGTTGCGCCGGCACCAGTTCGTTCACCACCGTTGGATGCGTCTGCTTCAGGTTGTCGAGCAGGTTCTGCGCATCCTGCCGGCTGAGGATTTCCGCGGCGTGGCGCTTGACGGTCTCGGACAGGTGCGTCACGAGGACGGACGCGGCATCGACGACCGTGAAGCCGTGCAGTTCCGCGTTCTTGCGCTCGACCTCGGCGATCCAGACGGCCGGCAGTTGGAAAACCGGCTCGACGGTGGGGATGCCCTTGAGGCTGACGCGGCTGTTGGTGGCGTTCATCGCCAGCGAATAGCCCGGCATGAGCTGTCCCTGGGCGATGACGCTGCCCTTCAGCAAAAAGCGGTAGTCGTTCGCGCCAAGCTGCAGATTGTCCCGGAGCCGGATCGGCGGCACGATCAGCCCCATTTCCTGGGCGAAGCTGCGGCGGACGCCGGTGACGCGTTCGAGCAAATCGCCCGCCTTGCGTTTATCAGCCAGGCTGACCAGCCCGTAGCCCAGCTCGATTTGCAGCGTGTCCACATGCAGCAAGGTCTCGAGTTTCTCGGGGTTCGCGGGCTGGCCGCTGGCGGCGGGGGCGCCCGCGGTTTTGGCGGTCGCCGCGGCGAGAGCGGCCGGCTGGGCGCGTTTGCGCAGGCGCAGGGCCAGCGCCCCGCTGATGGCGGCCAGCACGAGGAAAGGCAGCGTGGGCAGGCCCGGCACCAAAGCCATCACCGCGAGCATGCCGCTGAGAATCGTCATCGCCCGCGGGTAAAACAAAAGCTGTTTCGCCAGCTCCTGGCCGAGGTTGTTCCGCGCGGCGGCGCGGGTCACCAGCATGCCCGCCGCCATCGAGGTTACCAGGGCGGGGATTTGCGACACCAGACCATCCCCGATCGAGAGCAGGGTGAAGCGCTGCAGGGATTCGCTCACCGTCATGCCCTTTTGCGCCAGGCCGATGGCGAAGCCGCCCAAAATATTGATCAGCGTGATCAGCACCGCCGCGATGGCGTCGCCGCGAACGAATTTGCTGGCGCCGTCCATCGCGCCGTAGAAATCCGCCTCCTGCTCGACTTTGCGGCGGCGCTGGCGCGCCTGCTCCTCGTTGAGAATGCCGGCGCTGAGCTCGGCGTCGATGGCCATCTGCTTGCCGGGCATGGCGTCGAGCGTGAACCGGGCGGCCACCTCGGCGATGCGGCCCGCGCCCTTGGTGATGACCACGAAATTGATCAGCACCAGAATCAAAAACACCACCAGGCCGACGATGTAATTGCCGCGGACGACGAAATTGCCGAAGGCCTCGATGATGTGCCCGGCGTAGCCGTCCAGCAGGATCAGCCGCGTCGAGGCCACGTTGAGCGCCAGGCGGAACAAGGTGATGAACAGCAGCAGGGTGGGGAAACCGGCGAAATCGGCGGGTTCCTCGACGTAAAGGATGATCAGCAGGACCAGCAGGGCCAGCGCGATGCTCACTGTCAGCAGCAGATCGAGCAGCAGCGGCGGCACCGGGAAAATCAGCAGCAGGATCGTCCCGAAGATGCCGGCGACCAGCCAGAGATCCCCCTGGCGGAAGAGCTGTTTCAGATTCAAGCCTGGACTGGCGGCGCTCATGTCTGGTTTGATTCGGCGTAATAGCGGTAGCGGTTGACGCGGTAAACCCACGCCAGAACCTCCGCCACCGCCGCGTAGAGCTGAGCAGGAACCTCGCCACCGACTTTGCCGTACTTGAACATCATCCGCGCGAGGGGTTTGTTTTCGATCACGGGCACCTGATGCCGGGCGGCGATTTCACGGATTTTCAACGCGTTGAGCCGGGCGCCTTTGGCCACAATTTTGGGCGCTTTCATGGTCTTCCGGTCGTAGCGCAGCGCCACCGCCAGATGCGTCGGGTTGGTCACCACCACGTCGGCCTGGGGCACCTCCAACAGCATCTGCCGCTGCGTTTTCACGGTGCGCCGCCGGCGCTGGCGCGCTTTCAGGTGGGGATCTCCCTCCGAGTTCTTCAGTTCCTCTTTGACCTCCTGCCGGGTCATCATCAGGTCGCGATGGTTGCGCCACCATTGATAACCGTAATCGACGGCTGCAATCACCAGCAGGGCAAACCCCACGCGGGTAAGGATCGCGCCGGAAGATTGGGCCAGGAAACCGGCAATTCTTGCCGGATCCACCGCCGAGAAGAAGATCGGATCCTGGAGGATTTCCCGCGCCTGGCTGTACGTCAGCGCTACCACCACGGCGAGCTTGGCCGCGCCGCTCAGCACCGGCACCAGGGAACGGACCGAAAAGATGCGGCGAAATCCCGCTACCGGATTAAGGCGGTCCCACTTGCATTCGAGCGCCTCGGATGCGGTTTGGAACCGGCTCTGGATGCCGCCCGCCAGCAGTCCGCCCGCCGTGGTGGCCACAAACACCGGCGCCACGCACAACAGCAATACCAGCCCGGCGTTGACGGCGTAGCCGGGCAGGGAATCGAGGCTGAGGGGGATGTCGTGCAGATGCCCGAGGACGCTCACCTGGGCGGTGGCCAGCCGCCGCCACAGCTCCGCCCCGGCGAACTTCATCGCCAGCAGCGCGGCGCCCAGCACGAACACCGTCTGCACCTCGGCGCTGCGCGCGAACTGCCCCCGCTTGACCGCCTCCTCGAGGCGCCGCGGAGTCGGCTGTTCAGTGCGCTCGCCGGCGTGGTCGGACATAAGCGGGGCGGATCAGGCGCCGCCGAGCAGACGGCCCGCGCGCACCAGATCCTCGGGCAACCGGCGCAGATAATTCTCGATATGTTGCGCCATCAGGTGGCAGGTGAAACCAAATACCGCGAGCCCGGCCATCGAGCGCACCGGGAAACTCTCGGTGAAGACGTTCATTTGCGGCACCGCGCGGCTGAGCACCGCAAAAATCAGGGTGATCATGAACGAGACCACCATCACCGGGGCGCTGATCAGCAGGGCGGCCTGAAAAATCCGGGCGCTGTCGGCAACCACCTCGAGCAGGAGCGCCTCGGAAAGCCGCGCCCCGCCGGCGGGCGCCAGCGCGTAGGTGTATTGAAAGGCCCCGATGATCCAGTGATGCAGGTTCAAGCACAGCAGCAGCATCATCCCGAGCCAGAACAGGATGGTGCCGGGCACCGGCAGCGCCGCCGAGGTCAGCGGATTGAAATTCGACGAGAGCATCAGGCCGATTTCGGTGGAAATAATGCCGCCGGCCAGATCGAGCGCGAAAAAGATCAGGCGGCAGACGAACCCGAGCAGCAGGCCCACGCTGATTTCCACAAACACCGCGCCCGCCGCCAGCCAGAACGAGGCGGGCGCCGCCAGCGGCGGCAGAAAGGGCGCCGCGAGGAAGGCGATCAACGCCGCCAGGCCGACCCGCAGGGGAACGGGAACCGGCTGCGCCGAGAACAGGGGAAACACCGCGATCAATCCGCCGGCGCGGGCGAACACCAGAAACCAGAGATACAACGAGAAGTCCACGCGTTCTCCAGTCCGGGTTAGCCGGTCATCTGCGGCAGCCGGTTGATCACCTGGGTGGCGAACTCGACCAGGCTGCGCAACGACCAGGGGAGCAGCAGGATGCCCAGGCCGGCGATGGCCAGCACCTTGGGCACGAAAGTGAGGGTTTGCTCGTGGATCGAGGTCACCGCCTGGAACAGGCTCACGCCCAGGCCGACCAGCATGGCGATGCCGAGCAGCGGCCCGGCCAGCAGCACGGCCTCCAGCAGAGTGCTCTTGATCAATTCCACCGCCAATTCAGGAGTCATGACGTTCGAGGGGGTTATCCGCCAAAGCTCAGCACCAGCGACCGCACCACCAGGCTCCAGCCGTCCACCAGGACGAAGAGCAGGATTTTCAACGGCAGCGAAATCGTCGCCGGCGGCATCATCATCATGCCCATGCTCATGAGCACCGTCGCCACCACCAGATCGATCAACGCGAAGGGGATGAACAGCAGGAAACCCATTTGGAAGGCGGTGCGCAGCTCGCTGATGATAAAACCGGGAATGACGACCTTGAGCGGCAGCGTTTCCGGCGCGCTGGGGGCGAGCCGGGCGATGCCGACAAACAACTCGAGATCCTTCGGCCGGGTCTGGCGCAGGAGAAACGCGCGGATGGGCCGGGCCGCCTCCTCGAGCGCCTGCTCGCTGGTAAGCTGCTGCGCCTGATACGGCCGCAGGGCGCGCTCGTTCACCTGCGACCAGACCGGCTCCATGATGAAGTAGGTCAGAAAGAGCGAGAGGCCGATGATGATCTGGTTGGCCGGCGTCCCCTGCAGCGCCAGGGCGGAACGCAAAAATGACAACACCACGACGATCCGCGTGAAGCTGGTCATCAGCAGAATGATCGAGGGCGCCAGCGTCAGCAGCGTGATCGCGAACAGGATTTTGACTCCGACATCGACATCCCGCGGACCCTGCAGAGTGTTGACCCCCAGGTTGAGGCTGAACGGCGTCAGGCCCGGGGCGGCGTTGGTCTGGGCCTGCGCCAGCCCGTTCGGAGCGGTCCCGAGCAGGAACAACGCGAGCGCCGCCAGGACGGCGAGCCGGGCGCGGGAAATGGCGGGCGACGGGTTCACCGCGCGGCTCCATTCCTCGAGCCCAGGGGAGAGAGCGCCCGCGCCAGCGCGTCGGCGAAGCTCGGGGGCGCGGCCGCGGCCGGCTCCTCGGCCGCCGCTTCGGGGAGCGCGGCGAGCAACGAGACTCCGCCGGGCGCGGCGGCGAGCAGAAATCGCTGCCGCTCATACCCGACGACGTACACCGCGTTGCGCGCCCCGAGGGAGCGGGCCTCGAGCACGCGCAGCCGGGGCGGGGCGCGGCGGCCACGGGCGGTCAGCCGCTCCCAGTTGCGGAACAACCACAGGCCGGCGAAGAAAACCGCCAGCACGAGCGCCAGCGCGCCGCCGAGGCGGAGCAGCGAAAAAATCACCGAGGGACCGGCCGGCGGAGGCGTGAAAACGGCCGGCTCGGCGCCGGCCGCCGCAGCGAAGCCAGGGACGGAAAACACCGCCGCGGCCCGCCTGGCGAAATGACGATTCCTCATGCGCGACCCCGGAATTGGCCTTACGCGCGGGCCAGCTCGGTGATTTTGACGCCGAACCGGTCGTCCATCACGACCACCTCGCCGCGCGCCACCAATTTGCCGTTCACGAGCAGTTCGACCGGCTGCGAGACGGGTTGATCCAGCGCCACCACGGAGCCGGGGGCGAGTTGCAGCACGCGGCCCATCGGCAGCCGGCAACCGCCGAGTTGCACCGATAGGTTCACGGGCACATCGAGCACCAGATCCAGATTGGGGGACGCGTTGGGGGCGGCGTTCATAGGTCTTATTGGATGGCGAATTCGGTCAGGTAAAGATCGGTGAAGACCCCCTGGCCGAGGATGTTGTTGAAAACGGAGATCAGCTCGGCCCGGATCAGGTTGCGAGCGCCGGGCTTCTCGAGGTCGTTGATGGTTTTCACGCTGAGGGCATTGGCGGCGGCGTCGCGCATTTCCGCGTCGTTCTTCTCCACCAACCCTTTCAGATCGGGATGCGCGCCCGCCAGCGTGATGCTGGCGAGCAGATACCGCGTGCCCATCGTGCCGGCCACGTTGACGAGGATTTTGCCGTGGAGCGGAACCATGAGTTTCGGCTTGCCCGGATTGGCCGGGCTGGCGGCGCCTTCGGTCGCGGCGGGAGCCCGGGCCGCGACCATTTTCGGCAGCACCAGAAACGACACGGTCAGGTAAGCCAGCACCGGCATGAGCAGCAGATTCGCGAGAACCGGCAGCCAGGGCCCGAGGCCGCCGCGCGCCGGAGCGGGCGGGGTGGCGTCGGAATCCGCCGCCGTCTCGGGAGCGGCCTTGCCATTAGCGGGAGCCAGAGCCATAAAGGATTAGCGCTTGAGGTTGACCAGTTCCTGGAGCACTTCGTCGCTGGTCGTGATCACCCGGGCGTTGGCCTGGAAGCCCCGCTGCGTCGTGATCAGGTTTGAGAACTCGCGGGTGAGGTCCACGTTCGACAACTCGAGGGTGCTCGCCTTGAGGTAGCCAGCGCCGGACTGTCCGGGCGGGACAGGGCTCGCGAGGGCGCCGGCCAGGCTCAGCCCGGAATACAAATTCTCACCTTCTTTCAGCAACGCCTGCGGATTGGTGACGTTCTGAAGCAACACCTGCCCGCGGGCGAAGGTCGTGCCGTCGGTGAGCCGCACCATCACCCGGCCTTCTTTGTCGATGGCAAAGCTGTCGAACTTCGCGTCGGGCGCGGCCGTGGCGGGGGCGCCGGTCGCATCGATCCTCAAATCGCCAATGGCCGACAGGCCGGAGTCGCTGTAGCCGCGCACGCGGAAACCCTCGGTCGAGGTCAGATAGCCGTCGCTGTCGAGATGGAAATTGCCCGCGCGGGTCACGAACTCCTTGCCGCTGGCCGAGTCGCGGAGCAGAAAGAAGCCGTCACCGCTGATGGCCAGGTCGGTCTGGTTGCCGGTGCCGGAGAGCGGGCCCTGGCCGAACATGTTGGTGATGGCCGCGGCGCCGACGCCCGAGCCGACCTGCATGCTCGAGCGGCCGCCGCCGCCGGCCTGCAGCGTCTGGCTGAAGGCGTCATGGAAATCCATGCGCGCCGACTTGTAGCCGACGGTGTTGGCGTTGGCGATGTTGTTGCCGATGACGTCCAGTTCCGTCTGGAAGGATTGCAGTCCGCTGATGGCGGAGTTAAGGGAGCGAAGCATAGGAATTCTCTTTCGTTCAAGGTTGAGGACCGACGGTGATGGTCTCCGAGACGTTCAGGATTTGATCCAGGGTGTAACTGTGTCCGCCGACGACCAACCGGGGTGCGTCGCCGTCGGTCTTGATGGCGGTCACCACCCCCTGGATCGGCTCGGTTTCGGGGCCAATATTCAGGGTTACGGTGCGTCCGAGCAGCGCGGTGGCGGTGGAAATTTCCTGCCGGGCGTCGAGCCGGGCCAGGTTGCCGGCGGCCAGCCGGCTCTGCTCGAGCGAGGTGAACTGCGCCATTTGGGCGATGAAATCCGTGTCCTTCTGGGGATTCAACGGATCCTGCGACGTCATCTGCGTGACGAGCAGCTTGAGGAAATCCTCCTGGCCGAGGGTCTGCGCCGGGAAGCGCGCTTCCCCTGCTTGTGTCGAGGCGCTGGTGATGGGTGGGATATACATGGTGGCGAAAGTTCAGGCCCAGGATTCGAGCAGCCGCGGTGAGCCGGACAAAGGGGTGGCGGATTCAGGGGCGCGCGCCGCGCGCGAGCCGGCCCCCGGGCGCGGCGCTTCTCCGGGAGTCATCCTCCCGTCATTCTCCCGGGCAAATCCCCGCTCGCTCCGGTCGTTCAGGCCGCCGCCGGCTGACTGGAGATCGTGCAGCACCACGCCTTGCTCGCGCAGCGCCTGGCGCAACTCCGGCCAGTGAGCTTGCAGGCTCGCCTGATCGCCGCGTTCGCAGCGCGCCGCCGCCTCCAGGCGTCCGTCCACGACCGACAACCGGATCAAAAGCCGGGTCTCGGAATCCGGCCGAAGCACGACCGCCAGCGATTCGCCCTGGCTGCGGCGCAGCAGGCTGATTTCATTGCTCAGAGATTGGTGAAGGTTTTTGATCGCCACCGGCGTCGAGGCTTCCCAGACAGGTTGCGGCTCCGCCCGCCGGGTTGAAGGATTGGATCCGAGGGTCATTAAAGGGTGGCCGCCCGGGAGTTCGAGGCGGAGCATCCTCGGATCTTCGCGGTGTTCGTCACCGGAAAAGCGCGCCGAAGCTTCTCCCGGCGGCGGAGTTGCGGAAGGACTCGGCCCCGAAGCGGCAATTTCGTTCGCAAAGGTCGGCAACTTCATCTGCTTTGCCATCTGAGCAGCCGTTGTGCCAGCGGCCTCCGGGAGTGGCTGGGCGGAACTCAATGGGCGTGAAATCGAGACCTTCGAGTCAGCCGGTTCCAGCTCGCCTTTCGCCGGTAAAACTGGAGGTTTTTGCGTTTCCCGGCCTTTCAAGTCCGCGGATGGGGATATGGGCGGCGCAGTGGCGGAAGCGAGCTGGGAGGAAGGTGCGAGAGGGGTATCTCGCGGGTCCGATCCATTTCCTGGCCCGGCAGCTATTGCCGGGATCGGCGCTCCCGGGGCATCCCCCTCGGGCCTGGCGATGGCCGTCGGCGCCTCGGTCTGCCCCGGGGCGCCCTCGAGCTTCGGGTTGGGGGGCGGCAGCTCCGGAGGCGGGGGAAGAAACGCCGGAAGGGCGCCCAGGAACTGCCAGAGGCCCGGATCACCGGATGGTTGCTCGCGCTTCCCAAGCTCCGGTTCAGCGACTGGATGCTCGGAGTCCGGCGCAGCCGGCTCGTCCAATGACCCTTCGGACGCGCGCGTTCGAGGTGCGGACGTTTTCCCTTTCGCGTCGCGCGCGGTTGCATCGGCCGGCGGTCGCGCCCGCAAAAAATCATCGAAGGAGAGCTGTCCGGCCGCGGGCTCGCCCTCGCGCGCGGGCGCGGCAGGCGGCCCGGCGGGGGCCGCGGGCGCGGACGGGAAGGCGAGGGGGGCGCTCACGGGGAGCCCTTTTTCTCTGGCAGCGCCAGCCGCAGTTTCTCGGAGAACGCCGCGACGCGTTTCGCCTCCGGGACGCCCTGTTTGGCCATGGCTTCGAGCACGGCGGCGATCTCGCTGTCGCGCATGAAAGTCAGGACCTTGACGGCGGTGCCGTCGTCGAGAGATTTAAATATCTCGGCGGCGCCCTCGGGAGACATGGCCGCGTAGGTCTTGGCCAGGCGCTTGAGGTTGCCGGTTTCCTCGGCGCGCACCCGGATGACATTCTGATCGAATTCGGACTGGGCCTGCTGCACCGCCTGCGTGAGCTGGGTTAATTCGCCGCGCTCGAGCCGCAGCCGGGCCGCCAGATCCGAGAGTTCCTTTTGCCGGATGGCCAGCGCTTCCCGCTGTTCTCTCAATTCCCCCATCAGCAGATCAAGCTCGGGATTCTCGAAGGTCCATGAAGGGCCGGTGGGAAGGTGCGGCGGGGCGGCGGACGGGGGCGGGGCGGCCGCGCGCCAGACGAGCGTCAGCGTCAGCAGATAAGCCGCCAGGCCGGCCAGCGCGGCGGTCCAGGAGGATTGCAGCAGGCGGATCATAACGCGGACGGGCGGTGGCTCGGGTGAGCGGACGGCGATGCGCACGCGACGCGCAGCGCGAGTTCATCGAGAAACTTTTGTTCCTCGAGCGCCGCCGCCTTTCGGTATTCGCCGAAGCGGCGGGCTTCGATCTGGTTCACCGTTTCGAGCGCCTGGCGGGCGGCCAGCATTTCGTGAAGCTTCCGTTCCGTGTGCCGCCGGGTTTCCGCGAGCTTGCGCGCGTGGAGTTGGCGGGCTTGTTCGAGCCACTGCGCGAGCACCGTCCATTGCGCGAGTTCGGCGGCGGGGCAGCCGCGCGCGACCGCCTGCCGCCGGCGGTTCTGGCAATCGGCCAGGGAATGTTCGCTGTGCCGCAGTGACTCGCGGGCGCGGCTTTGCCCGGCCAGCGCGCGGGCGTATTCCTCAAGGGCGGCCTGCTCGCGTTGCCGGCGGAGCAGTTGCACCGAGGCCAGGTTGAACTTGAAGGCTTTCATACTCGAAAAACGTCAATGCCCGGCGGCGGCTGCGGGTGGCGGCGGCTCGCCCAGCAGCCGCTCCAGCCGGCTCCAGCTCTCTTCGGGCGGCAGGCCCTCCCGCACCTCCTGGCGCAGGAATTGGTGAAGCGGCTCGTGCAGCCGGATGGCCTGGTCAATGGCGGCGCTCGCCCCGGAAGCGTAAGCGCCGATCTGGATCAAATCCTGGTTTTTGCGGTAAACCGCCAGGGCCTCGCGCGCGCGGCCCGCCAGCCGCAATTGTTCCGGGGTGGACAACTCGCGGCTCAGGCGGCTGACGCTTTCCAACACCTCGATCGCCGGGTAATGATTGCGCGCCGCCAGCTCGCGGCTCAGCACCACATGCCCGTCCAGAATCGAGCGCGTCGAGTCGGCGATGGGATCATTCATGTCGTCCCCCTCGACCAGGACGGTGAAGAAGCCGGTGATCGAGCCGCGCTCGCCGTTGCCGGCGCGTTCGAGCAGCCGCGGCAGCAGGGCAAACACCGAGGGCGGATAGCCGCGGGTGGCGGGCGGCTCGCCGATCGCCAGCCCGATTTCGCGCTGGGCCATGGCGAAGCGCGTCACCGAATCCATCATTAACAGCACGTTCCGGCCGGCGTCGCGAAAATGCTCGGCGATGGCCATGGCCGTGGCGGCGCCCTTGAGCCGCGCCAGCGCCGGTTCGTTCGAGGTCGCCACCACCACCACCGATTTGCGGCGCCCGCGCTCGTCCAAATCCTTCTCTAAAAACTCGCGCACCTCGCGTCCCCGCTCGCCGATCAGCGCGATGACGTTCACATCCGCCTCGGCGCGGCCCGCCAACATGCCCAGCAGCGTGGATTTGCCGACGCCGCTGCCGGCGAAAATGCCCAGACGCTGCCCGCGTCCGCAGGGGATGAGCGTGTCCAGCGCCTTGATGCCGGTTGCGAAAGGGATGCGGATCCGCTCGCGGCGCAGGGGGTGCGGCGGGGGGACGTTCAGCGGCGCCGTCGCGGTGACGGCCAGCGGCCCGCCGCCGTCCAGCGGCCGGCCCAGGCCGTCGAGCACCCGGCCCTTCAGGCCCTCGCCGACACCGACGCGCAGCGTGTGCCCCAGGGCCGCCACTTCGCATCCCGGACGGATGCCGCGCAGATCGCCCAGCGGCATGAGCAACACATGATGGTTGCGGAAACCGACCACCTCGGCCAGCGTGGGCTCCCCCTCCCCGGTTTCGATCCGGCAGACCTCGCCGACCGAAGCCAGGGGGCCGGTGGACTCGATCACCAGCCCGGCTACCTGCGCCACGCGCCCATGCGGCTTTAACACCGGCGCGCGCCGCGCCAGGCGGGCCAGGCGCGTGAACTTTTCGCTCGGCTGGGCGGTCGCGTTCATCCGTCCCGCAGGGAGTCCCGGAGCCGCTGAAGTTTGGTTTCCCGCCGCGAATCCAGGGCGCCAAACCGGGTGCGCAGGATGCAGCCGCCGCGGGTGACCTCGTCCGCGGCCTGAAATTCAATGGATGCGGATTCCGCCGCCGCCGCGCCGCCGGCGCGCTCGAGCAGCCGCAAATCCTCGGGGTGCAGCAGCACAGTCATCTCCTCGTCGCGCTCCATTTCGTCGAGCGCCTCACGGACGACAGCCTCGATCATTTCACGCGTGATGGGCAGGCCGGCCACCAGCCGGCGGGCGGCCTCGAGCGCCAGCTCGACCAGCGCCGCCTCGCCTTCCCGGCGGATTTGGGGCAGGGTTTGCTCCAACTCGGCCAGCACCCCGCGCTTGAGTTCCAGCAACTCTCGCCGCTGGCTTAACAGTTGACCGCTCCATTCCCGCTCGGCCTCGCGCCGGCCCAGTTCGTATTGCGCGCGCAGGCGCTCCGCGAGGGCGGCCTCGGACGCCGGATCCACCAGCCGCACCCCGCGCAGGGGTTCGGTCAGGCGCAGGCGTTGTGGCTCCCGGTCGCGGTTGGCAAATGAGTCTCGCATCGCCGGCGTCTCAGTTGCTCCGGGTGCCCCGGCCCATCCACGAGCGGATGGCCTGGGTCATGTTATCCGGGTTTTCACGAATGAGCTGATTTAGCACCTCGACGGTGACGACCGGTGTCTCCGCCGCGCCCAGGGCGCCGCTGGCGCCGGGGCTGGGCGGCAGCCCCAGGGCCAGCGGATCGGCGGGGGCGCGCCGGAGCAGCCGCCAGAACAGGAATAACACCGCCAGCGTGGCCAGCGGATAGAGGGCGCGACCCCCCAGGCTCATCCACAAGTCATACTTGCGCTGCTCGTCCAGCCGCTGGCTGATCTCCACAGCGGGCTGGTCGTTGAAGGGCGTTTCCTCGAGCGTGATCTGGTCCATCCGCGCGGGGTCATTCTCCTGGATGCCCAGCGCGCTCTGGACGATGCGGCGCAATTTCTCGAGTTCCTCCTTCTCGCGGGGGACGGCTTTGCGCGCGGCGCCGGCGCCCTCGAAGCGCGTGGCGATGAACACCGCCGCGGTCAGCCGCTTCAGCCCGCCCGCGCTCCGCACGAGGCTGCTGGTGGTGCGATTCAGCTCGTATTGGTTGTTGGTGACCTTCTTGCGCATGCGGTTGCCGGCCAGCGCCGCCGCCGCCGGGGCGTTGGTCTCCGTCGCCGCCGCCGTCGCCAGGCCGACGGCCGAGCCGCCCGCGGCGGGGGTGAAGGTGTCGGTGTTCTCGTCGTTGATCGTCACCGTGCGGGTCACCTGCACGTCCGGGTCATATTTCTCCTCGGTGCGGGTGTCGGTGTCAAAATTGATCTCGGCCGCCACCCGGACCACCGCCTGGCCGGGGCCGAGCACGGCGGCCAGCATGTCCTCGGTGCGCTTCGAGAGGTACTGTTCAAGATTCTTGCGGGCCGTGAGCTGGGTGGTGGTGACGCCGACCAGCGAATCGTTGTCGAAATTCTCCGACAGCACGTTCCCGAAATTGTCCACCACGGTCACGCCGCCCGCCTGGAGGCCCTCGACCGCGTTCGCCACCAGAAAGCGGATGGCGTTGACGGTGGTGGGCGGCAGTTGGGAATTGCCGCGCACCCGGACAAACACCGACGCGGTCGGCTTTTTCTGCTGATCGACCAGCAGCCGGTTCTCGGGCATGACGACCATCACTCGCGCCGACTCGATGCTGTCCACCTGGCTGATTGTCCGCGCCAGTTCGCCCTGCACCGCCCGCAGATAATTGGCGCGCTGGATGAAGTCCGAAATGCCGAAGTTCGGTTTGTCGAAAATCTCGAAGCCGACGCCGTCCCCGCGGGGAATGCCCTTGGCGGCGAGTTGCAGGCGCGCCAGATGCACCTTGGCGGCGGGCACCAGAATCGAGCCGCCGCCCGCGCCGAACCGATACGGCACTTTGGCGTCGTCCAGCGCGGCGACCACCTTGGCCGATTCGCTCTCGGGCAGCTTGCCGTAGAGCAGAGCGTAATCGGTCCGCGAGGACCACCAGGCCACCCCGCCGAGCGCGGCGAGCGCGGCGGCCAGGGCCAGCCCGAGGCTCACCTTCTGGTTGACGCCCAGTTGCGCCCACAGCCCGAGCAACTGCCGGCCCGCATCCTTGAATTGGTTGTTCATCAAAATGTTTCGCGCCCGCCGGCGCGGTTCGGCTTACACCTGCATCCGCATCAACTCTTGATAGGACTCGAGCAGTTTGTTGCGCACCTCGACCATCAACTGGAAGGAGACATTCGCCTCCTCCATCGCGATCATCGCCTGGTGCAGATTCACCGCCCCGCCCGCCAGCACCTCGCGGGCGGCTTCGCCCGCGGCCGCCTGCTTCGCGCTCACCTCGCGCGCCAGGCCCGTAAAAAGATCGCTGAACGACTGCCCGGAAACCGCCGCGGCCCCGCCCGCGAGTTCCGTCTCCTTAAGGTCGCGCAACCCGCCGGCCTGGCCCAGCCGGTCCGCCAGTTCCGGACGCAACCCGGGCGGCGCGGCGAGGTGGAGCGCGGAGATCGGGCTCATGCGTCAGAAGGTCAGCGTTTGCCGATGGCCAGCGTTTGCAGCGCCATTTGACGAGCATTCCGCACCACCGCCAGGTTGGCCTCGTAACCACGCGAGGCCGCGATCAAATCCGCCATCTCCTCATGCACATTGATGTTGGGCAACTCCACCATGCCCCGCGCGTCGGCGTCCGGGTTGCCCGGCTCGTACACGCGGCGCGGCGCCCGCGGATCGGCGCTGATCCGGGCTTGAATGATTCCGGATCCGGTCTCCCCCGCCGCCTGGTTGAGCACGGTCTCGAAGGTCACCTGCCGCCGTTCATACGGCTTGCCGTCGGGGCCGCGGGTGGTGTTGGCGTTGGCGATGTTTTGGCCGATCACATCCATGCGCACCCGCTCCGCGGTCAGCGCGGCCGAGGTTTGTTGAATGCCGGAAAGCGCGTTGATCATACGTTTCGTCAGCCGGGGCGCCCGGTGATGGCCAGACGCAACCGCAGCAGGCTGCTGGTGACCATCTGGGTCTCGAGCGAATGGTTCAGGGTGTTCTGGCTCAACTGGAGCAGTTCATTTTCCAATTGAACCGTGTTGCCATCGTGGCCGGGCGCCGCCGCCGCGTCCACCGCCAGCGAGGGCCGCAGTTGACTCAGCGCCGTCCCGTCGGTCGAGGACACGGCGCGGTTGAGTTCCTCCTGGAAATTGGGGGCGAGATCGACGCGTTTGTAGCCCGGGGTTTCGAGGTTGGCCAGGTTGCCCGCAATGGCTTGATGCCGCAACGCCGTCGCGTCGAGCATCTTCTTCGCCGCCAGATAATGACTCTGACCAAATAGTCCGTCAATTAACGCCATAGCAACGACTCCGGCTTAGCACCGGCTGTGCCATGAACGAATTTGCCTGTTTTCCGGAGCTTTCCGGCCGACCGTCGCTCCGGCTTGGAAAATCTTTCCCCCGGCGGCGGGCGGGTTTTGCCTACCGCTCGCTGAGGAATACCCGTCCATTCCGCAACCTTCTCCGGCGTCAGATTTGCTTCTTTGGGGAGAAAAACCACCGGAAGGCGATTCAAAAAAACCATGTCCGCACGTGCCAGAGGAAGGAGGTTTCGGTGTCGTGGAAGGACGTTTCGGCGAAACGTCCCTGCCTGGCGCCGGCATCCGGGCGGGGCGGGGAACGCAGCCTAAAGGCTGCGGCTACATCCGGAGTGACTGATCGGGAGTTCTCATGTAGTCGCAGCCTTCAGGCTGCGTCGG
>JBDHQH010000065.1:0-19015 GCA_039806935.1 Verrucomicrobiota bacterium
ATGGTGAACGAAAACTCAGACGCTACGAGTACCTTGGCGAGGCGTCAAAGAGATTCAATTATACGATGGGAGCGCCAAAACTCCAGTTTTGATCTCGAGAATCCGGGCGCGGACTTCTCTTTTCATCCGGGCCGCCTCTGCTAGGCTGGGCGGGTGAATCAAACCTTGGTTTCACAAAGTTCGACCCAACCGCCACGGCCGTCGTTTCAGAACACGAGCCGCCTGGTGGTCAAAGTGGGCACCGGCGTGCTGACGAACGCGAGCAAGCAACCGGATCTGGCTCAAATGGAACAGTTGGTGGCCCAATTGGCCGAGCAACGGCGGGAAGGCCGGGAGGTGCTGCTGGTTTCGTCCGGGGCGGTGGGGGCGGGGATGGGCGCGCTGGGGTTTCAGCGCCGTCCGGCGGATCTGGCGGACTTGCAGGCCTGCGCGGCGGTGGGCCAGTCGCGGCTGATGGCGACGTATGAGAAGCTGTTTGGCGCTCACGGCCTGACCGTTGCCCAGGTATTGCTCACGCACGCCGATCTGGAACATCACGAGCGGCATCTCAACGCGCGGAACACCCTGATCAACCTGCTGCGCCACGGCATCGTGCCGATCATCAACGAGAACGACGCCGTCTCGTTCACGGAACTGAAATTCGGCGACAACGACACGCTTTCGGCGCTGGTAGCCTCGCTGCTGCCCGCCGATTTGCTGGTGATCCTCACCACGGTGGACGGGGTGATCGCCAACTTCGGCCAGCCCGGGGCCAGCACCATAGCCGCCATTGATAAAATCGACGCCGCCCTCGAAGGTTTGGCGGGCGGCACCGATAGCGCGACCGCGGTGGGGGGCATGGCCTCGAAGATCCAGGCGGCCAAGGTGGTCATGCGTTCGGGCATTCCGCTGGTGATCGCCTCGGGAAGGAAACCGCGCGGCCTGGCGCGGGTGATAGCCGGAGAGACCGAGGGAACCTTGTTTGTGCCGCGGGTCCGACGGCTGCGCGGCCGGAAGCGGTGGATCGCCTTCTTCCATCATCCGAAGGGCGCGCTGGTTGTGGATGCGGGCGCGCGGAAGGCTTTGCGTGAAATGGGCCGCAGCCTTCTGCCTCCGGGCATCCAGCGGTGCGAGGGTGACTTTGACGCGGGCGAGGTGGTGCGGATCTGCGATCTGGACGGCACGGAGTTCGCCCGCGGGATCGCGGCCTTCGCCGCCGGGCAGATTCGGGACGGCGCGCTGCGGCGCGTCGAGGTGGTGCATCGGGACAACCTGGTGATTCTTTGACTCGCGCGTGAGGAAACCACCGGCTATTCAGGAACTCCTCGGCATCGTGGCGCGGTTGCGTTCGCCCACGGGCTGTCCGTGGGATCGCGAGCAGGATCACCGGAGCATCCGCTGGCACGCCGTCGAGGAGGTGTATGAATTAATCGACGCCATCGAGGCGGAGGATGATCAGGAACTCGAGGAGGAGTTGGGCGATCTGCTCCTGCAAGTGGTGTTCCATTGCCAGCTTGCGGAGGAGCGCGGCGCGTTTGACTTTGAGCGCGTGGCCCGGCGGATTTCTGAAAAGCTGGTCCGGCGGCATCCGCATGTGTTTGGCAAGACGCGGGTGCGGGATGTGGACCAGGTCTGGGCGAACTGGGAGCGGATTAAACGGGCGGAGAAACAGGGCACACGCCACGCCCGGTCCTCCGCGCTGGACGGCGTGCCCCGTCATCTGCCGGCGCTGCTGCGGGCGGAGAAGCTATTTAAGAAGGCGCGGAAAGCGGGCCTGGCCGAGCCGCCGGCCCGCGCGAAACCCGCGCGCGCCAGGATCGGCGAAGAGTTGCTGGCGCTGGCCGAAGCCGCGCAAAGCCAGGGCTGGTCCGCCGAGGCCCTGCTGCGCGAGGCCTCCCGCAAACGCGAGCGCGCCTGGAGGAAAGTCGAGGCCCGCAAGAATTTATGACCGACCCGCGCTATCCGAAACTGGCCAGTCTGCTCGTCGAGTATTCGACGCAATTGAAAAAGGGGGACCGGGTGTTGCTGGACATGATCGAGGTTCCCGATGAGTTCACCATCGAGTTGATCCGGGCGGTGCGCGCCCGGGGCGCCGAGCCGGTCGTGGAGCTCCGTCGCGGGCGCGTGAACCGCGAACTGCTGCGGGGCACGAACGAGCGCCACGCCGCGCTGACGCGCGACCTCGAGCTGGCGCGGATGAAGCGCATGCAGGCGTACATCGTCATTCGCGGCGGCGCCAATTCGAGCGAGAACGCGGACGTGCCCGGCGAGCTCCTGGCGCTGCATGCCCGCCTCACGCGGCCGGTGCTGAATTACCGCGTCAACCAGACTCGTTGGTGCGTGTTGCGCTGGCCCACGCCGGGCATGGCTCAGGCCGCCGGCCTGAGCACCGAGGCGTTCGAGGATTTGTTCTTCCGGGTCTGCACCATGGATTACCGCCGGATGGCCCGCGCCATGGAGCCGCTCCAGCGCCGCATGGCCCGCGCCGACCGGGTGCGGATCCAAGGCCCGGGGACCGATCTCGCGTTCAGCATCCGCGGCATGGGCGCCAAGATGTGCAAGGGCGACCGCAACCTTCCGGACGGCGAGGTCTTCTCCTGTCCGGTGCGGGATTCCCTCAACGGCGTCATTCAATTTAACACCCCCACGATCTACGCGGGCGCGAAGTTCGAAAACGTGCGGCTCGAATTCGCGCGCGGCAAAGTCGTCCAGGCCGCCTCCAGCAACACCCGGCGGTTGAACGAGATTCTCGACACCGATCCCGGCGCCCGTTACACGGGCGAATTTTCGCTGGGCTTCAATCCTTTCATCCTCAACCCGATGTGCGACATTCTCTTCGATGAAAAGATCGCGGGATCGCTGCACCTGACTCCGGGGCAGGCCTACGCGGAATGCGACAATGGCAACCGCTCCGCCGTGCATTGGGATTTGGTGTTGATTCAACGGCCCGAATGGGGCGGGGGCGAGATCTGGTTTGACGACGAATTGATCCGCCGGGACGGGTTGTTCGTTCCGCAGGATCTCAAGGGGCTGAATCCGTCCGCGCTGAGCCAGCCGGCGCGGCGCCCAGCCGCCGCTCGGCCCGCCGCGAAAGGCAAATCCGCCCGCCGTTCGCCTCCCGGGTGAGCACCACTGCGGCCGCGCCGGGAAGCGAGTCGATCATTTGCAACCCGCGCGCCGGGCCGAGGACGCAAACCGCTGTGGCCATGGCGTCGGTCGTGGTGGCGTTGGCGGCGATGACCGTCGCCTGAATGCGGTTGGTCAAGCCCAGGCCGGTGCGCGGATCGAGAATGTGCGAATAGCGCCGGCCATCGATTTCGATGAACTGTTCGGTGCCGCCCGAGGTCGAAATGCCCGCGTTACACAGTTCGATCACCCGCTCCAGCCGCTCCGCGCCGCGTTCTTCAAGGGCGGCAATCCCGACTTTCCAGCCCCGCGCGCCAGGCGGCGGATCGCCCAGCGCGAGGTCGCCGCTGGCCGCCACCAACGCGCGCGGCAAGCCATGCCGGCGCAATATCTTCAGTGCTTCGTCGGCGGCGTAGCCTTTGGCGATGCCGCCCAGATCCAGCCTCATTCCCGGCGCCAGCAGGGTGGCGGCGCGCTGGCGCGAATCGAGCCGGAGATGCTGAAAGCCTACGCTCCGGGACGCGCTCGCCAGTTCGGCCGCGGCGGGGAGACGCTTTCGTTTTCGCGCGAACCGCCAAAGCCGCACGTAAGGACCCATCGTGACGTCGAAGGCGCCGCGCGAGCGCGCGGCAAAATCCTGGGCGCGCTGGAGCACCTGGAACAAATCCTCGCTCACCGAGACCGGCCGGCCCCAGGGCTGCCCGGCCAGCAGCATCAGTTCACTGTCCGCCTGGTAATCGCTCATGATGTCCTCGAGCGCGGCGACGCGTTGAAAAGCCTCCCGGGCGGCGGCTTCGGCCGCGGCCGGGCTGGGCGCGAACAGGGTGATGCGGAAGAGCGTCCCCATGTGCGGGCTGGAGAGTTCGTAGCGGTGCAGCTCCGTCGGCGGCGGGGCGGTTCGGCAACCGGCCAGCCAGCCGAGCGGCAGGAGCAGTAGGATTCTCCACATAAGCAAAAAGGCCGGCCTGCGCGGCCGGCCGTGAAATCGCCTGCTGGAGTCAGGCCTTCACCGGCGTCACCGGCGGATCCTTGAGGATATTATAGGAACCCGGCATGGGCGGTTGCAAGGTGCGGAAGGGGCCGAACTCCAATTTTGCGCAGTTGGTGTAGAGCAGCTCGGGGCCGTAGTGGAAAGTGGAATTCTCAATTTCCTCCCAGGTCACCCCGGCGCCGCTGTAAGCGGCCTCGCGTCCCATGATGGCCGTCATGGTGCTGTCGGTCACCCGGTCCGCCTCGTTCAACGGCGTGTCACTGACGATGGCATGGATCAAGTCCACGTGCTCCTGCACGTAAGGATCGGTGTATTTCTCACGGTAGCGCCAGATCGGGCCGTCCTTGGGCTGAATGATGCCCTTCGGGTTCGAGGAGCCGCGAGTGCCCTGGACGCCTTCGCTGACGGAGGACCAATCGCGTTTGACCTGGCCGCAGTAGCTGAACATCCGCGCGCCGTTGGCGTATTCGTATTCGACGGCGAAATTGTCCCAGATTTCGCCGGGTTTATCGCCGAGCTGCTGGCGCGCTCCGAGGCCCCAGCATTTGACGGGGTGGGCGTCGTCCATGATCCAGTTGCAGACGTCAATGTTATGCACATGCTGCTCGCTGATATGATCTCCGCAAAGCCAGATGTAATGGTACCAGTTGCGAATCTGGATCTCCAACGTGGTGTCGCCTTTTTCGCCGCGGTGCCAGATGGGTCCGCCATTGACCCAATAGGCCCGCAAAGTGTGGATGTCGCCGATCGCGCCATCTTTCAAGCGCTTGATGGTCTCGAGATAATCTGCCTGATGACGGCGCTGGGTGCCGGCGACCACCTTCAGATTTTTCTGGCGAGCCAGGGCCGCCGCCTCGTGCATGATGCGGCAACCGGGGCCATCCACGGCCACCGGCTTTTCCATGAAAACGTGTTTGCCGGCCTCGATGCAGGCCTTGAAATGCGGCGGGCGAAATCCAGGCGGGGCGGCCAGAATGGCATAGTTCACCCCGGGGATATCGAGCGCCTTCTGGTAACTGTCGAACCCGCTGAAGCACCGCTCCGGCGGCAGCTCGAAATTTTCCTGGCCGCGCCGGGCCTGCTCGGGGAAAAGGTCGGCCACCGCCAGGATTTTGGCCTCGACACCGGCGATTTTAGCCGCGTCCAACAGGTTCTTGCCCGCGCCGCCGCCCCGTCCGCCGACCCCGATGATGACGGCGTTGATGGCTGGCTTGGTCTGAGCCTGAACGATCGCGGGCGCCGCCGCCACCGCGGCGGCCACAGCGGTCTTGCGGGACGCGCAAGCGCTCAGGAGAGCGCCGCCGCCCGCGGCCGAGGCGGCCGCCAGGGTGGAGGTGCGCAAAAACTCGCGGCGGCTGACCGCCGACGGAGGATTCGATTCTTTGTGTTGCATGATCGAGATGTGGATTTGCTGTTTTGGTTGAGAAAAGAAATCAGTCGCGCTCGACGCCGCTGCTCCAGTACTTCTGCATTTGCTCGGGCGGAGGCACCGTCAGTGGCCGCACGATGCGGAACCCGACGAACTGCGCGTCCGAGAAGTACCAGACGCTCTTGGGCAGTTGCGGATCCTGCATTTTCCAGGAGCGGTCGGAGCCGCGGCGGGCGGCGCTGCGGCACATCTTCGCCTCGTCGTCCCAGGAGCCGCCCCGCACCGCGTGCGGATAGGGTTTCGTAGCCTTGTTCCAAGGGTCAATCATCAGCGATTGCTCGGCGCATTGCTGGTAATATTCGGGATCGTATTGGTCCAGCACCCATTCGACGACGTTGCCGTACATGTCGTGGAGGCCCCAGGGATTGGGCTTTTTTCGGCCCACTTTTTGATACTTGAAATCGCTGTTCTCCTCGTACCAGGCGTAGTCGCCCAGTTGGCCCGCATCCTCGCCGAAAAAGTGGGCGGTCGTGGTGCCGGCGCGGCAGGCGTATTCCCATTCCGCCTCGGTCGGCAAACGGTAGAACTGGCCGGTCTTGGCGCTCAGCCATTGGCAATACTTGTTGGCGGCGTGCTGCGTCATGGCGATGGCCGGATAGCCGTCCTTGCCCATGCCGAAGCTCATCTCGACATAGGGCTGGGAGGGATGCGTCACCGCATCGGCCAGTTTGTCGCCGCCGGCGTCGGTGGGAAGGGTCGCGCGCATCCGCCGCTCCTCCTCGGGATACATGAAAAGCTCGTATTCGTTCCAGGTGATTTCGCAGCGCGCCATCCAAAACGGCGAGATTTTGACTTTGTGCCGGGGGCCTTCGTCCGGCTGGCGATCCGCCTCATTCGCCGGACTGCCCATCACGAACTCGCCTCCGGGAATTGGCAGCATCACGAATTGGACCCGGGTGCCGGGAATTTGATTGGTGTAGGCCCGCATGTCCGCCTCGTTCGTCACGGTCAACCCCGCCACGATGCGCGTGTGGATGTCGGGGATGGTGAGATTGTCGTTGTCGGCCAGCGAAGGCAGGCCGCCAAACGCTCCGGGCGTCCAGCCCGATCCGGACGAATTGTAGATTTGATATTTCGTGGCGAATTTCCCGCCCGGCGGCTGGGTGAAGATGATGAATCCGTCCGGTTGGCTCAACGCGCAGGTGAACAGGTCGTTCGTCGCCGCGAGGGTTTGCGCCAGGACCGGCGCCCGGCCGCCGTCAAAATTGAAAACCCCCGCCGTTTTCCCTTCTCCAAAAATGGCCAGCAACCTGGCCGCGCCCGCCGATCCGAGCGCCGTCAACCGCAGCACCGGTTGCCCCAGATCGTAGGCGGCTGGTTCGGCCAATTGCGCCTGGCCGTCCCGCTCGCGCAGGGCGCGGGCGGTGAAACTGTTTTGGCCGGGTGTGTACGTCAGTAATTGCGGCCCCGCCCCGAAATGCCCCACGACATATTCCGAACCGCCTGCCAGTCCCGAAACGGACGCCTCGGTGACCAGTTTGCCCTCGGCCAGGCGGTCGAGGCGCAGGCTCTCGCCCTGATCTCCCGCAAGCATCAGAAAAAGGAGCTCGCGCCCGCCGATCACCACACGGTTGGCGCGGCTGGCGACTCCCGGGAGCGGGGTTTCGGAGATTTTCTCGTAGTCGGCGCCATCATTGCGCAGCCAAGTCGCCAGGTTCGCGTCGGGGGAGTTGTAGATGCTGCCGACAAAAAAATCTGCCAGGGCGCCCGGGCCCGCGCCGCCGATTTTGAGCGCGCAAATGACGTTCGGCCCCAGCGCCGCCGTGAAGGGCACAATCACCGGGCGCGTGGGCGCGGTCGCGCTGGCGGCGCCTACGGCGGTGATCTCGTTCGCGTCCGGCGAGGTGAACACCAGCGCCTCGGGAGCATCCGCCAGCACCTTGCCGAGGCTGAATCCGGTGAGGCCCTTCATCCCGCTGGGCCGGCAATCCACCCAATGGAAGCCGCCCGCCGCCTGGTGATAGCCCAACCGATACTTTCCGCTCTCTTTATCCACAATCACCAGGTCCGCACGGCCGTCGCCGTCCAGATCCGCGCTGCTATAGAATTCCCGGGGGGTTTCGTAAATGAACGGAGCGGCGGCGTCCTGCGCCTGGACGACGGCCATTAAACTCAGCCCAACCACCGCGAAAACAGCGTAAGATTTCATCATGCTATCGCAATCCATCGAGTTTGGCGCAATCAACTTTGCGAAGTCAATCGAGAACCCCGCGCCGGAACCGCGCGGAGGGCCCACGGCCAAGACGCGGCCCGCGAGAGAAAGCGCGGGGCCGGTCCTTGCCCCACGATCAGGGAGCGACGGCGCTTTCCGTGTCGATCCCAAGCTTGTGTTTCAGGGCCAGACGCCACTGATCGCCCAGCTCCGGAAGCGAGTGGCCGGTGGCTTCGCGCCATGATTCCTCGCGATACCGGCCTTCTCGGATGGCCGCGTTCAGGCGGGCAACCAGATCCGGGCAATAGCTCTCGCTCGCCCAGTTCAGAAAATTTGCGCTAATCCGATAGCTGCCGTCATAGCGCGCCCGCGGCAAGCCTTGCGCGGTGATCTCCGCGCCGCGGCGGCTCGGCTCGAACCGGTACCAACGCAGGTAGTCGGCGATGCCCTCGACCAGCCACCCCGGCGGCCTCGTGGCGCCCGGCGTGAGCGATCGGGCCCGGCGGTATTGCTGCGCGACATGCGCCAGTTCGTGAAAAACCGCGCCCAACGCCTCCCCTTCGAGGTTGGCCTCAAACCAGTCCGCGGAGCAGCGCACCCGCGAACCCTGGGTTGCGGCGACTCCGCGCATTTGCGGATCAAAAACGACGCTCACCCGTCCCGGCGCCTCGAACCCCTCGCTCGGCAGCATCGCGATCAGCTTGGGATACCATTCCCGGACCATCGGCGCCACCTTCGTCCGCGCCCACGCGGTGAGCCCGGGCGCTTCCTGCGTGTCCAACACGACCTCGCACCCGCCAGTGTGAACGATCTCCAGGGCGGGGTTGGCCGTGTCCGCTGGTTCTTCTGGCGAATTCCGGCCAAGCACATCGATCTCACTGTAAAACGTGTTGCCGAAAGCGTCTCGGGCGCCGGCGCGCCGGATATCGAAAAGGAGATACCGGCAGGGGCCGGAAACAACGTTGGAAACGCACACCCCGTATTGCCCGCCGGGCTCGCCCTTGGCGGGCCGGGTGTCCACGTCCGCCACCAGCCGCCATCCGGCTTGTTCCGGATCCAGGGGCCGCTTCGGCTCGGCCGCGAAGCCCGGCTCGTCGCCCCTGGCAGCGAACAACCGATACACCTGCGGGCCGCGCGCGCCCGGGTGCCACGAATAACTGACCACCCGGTCCCACTCGGACGGCTCGCCCAAATCCACGAGGATGCGCCCGCCATCCGTGCCGGGAGCGAAAAAGAAATTCCGCGCCGGCTCGTCCTCGCTCCCGGGCCAGCGGCCATCGTGGAGCGCCGTCAGGCCGCCCGAGTTGGCGTCCGCCTCGCCTTGCACCAATTTAAAAGCCGCTCCAGCGGCCAGGTCGCGGACGCGGGGGGCCGGGACGGTGTTAAATCTAAACCCCGGAGCCGCTTCGTCGTTGCTCGCGCGCTCGGCGATCATCCCCGCCCCGCTCCCGGCGGCGGCGCCCGCGGAAAGCGCGAGGCAAAGTGGCATCACGATCCAGGAGGGGTGCATGGCCCGGGCGAAAGCGGCGGATTTAATACTCGATTTTGTCCGGCTTGGCCCGCCATTCCTTGAAAACCTCGACGGCCTCGGAGCGCAGGAAGGGCTTCATCTCCACTTTCCGCCGGCGGATCGGCAGGGCCACCTCGCGATAGATGAAATCGTCGTCAAAACCGATGCGGGCGGCGTCCCGCCGCGTATTTGCATAAAACACCCGGGGCAGCCGCGCCCAGTAGATCGCCGACAGGCACATGGGGCACGGCTCGCAACTGGTGTAAAGCTCGCAATCCTCGAGGTGAAAGGTCTGGAGCCGGCGGCAGGCGTCCCGGATGGCCAGCACCTCCGCGTGCGCGGTGGGATCGTTGGCCGAGGTGACTTGATTCCACCCGCGCCCGACCACGCGCCCGCCCCGCGTGACGACGGCGCCGAAAGGGCCGCCGGCGCCGCGGCGCATCTCGCGCCGCGAAAGCCGGATCGCCTCGCGCATGTGCTTCGGACTCACTGGAACAGGATCGAGATTTTTTCCGCGGCGGATACCTGGCGGGCGCCCTCAAAAGTTCTTGTCAACTGGCCTCCGGCCCATTTGCGCAACCGGTACAGCGCGGCAAAAGTGAAGTCCGGCGCCGCCCCGCCCTGCCCGCCCGCCACCTCGGCCCCGCGCCGCACATTGTCCATCATCCAGGGCGGCAGCAGCAGGTGATACGGGTTGCGCTCGACTTCACCGACGTGAAAGGTGGTGGCGGCGATCATGTCCGCCAGATCCGGCGCGCTGATCTCCAGCATGAGGTTGGGGTCGGCCATGGCGCCCCAGAACTCGGTCTCGATCACCCACGGTTCGTAACCAACGGGCATTTGCCGGAGCGCGTCCACCAGCAGCAGGTGCGTCCCGATATGCGTCGAGTTCCAGTCGCGGTCATGCGGGAACAAAACCACCCGGGGCTGATGCCGCTCGAGAATGCCGTGAATGATTTTCACGCCCGCCGCCCAATGCGCCGGATCTTGTTCGCGGGTTTTGGGATTGATGCGCTCCAAACCGTTGGGAGCGGTTTGCACCAGGCCAAAACCAAGATACCGGCAGGCGTTCTCCAGCTCGCCCCAGCGCGCGGCCTGCCGCGCCTTGTTGCTGCCCTGGGTCACCGCCACATTGATCAGCTCCAGATCGGTTTCGCGCAGCAGACGAAGCGCCGCGCCCCCGACAATGCACTCGTCATCGGGATGCGGCGCAAAGAAGAGCGCTTTGGGCGCGTTGGCCGCCTTGGCCGGCCGGGCCGCCGGAGGGAAATTGCCGAGCGGCAAGGTCCGGCCTTCCCGCAACAGCCGCGCGTAATCAGAAACAAGTTTATGGTATGGGGTCATAAGAATTATTTGCGGGCGGTCACCGCCGGCAGACTCGCCGCCGCCACCGCCTGGCCGTGGCGCTTCTGCTGCTCGTCGGGAATATGGAAGCGGATGCGCTCCGCCAGCTCCGGAAACTCCCGTTTGAGCACCTCGCGGGCGCCCTCGAGAATCACGTCCCCGCCGGGCCCCGAGGTCACGCGGCCAAGAATCAGCACATTGTCGAGCGCATAGAAATCCGTGAAATGCGCCACCGCATAGCCCAAATAAACGCCGATGGTCTCATAAATCTTGCGGGCGCGGCCATCGCCGCGATCCATCAACTCCTGCACCTGTTTCAGCCGCTCGGGCAGGGTCAGTTTCGGATCCACCGTGATGCCCGCCGGCGCCAGCAGCCGCCCCACGCACTGTTGTGAGAAGTATTGCACGCTGCAGCCGTAATCGCCCGACCATTCATCGACTGGCGCCAGCGGGTTGTAATCCACCGGCACGAAGGCCAATTCATTGATCCACGAAGTGATGCTCCCCTCGGCATTGACGTAGCCGCCGGCGGTGCTGGTGCCCAGCGAAATACCCAGAATGTTGTTCACCCCCAGCGACATCGAGCCGGCCAGCGCGGTTACCTCGCCATCGTTCACCACCTCCAGCGGCACGTTGTCCCAGGCCGCTTTCACCCGCAAAAAGAGATCCCGCACCTTCGCCCGAAACACCTCCGGCGGCACGCCCCGGAACAGCGAGGCCACCTTCACCCGGTTGTTGACGTAGATGCCGGCGGCGCTCCCGCCAATCGCGTCCACCCGAGGCAGATGCGACGCCGCCTTCCTCAGCGAATCCATGATTCCCGCGAAGTGATACTCCGGGTCCGGCTGAAAATAAGGATCCCACACCGTCTCCTCGCTAAACACGACCTGGCCATCAATCAGCGCGGCGGCTTTGCGATCACTGCCGCCCAGATCAAACCCGATGCGGCAGCCCTCCAGGTGCCGGCCCAGGGAGGAGGCGCCGTGCCGCTCCTCCGGCAGATCCGCCGCGGCCACCACCTCCAGCGCGCCGTCGAACATTCTTTCGCCCACGAGCTGCGAGTCGAACTTGCCGGTGGGCGTTTGCTGGTAGTACTCGCCCAGCCGCCGGGCCAGCCAGTCCGGCCCGTCCACATGCAGCCGAAAACCACCCCGCGACCAGAGCAAAAATTTCACGATTCGCTCAAGGTAAACAAAATTCCCCGCCGCCTGAGGATGCGAATCCGGCAGGATGGCCGTAGTGAACCGCGATACGTTCCCCTCGGTTTGCTCCAGCGCGAGCCGCACCGGAACCGCCGCGCCACACGCGGCCACCAATTCTCGAAAATGGCGATTGGCCAGCACCGCCGGGCGAAAGCGAGGGTCAAGCGCCGGCGTGACGCGCGGCGCGATGAGCATAAGACCAGCATTTTGATTCATAGCCGCCGCGAGGAATAAACCACCGTCCCGTCAGAAGCAAGCCTTTAACATTAATTGACATGACACATTAGAAATTATTAGACTTCCATCCTTGCTGGTTTTCCAGCGCCCAACGGGACCCGTCCTGTTCGCGCCGACAGTCCGTAAAAAAAGAGTTGACTTCCGCCGCGGTTGTCCGCTTCCTTCCGCATTCGTGCGGAAACCGTAATCGATTTTATGCGCCAGAACATATCCAGGCTCGCGGCGGCGCTCTCGGTGGCCTTGGGAATCCACGCCCTTCCCGTCAGCGGAGCAGTGCTCTACACTTATAACGGCAATGGGCACGACGACGGCGGCGGCGCTGTAGGGCAGGGGACGTTGACGCTCGGGCAGGAGTATGATGACTACGTCACCTTAGGCTTCACGCCAGCCGCCGGGACGACCTGGAACAAGTACCTGGTCATCTACATCGATTCCGTGCCCGGCGGCATCTCATCCACTGACAGCCTGAAAAACAACGGGATCTCCGGGTTATCGGAGGTGGCCGCCGTAGGGCGAGCGGGGCACACGGCCAATTTCGCGCCGGGGTTTCAGGCAGATTATGTGATTACGCTGCCTAATCCTAACGATTCACCGACTGCGTATCTTTTCCAGATCCAGACTCCCGGCAGTTACTCGGATCTTGATTGCAAGGAACAGATTTCATTCTTGATGACTGCAGGCACTGCCGGATTCTTCTTCAAGTTCTCAGACCTCGGCTTGAACAGTGGCGATTCATTCAAAGTTCAAACCACCTATGTGGATCCGTTTGGCGGCTATCGCACCATGGAGAGCTTTGAAAACGTCACTGGATCCGGCGGTCAGATCACTTTTCAAAATTACGAGTGGTTCGGCGCGCCGCCCGTGCCCGAGCCGGTGAACGTGGCGCTCGGGATTTTTGGCGTGGCGGCCTGCGGGTTTGGCGTGGTGCGACGTTTTCGAAAGTAACAGCGCGCCTCGGTTTTAAACCGGCGAAGCGCAGCCTCAGCTCGACGGCGCACCCCCCAGGACGGATTTTGATTCTCGCCAGGCGCCGCTTTCCCTTACCATGCTCGGAATGAATGCAGGGGAACGATTTAGTTTGCGGGACGAAGTAGCGGTGGTGATCGGCGCCACCGGGGCTTTGGGCGGAGCGATGGCGCAGGGGTTCGGCGAAGCCGGGGCGAAGGTCGCCGTGATGGGCCGCAACGCCGCGCGCGGCGAGGCGCGGGTGCGGGAAATTCGAGCCGCCGGTGGGACGGCCGAATTCTTTCGCGCCGACGCCTCCGACCCCGCCGCCCTGGTCCGGGCGCGGGAGGAATTGGAGCGTCAACTCGGTCCCGCCACCGTGCTGCTGAACGGCGCCGGGGGGAACGATCCTAAAGTCACCGTCACGGCGGAGCTAGCGTTCGAGCAAATCACGCTGGCGGACTGGAAGGCCAGCTTTGATTTAAATCTGGTGGGCGGCATTCTCGCGCCGTGCCAGGTGTTTGGCCCGGGAATGGCCGCGCGAGGCAAAGGAAGCATTATCAATATTGCCAGCGTCTCGGCCCATGTGCCGCTTTCCCGCGTGGCGGCCTATTCGGCCGCCAAAGCCGCCATGCTGAATCTCACCCTGTTCCTGGCTCGCGAATGGGCCGCCCGCGGCGTGCGCGTGAACTCCATCACCCCGGGCTTTTTTCCCGCCGAACAAAACCGCCGGCTGCTCTTCCACGAGGATGGCAGCCCCACCGCGCGCACCCAGTCGATTCTGGCGCATACGCCGATGAAGCGTTTCGGCGAAGCCCACGAGTTGGTGGGCGCGGCAATTTTTCTGGCCAGCTCGAAAGCCAGCAGCTTTGTGACCGGATCAGATCTGCGCGTGGATGGGGGGTTTTTGGCGCAAACGCTATGATGCTCGAGGCGCTCAGCGAGGCGCGCGTGGCGGAGCTGGTGGCGAAGGCCTGCCCGCCCGGGGACAGCGCCGGGCGGCGGCTGTTGTTGATTATTCCCGACGGCACCCGCACCGCGCCGATCGGGCTGATGTTTAAAACGCTGCACGCGCAACTCGCCTCCTCCGCCCGCGCTTTTGATATTCTCGTCGCCCTGGGAACACATCAGCCGATGAGCGAGGAAGCCATCTGCGCCCGGCTGGAAATCAGCCTCGCGGAACGTCGTTCGCGCTATGCCGGCGTAAGGTTCTTCAACCACGCCTGGAACGATGATTCCGCGCTGAGGCAGATTGGCACGCTCCGGGCCGCCGAGGTCGCGGAACTGACCGGCGGACGTTTTGCCATTGAAGTGCCGGTGCGGATCAACCGCCTCGTGTTCGAGTACGACCGGATCCTCATTGTGGGGCCGGTGTTTCCCCACGAAGTAGTGGGTTTTTCCGGAGGCAACAAATACCTCTTCCCCGGGGTGGCCGGACCCGAGATTCTCAACTTTTTTCACTGGCTCGGCGCGGTGGTGACCAACCCAATGATCATCGGCAACAAGTGGACTCCAGTGCGCCAGGTGGTCGATCGCGCGGGGGCGATGGTGGAGGTCGAGAAACTCTGCTTCTGCCTGGTGGTGGATCCGCAAAACCGCCTGGTCGGCCTCTTCTCCGGCACCCCCGAGCGCGCCTGGGATCAAGCGAGCGAACTCTCCCGGAAAGTTCACATCCTCCGCAAGCCGCGGCCGTTTCACACGATTCTCTCCTGCGCCCCGGCGATGTACGACGAGTTGTGGACCGCCGGCAAGTGCATGTACAAACTCGAACCCGTGCTGGCCGACGACGGCGAATTGATTATTTACGCGCCGCATCTCTCCGAGATCTGTGTGAGCCACGGCCGGCACCTGCTGGAAGTGGGGTATCATTGCCGTGATTATTTCCTTCAGCAATGGGACCGTTTCAAGCATTACCCGTGGGGGGTGCTGGCCCATTCCACCCATGTGCGCGGCATCGGCGTCTTTGAGAACGGAGTCGAGCGCTGCCGGGCCAAAGTCACGCTCGCCTCGCGCGTGCCTGAATCGGTCTGCCGCGCCATCAATCTTGGCTATCGCGATCCCGACCGCATCCGTCCGGAGGATTTCGCCCAGCGCGAGGACGAAGGCGTGCTCTGGGTTCCGAAAGCCGGCGAGATGCTGTATCAGCTCGAGAATCCGCCGCCCTGGGCGGGCGGAGCTTGAGCCTCAACGGCCCGCCGCTTTCACCCAGCCGCGCAATCGCGCGGTGAACCCTTCCGCCCGGCGCAGTTGCTCGAGGGTCAAATGCATGCGATACCGCCAGTAATGCCGGGAATGGGCGGGTATGTTGATTCGCTCCGCGGCCGCGTTCGCCCGCCGAAGACCGGGATCCGCCCCCATCAAATCCTGGAGCTGAAAGATGCTCCACATCGCGGGGGAGGCCAGGTGTTGTTCGACAATCGCCTGGTTCAGCCACGGTTCGCAGGTGCGCGGCGCCGCCCCGCTCCGCCCCAGCTCGCCGGCGAAAAACTTTTGCCTGAACGCCGAATCCTCCTCCTCCCACCAGCCGCGGATCGTGCTCATGTCATGCGTTGAGGGGGTGACAACGCTCAGGTAAGGCGCCTCGGCCGGACGGGAAAACTCCGCGCCCAGCCGCTTCGGCATGCGTTGAACCTCCAGGCTGAGCAAACCGAGCTCCCTCATCACCACCGGCACGCACGCGGGCACCAGGCCCAGATCCTCGCCGCAAATCAGCATGGGGGTCGCCTGCTTGAGGGCCAACAGCTTCCGCTCGGCGCCAGCCGACCAAAACGAGTCCTGCCGGCGGAAGAAGTAGTCGAGATAGAGATCCTTCAGCCCGGCCTGGGACGTCGCGTCCAGATGGCGAAACGAGGAGAGGTGTTCGACGCCAAAGCGAAAATGATACTCGGCGCCCTTCGCGTCCCCGGCCTCGAGCAAAATGACGTTGCTGATCAGGTCGAAAAGTCCCTGCTTGAGGCGCTGGTTTTGCTCCGTGGAATCCAGCGCCGCGAAATGCGCCTCGACCTGTCGTTGCGTGGCGAATTCCGGCCTGAGGGAGAGTCGTCCGAAGCGATCCTTCGCCAGAAACTCCCGCTCCGCCCAAGCCGCTTCGGCCCCGAAAACCTCACGTAACACCTCCCCGGTGATAAACGGCGAGGTCAGCCGGCGATGATCCATGACGATGCCGCGCCCCGCGAACTCTTCCAGTTGGACCGGCAACGCCGGGACGAATCGCCCGAGGATGCCTTCGACCTCCGGCCAGGGAATGCTCCAGATGCGAAAAAAACCCAGGATGTGATCGATGCGAAACGCGTCGAAGTAACGGCCCATTTGCGCGAAGCGCCGCCGCCACCACGCGAAGCCGTCCGCCTGCATCCCGGGCCAGTTATAGGTCGGAAAACCCCAGTTCTGGCCCTTCGCGGCAAAGGCGTCCGGCGGCGCGCCCGCCTGGAAGTCCAGGTGATACAAGCGCGGCGATTCCCAGACGTCCGCCCCGTGACGACCAACACCGATCGGGATGTCCCCTTTCAAGGCGATCCCCAGGCGGTGGGCATAATCCACCGCGTCACGCAATTGACGGTGCAGATGGTATTGCGTGAAGCAATGCAGGGCAATTTCCTCGCGCGCCCAGGAACCGCGGGCGGCCAAAGCCGGGAAGATCGCCGGCTCGTAGCGTTGATGCTCCGGCCAGGCCTGGAAGTCCGCCGTGCCGTAACGATCCCGCAGCGCGCTGAACGCGGCGTAAGGCTCGAGCCAGACGCGGCTGGCTTCGTAAAACGCCCGGTACGCGCGGGAACGAAACGTCGCGGCGGCCTGCGCCCTGGATAGCTGGCGCAGCAGCCCGAGCTTGGCGCGCATCACCGCCTCATAATCGACGTCCGGCAGCGCGTTGAGCCGTTGCCGCTCGGGTTCCGCGGCCTCGACCAGCCGGCGGCTCTTGGCCAAGGCAATATCCGCCGGCCGGGCATAAAGCGGATGCAGCGCAAAGGCCGAAATGGCGGCGTAGGGATAGGAATCGGTCCAATCATGCGCCGCGGTGGTGTCGTTGACCGGCAGAATCTGGATCAACCGCAAACCGGCCTCCCGGCACCAGTCCGCCAGCAATTTGAGATCGGCAAACTCCCCCACGCCGAAGCTCGCCTCGGCGCGCAAACTGAATACCGGGATGGATACCCCCGCCCCGCGCCATAAACGTTGCGGCAAGGCGGCCAGTCCGTCGCGCCAAATGATCCGCTGGCCTGGCTCCGCGCCGTGCGGCCACGCCCGGTTGGGCCCGTCCTCGAAACGAACCAACGTCCGGCGGTTCCTGTCATAAATGCCGTATTTGTACTCCAGCGGAAAAGACTCGGCCGCCAGATCCAAAGCGAGCGACCACTCACCCGTCGCTTCGTCGCAAAACAGCGGCTTCGCCGCCGCAGGATCCCATCCGCCCAGGGCGCGAGCGCCGCCCAGCAGGCAGAGCGCCTCGCCGGATCCCAGCCAGGGATATTGGATGATGAAGGTGTGGGTCGCCGTGGCGGCCCGGGCGCGAATTTCAGAAGGGACGATCTGGCCCGGCGGCTGGCGCGACAGCACCCCGCGAAACGGTTCGGTGTAAAACGCCCAGGCCGGATCCGCCGCGTCCGCCCACGAATCCACGATCAACAGCCGCTGCCCGGGCGCGGACACGGCTGGAATGCGCCCGCCGGCATGGTGCCGGCTCGCGCCATGCTCATCCCGCAGCACATACCAATAGCGGATCCCCCCGGCCGGGATGCTTTCCTCAGGGAATGCTATCGTGATTTCCCAAAACTCTGGATTCAGGTAGCGCAAGGGAGCCGCGCGCGCCACCTCGGCATCACCAAGCAAAGGATGCTCCCCGTAAATCAACAGGCTTTGCCCCGGAGCCGTGTGAAACCGCAATCGGATCGTCAACGTCATCTGCGCTGGACAATCTTGCTGCCTCCCGCTGGAAAGACAACTTTTTCGCTCAATTTACCCTTGGTTTTTCACCCTGGGCGGCCATACCTTGCCAGCCTCATGCGACCTGCGATTTCACCTTGTGCCGCCTGGAAAGGTCTGGCCACCCCGGCGTCGATTCTCGGTTTGATTCTGATCGCCGCCACCGCCAGCGCCCAGAATGAGGCGCTGCGGCTGAAAGTGATGACCTACAACATTCGTATCGGGGTGGGCGGAGGCGAATGGCCGTCAAAGCCCAAACAATTCGACCTCGAACCCGTGGCCCGGATGATTGCCGGCCAGCAGGTTGATTTTGCCGGATTGCAGGAAGTCGATGCGCACCGTCAGCGCACCGGCGGGGCGGACCAGCCGGGATGGCTCCGCGACCGGCTGAAAATGTCCATGGCTTTCACCCCCGCTTACACCGTGGCCGTGGCCGGACAGCCGGACGAAAAATACGGCGTCGCCCTGTTGAGCCGGTGGGAAATTGAATCGTCCGAGCGAATCGCTCTTTTCAAACCCGATTATTCCCAGTCGCATCCCGAATTCCCCAACTATTTCAGCGAGCAGAGGGCGTTGCAACACTCGGTCGTGACCGTAAAAGGCCGCCCAATTCACGTCTTCGTGACCCATCTGGGCCTGACGGTGGATCAGCGGATCCGGCAAATCGAGCAAATCGCCAGCACGGCATCGCAAACCCCCGGCCCGAAGATTCTCTTCGGGGATTTCAATGCCACCCCGGACGAACCGGCCATGAGCTTGTTGCGCAAGCAATTCAAGGATGCGCTCAGCGAGGCCGGAGTGTCGGCGGAAAAAAGGCGAAGCTACCCCGCCGGCGCGCAGGCCACCGAGGCCATTGACTACATCTTCGTCTCTCCCGAATTTCGCGTCCTCAGCGCAAAGGTCATCCAGGATGCCCAACTCGTTTCGGATCACAATCCGGTGATCGCCGAGTTGGAATTGCCGGTTACAAAGTAGCGGCCTTCGCCCAATGGCCGTGGCTGGCAGCGCCCGCCGCTGATTGCGAAACACGATCCCGTTGGCCCCCGCGCCCCGATGATGTGACTCTCTCGCCGGGGGTCCTCCCGCTCGCTCCTCGGGCGCCATAGTATTAGTCTCGCTGCGAACTGCCTGAACTCGGACCTTTTTGTCAACTTTTCTCATCGGCAGCACGGTGCGGCGC
>JBDHQH010000004.1:0-76717 GCA_039806935.1 Verrucomicrobiota bacterium
TGGCTAGGCCAACCCGCAAAGACGAGGCGCGCCCGATTTGCCCCAGAGCTCCCCAGCGCGGCAATCCCGAGAAAAGCGGACGCCATGGAAACAATTCCTCAAGTATCGCGCATCCGCTTTGACATGGTTCTGCGCCGCAATCCTGCTGTCCTCGTCGCCAGAAAACTCAGCGTGCCATATCCCGGAGCTATCTATCACGTCATGAACCGGGGCGATCATCGCGAGGCCACCATCCGCTCGGCAAAGGACCGGGAGCTCTTTCTGCACACGCTGGGGCAGGCTTGCCAGAAGGCCGATTGCCAAGTGCATGCCTTTGCCTGAGGACCAACCATTTCCATCTGGTGGTGGAGACGGCCCGGGCCGACCTGGTGGCCGGCCTGAAGTGGCTTTGGGGCGCCTATACCCAGCGTTTCAACCAGCGCCACAAGTTGCGCGGCCACCTCTTTGCCGGAGGCGCGAGCGCCCGCGGGGCGGTTCTTGGCGTCCGGCGGGAATTGTCACTTGATGTCACCGCCCTCGTTTTGACAGTATCGCGCCATGCTGGACGAGGCCCCAAACCAATTCTTCCCCACCCGCGCGGCGCTCGGCATGGGCGGCGGCGCCAGGAGCAAATTCACCGCAGTTTTGCTCAGCGCGGCAATGGCTGCCGCGCTTTCCAGCATGAGCGCGCTGGGGGGCGCGGAATTGCAACCAACCCCACAGCAGCTTTATGGGGAGCTGTTGGCCGTATTTCCCGAAGACCGCCAGGGTTATGGGAAAGACTGGTTTATGCAGGTGGTTGATCACCAGCCGATGACTTACGGGTTGGTATTGTCCGCCGAGGCGATCCATCTCCAGCGCGCTCCCGGCGAGGAAAGCCGGCGCAGAGTCAAAAAGGCCGCGCGCTGGCTGATGGACAACCGGGACCTGGATGGCGACGGCTGGCCCGGTTGGGGCATACCACAGCCCTGGGATGCCTGGTCCGACGGCACAACGAACGCGCCCAACCAGCCATATACCATCACCACGGCAATTGTCCTGGATGGCCTGCTGGATGCCATGGATGCCCGTTCCTTATGGAGCGCAAACGAAATCCAGGAAATGCGCGCATTGGCAATCGAGGTCGTCATGCGCTGGTGCCGTAAGCTCTGGTCCAATGGCTACGGAGGAGGTTTTTTCTGGTACAGCCCCAGTCGGAACGATGAAATCTTCGGCGTCAACGCTCCGGCAATGTTTCTCAGCGGCATGATCCGGCTGTCGCGCGACCACAAGCAGGCGCTGCGGCCGGATCAACTTGCCTTGATTCAAAGCCGCGCCGATCAGCTCGCGCGCGCGATTGTGTCCACCGTGGAACTGCGCGACGGCCAGCCGTTCTGGTTGTACGCGCCCCTGCCCAACAAAGCCAACAACCGCAGGCCGAACGACCTGTTGCACCATTGTTACACCCTCTGGGGAATCGAGCGTTACCGGGACTGCGGCGGGCGCGTTCCCCTGCCCTGGACCCGGGAGGGTGCGATTCGTTCCGCGGAGCGCTTTTGGAGGGAAGGAAAACTCTGCGAGTACACGGAGAAAGATTCGCCGGGCCAATCCCCGGCTCCCGCCCGGTTATGGAGCGCCGGCATGATGCTGGCGTGTTGCGCCCAGTTCGGTGACACTGCGGGAGCCGGCGCCTGCCTGCGGGCCATTCAGGAAAACTATGGCCCCTGGCCGCAGTTGCGAACCGATCCCAAGGCCGGCCCGGACCAGGCGTTTCCAAGAGATTCCGCCCATGTGCTCATCGGACTGGCGTTGCACGCTTTCCCAAACCGCACTTCCGACTCCGCCCGGTAATTTTCGCCCGAAAGTCAGCCCGTGAAGGTTTCGAGCGCTCGGCCCGCCTTGCCGATGCGTGATCGCTGAACGCCAATAGCTGCCGGAAATTGACGCGAAATAACGTTGACTCTAACTTATCGGGAATGAATGCAAAACAATTTTGTTTTCTGAAGGCCCACGAAACCAAGCAGACTCCCCCAACGGAAGGCGCGCACGGAGTGTCGATGCTCACCCGCGCGGCGCTCCGTGCAAGCGGGGTCGCAAAAAGCAAATTGCTGCTGTCCATTATGCCGTTCTTGCTGCTGGCGACCGGCGCCCAGGCGGCGAGGAATGTGATTTTGATGATTGGGGATGGGATGAGTTTTCAGCAGGTCAACGCCGGGAGTTACTATCTCAACGGCGCCGCCGGCACGCTGTCCTTTGAGGGATATTTCAAATGCAGCGTCACCACCAGATCGCTCAACGACGCAATCACGGACTCCTCCGCGGCGGGAAGCGCCCTGGCCACCGGACACAAGATCAACAACAACATGGTCTCGGTGTCGCCCGCCGGCGAGCCTTATACAACGATTTTGGAGATCGCCTCCGCCCAGGGAAAGAGCACCGGGCTGGTCACCACCGACCCCATCACCCGCGCGACCCCGGCAGCCTTCGGTTCGCACAATGTGTCCAGATACAGCTACCTGGAGATTGGCGATGATTACCTGCAGGTGACGCGGCCCCAGGTGCTGTTGGGAGGCGGCGCGACCGCATCGGCGGATTCGGAGTTTTTCTCGAACGCGCAGATTGCCTACGCGGCCTCGATCGGCTACACCACCGTCTTCAACGTCGCGGAGTTGGCAACTCTGAACGCCACGACCGAGCGGGCGCTCGGGCTCTTCTCTTTGCAAGAGATGCCCTACGAATACGACGGATACCCGCCAACCATGCCGCACCTGCACCAGATGGCCGCGACGGCGCTGGACATACTCGACTCGAACCCCGAAGGGTTCTTTCTGATGGTGGAGGGGGCAAAGATCGACTGGGCCTCGCACGCGCGCGACATCCAAAGAACCACACAGGAGGTTATCGAGTTCGACAACACGGTTCGGCTCGTTCTGGATTGGATGCGGGGAAGAGGCGACACCCTGCTGCTGGTCACCGGAGACCACGAGACCGGCGGACTCAAAGTTACCAACCAAGGGAAAGGCAAATATGCCGCCGCAACCTGGTCCGCAACGGACCACACCGCCGCCGATGTACCGCTGTATGCGTATGGGCCGGATGCGGAACTTGTGGACCGATATATCGTCAACGGAAAGATCGACAACACCGAGATCTTCCAGATTATGCACACCTCCTTCGGCGTCCCTGTCCCGGAGCCGCCCCTCCGGGCGGCGCTGCCGCTAGCCGGACAACTGCAACTCCGAGCAATCGCGCGGCCCTGCGGTGACCTGGGGGTCACCGCGCAGAATATGTTCAACGGCCGCTATTTCGACGGCGCCATCTACGCGAATCAAATCAATACCCCCTGCTTCGGCCGCTACGCGTCCGGCTCTTCCGTTCCCGAAATGTTGGTGAACAACGCCGCGAATACAGGGTTGGAGCACCGCCTGGTCGCGCCGTTTCGCGGGAACTTCAAAACCAGCTACCTGCTGGGATCGAGCAGCGCCATGATCGCGGGATCGCTTATGACGCGCTACAACTTCGACGGCAGCCACCCCGTCAGCGTGGACACGCCCGGCCGGGTGACCGTGGATGCCTTTGATTGGGCGGAGGATGACCTCCTCATCTACGCCGTCTATACCAGCGGCCATCGCAACCGGCTCTACCTGGCGGATGTGACCGCCGAGCCGTTCTCCGTGAAACCCAACACCCGGTGGAATATGAACGGCTACGTGACTACCAGCGTCACCGAGCGCATTCGCAACGTGCGCCGCGGGGACGTCTTCAGCGGCTACGCGTATTACGGCGACGCCGGCCAGAACAACAATCCCAAATTCTACGCCTTGAATCTGGCGACGGGGGTGGAAACACTGCTGGGCGGCGCGGGCCAGTTGACCGGCTCGGGCAGCTTCGGAGTCTGGACGGTGCTTGAGCGGGGCGGCTATCTGTATGTGCAAACGACCGACAACGGCATCCAGGTTTACGAGCTGGTGAATGCGACCACCCTGGGCGCGTTGCTCACCATCCACACGAAACCCCAGTTGGACGCGCTCACCGGCGGCTCGGTCCAATACTGGGGACTGGATGTAAGCGCGGACGGCGAACAACTGCTGCTCTCCGGCGGGAACGGCCAAGCCTCCGAGTTGGAGGGCCGTCCCGCGCTGATCCTCTCTCATTCCGGCGGGCGGGTGAAATTGTCCTGGCCCGCCTCGGTCAGCGCCATGGTTGTCCAAGCCACGACGGATTTGGCCGCCGGCTTCAGCGACCTCGATCCCCAGCCGGAAATCGTGGTGGAAGACGGAAAGAAAACGGTCACGATCCCGTTGGCGCCGAGTGCGAATCAGGCCTATTTCCGATTGGCCAAGTAACCCCGTGGTCTCGCGCCCGCACGGGCGCGAGATCGCCCCCTCTCATTGCGGCAGGCTCGGAGGGCCGGCCCCGCGCGGGTTTGCGCGCCCTCCCCCGGCGGCTCAGGCTTTGTCGTCAGCCTCGCCGTCGCGGGAAAAGTGGCGGATCAGAAGCGCGCCGGCGATCAGACCGGCCGCGAAAGAGAAGCCGGCGCAGGAATAGGGATACTGGCGCACCACCTTGTCCACTGCCAGCGCGCTGGCGCGGGCGTGCTCGCGCACTTTCAAACAGCCTTCCTTGAGCCGTTCGAGGCGGGAGGTCAGCTCGCGCCGCGAGTCGGGTGTCAATCCCCGCCCGGCCGCCTCCGCGAACTCGTTGGCACCCTGCACCACGAGCATCAGATCATCGACGAGTTTCTCGAGCGAAGCCTCTTTCGAGATCAGATCTTTGTAATACAGTTCCATACGATTCCTTCGCCGTTCATGCGCCTTCCAGATCTGTAAACCAGGGGGAGAGAAAAGTAAATGAAATCTTGACGTTTCCGCGCGGTCGCGCAGGCTGGCGGCCTCATGTGGTTGGACTGCTTCCGCCGAACCGCCGCCGGCCTGCTCTGCGGCGCCTTGCTGCTCCTGAGTTCCGCGCCGGTCCCGGGCGGCGAACCCGCGGTTGCCCGGCCCCTGCCGGGGCCCTTGCTCGATTACGTCACCCGCCCCGACCCCAGCTTTGCCTGGCGCGAGGTGGAGCGGCGGAGCCTGGACGGCGTGGAGGCGATCCGCCTGGCGCTCACCTCGCAGACCTGGCGGACAAATATCTGGCAGCATGAGTTGCTGCTCATCTGCCCGGAAGCGCCCGCGCATCCTGACCTGGCCCTGCTCCTGATCAGCGGCAACGGAAAGGTCGAAAAGCAGTTTTCCTGGTTGAGCGAACTCGCCAGACGGGTGGGCTGCGCCACCGCCGTCCTTAACCGGGTGCCCAACCAACCCTTGTATGGAGGGCGCTCGGAGGACGCCTTGATCGCCTACACGTTCGAGCAATTCATGCGCACCGGCGACAAGGATTGGCCGTTGCTGTTTCCCATGGTCAAATCCGCCGTGCGAGCAATGGACGCCATTCAGGCGCGAACGAAGGAGTTGCCGAGATTGAAGCTCGAACGGTTTGTGGTATGTGGCGCCAGCAAGCGCGGCTGGACCACCTGGCTGACGGCGGCGGCGGATGCCCGGGTAGCCGCCATTTCCCCGATGGTCATTGACATGCTGAATATGAAAGCCCAAACCCGCTGGGCGGAGCGCGTGTACGGCCGCCAGAGCGAAAAAATCAAAGATTACACCGAATATGATTTCACCGCGCGGATGGATGAGCCGCGCATGGTCGAGTTGCGGAGCTATTGCGATCCGTACAGCTATCGGAAGGGCTATACCGTCCCCAAACTGCTGCTGCTCGGGACGAACGACCCCTACTGGGTGGTCGATTCCCTGCGCTGGTACTGGGATGATTTGCCGCAGCCAAAGCTGGTGTTTCAAACTCCCAATGCCGGGCACGACCTCGGCGGGGGCGGCCAAGCCCGTGAGACCTTGACGGTCTTTCTCAAGTGGATCGCCGAACGACGGACGCTGCCGGTCTGCGATTGGACGTTTTCGCCAGCGGCCGATGGCCGGGCGGCGATTGAAATGAAATTGGATCGGCCGGCGCGGAGCTTCCGTTTGTGGACCGCCAAGAGCGCCCAGCGCGATTTCCGGCAAGCCGCGTGGCAAAGCCGCGAGCTGCCCTTCGCGAACTCCCCCGCGGCGCGAGCGGTGATCGAGCCCGCGGCCCGGGGTTTCGTCGCCTACCTGATCGAAGCCGAACTCGTGGACGGCAACGAGGTTTACCGACTGTCCACCGAAGCGCGCGTGCTCCCGGACGAGCCTTGATGGCCCTCTGCAATACTCGCTATCTCAAGCAAAAAACGGGCCGAATTTCACTTGATCGAGTGCGGCGCCCCGGAAAATACTTCGCGCGCATGGGATCCCGAGAATGATGCGCTTTCGTTTCCTCGCTGCCGCGGCCTTCCTGCTAGCCGCGGCGATGACGGTGCAGGCTGACACCCTGGCGCAATGGAATTTCAACAGCTCCCCGCCCGATGACCTGACCAGCACCGGCTCGGAGAGCCCTTCGACCGGCGCCGGCTACGCCAGCCTGCTGGGCTCGGCCACCGCCTCGTTTGTCGCCGGCGCGGCCAAAGATTCCGGCCCGGACAATTCCGCCTGGAGCCTGTCCAAATTCGCCGGGATCAACGCGGGCAACAAGTCCACCGGGGTGCAGTTTTCCCTCAGCACGCTGGGGTTTGAGAATCTCGTCATCTCGTGGTACCAGCGCAATAGCGCCACCGCCTCCCGTTATGCCCGTCTGCAATACTCGACGGACGGCTACGTTTTCCGCGACGCCAGCGTGATCGCCATTTACAAGGAATCGGCCTGGACCAACCAGGTGGTGGACCTGAGCGACATCCCCGGGGTGACGAATAATCCGAATTTCGCTTTTCGGATCGTCACCGAGTTTGAATCCACCGCCACCGGTTTCGCGAGCCCCGAATTATATGCCGCTACCAAAACGGGATCCAGTTACTCGACCACCGGTACGATCCACCTGGACCTGGTCACCGTCTCCGGCACACCCCGGTACGATGGCAACACCGCGCCCTTCTTGTTCTGCGAAATAGGCGGACAAAGCGTGCGCCCGGGGCAATGGACGGCGGCGTTGCCGTTCCTCGTGCTGGACGCGGAAGATCCCGCGGCCTGGTTGCGCGTGGACGCGGAAAGCTCGGATCCCGTCGTGCTGCCGCCAGAGAACCTCAGCCTCGGCGGCCAGGGCGCCCAACGCACCATCCGCGTCCGGGGCGGCGACCAGCCGGGGACGGCGACGGTAACGTTGCGGGTGTGGGATCTCGGCGGCAAGAGCGCAACCGCGGTTTTCCCGGTAACGGTGCTGCCGGGCAATTCGCCGCCGACGCTGACTTTGCCGGGCTGGACGAATACCCTGTCCGCCACGCCCACCGCATGGCTCCCCTTTAGCGTCGGGGATTTTGAAACACCGGCCGGAAGCTTGAGCGTCCACGCCCGCTCCGGAAACCCGGCGCTGCTGCCCACGGAAGACATTGCCTTCGGCGGCGCGGGAAGCAACCGAACCGTGCGGCTCACCCCCGCCGCGGGAGAACTCGGGGTCGCGCCGGTGACGATCGAGGTTGCGGATGGCACCAACACCGTCAGCGGGCAATTCGCGCTGGCAGTGCTGCCGGGGCGGGACGTGGCGGTGTATGAGCCGTTCGCTTACGAGGATGGACCGGTGACGTCCAACTCGGGAGGCTACTGGAGCCGGCGTTCGGGACTGGCGGGGCAATGCTCCGTGAGCGGCCAGGCGTTGCGCCTGAGTTCGGCGCAAAGCGAGGACGTGATCGCGCCGCTCGCCTGGGGGCCCTACGCGCGCAGCAACGGCTGGGTGCTTTACGCCAGTTTCCGGCTGCAATTGCTGAGCCTCCCCAAGGCGAGTTCCGGTTACTTCGCGCACTTTGCCGACGGCTCCTACCTGCGGGGGAGGATCTATGCGGGAACGACCAACGCGGCCGCCAATTGTTACCGGCTGGGCGTAGCCAACGGCATCGACGCCCCCCTGCAACTGGCCGCCGATCTCAGGCTGGACGTTTTTTACACCGTCGTGGTGCGTTACGATCTGGATCGCGCCGTCACGACCCTCTGGGTCGATCCCGCGAGCGAACGGGCGCCCTCGGCTTCGGGGGCCGATGCGCAGACCTCCGTGCCGATCCTGGCTTATGGCTTCCGTCAGGATGCGGACCTCGGGGCGGAAATGATCGTGGACGATCTGCGAGTAGGAACCAGTTTCGCCGCGGTGACCGGCCTCGGGACTCCCGCGATGCTCGAGGCCAATTGGTCCGGCGGGCAAGTGCGATTAAGTTGGGATGACCCGGCCTGGACGCTGCAAGCCGGCCCGGCGCCGTCCGGAGGGTTCACCAACGTGCCCGGCGCGGCCAGTCCGTGGCCGGTTAACCCGCAAGGCTCCGGCGCCTTCTTCCGGCTGGCGAAATAAAATGCCGGGCGGTATCCAGTCCGCGCCAGACTATTTTTCAGGCCCGCCGGCCGCACACTCCTCACACACCCGCTGAACCCGGGCGACCGCCAAACCCTGAAGCGATTCCCCCGGGGCGGGAGTGGCTGCCCATTCCGGATGCAGAAATGGGTGGGTGCTTCCCCCCGAGTTGGAATTCATCACCATGACCACTCGGCGGCCGGTCGCGACCGCCAGATGCATCAGCCCGGTATCCCCGCCCACCACCAGCGCCGACAAATGCATCAGCGCCGCGCTCACCAGCAGCGGCGCCCCCGCGGCAACCGCACAACCGGCTTCCGCCGCCGGGCGAAGCGCCACCCGATCCGCCGGTCCGCCGCCGACCAGGATCTGAAAACCCCGGCGGCGCCAGACCTCCGCCAGCCGCAAGTAATTCTCCACGCCCCAGTTCTTGTGCGGGCTGCTGGTGAGCGGTTGCAAAAAAAGCATCGGCCGCCGCCCATCCATCCCCGCCCCTTGCAACCACTCCCGGGCTTCGCTCAGGCAGCGCGCGGGCAAAGTAAACTGATTGGACACCGGCGTGGCCGGCGCGCCGCAGCGCGCCAGAAACCGCAGATAAAACTCCGCCGGATGCATTTGATCCTCGCGAGCCACCGGGTCAGTGTAGGCCCAGGCCCGGCCGCGCCGATAGACCACCCCCCAGCGGCGGGGCGCCCCGCTGAGCCGCGTCAACCAGGCCGTCTCGCCATAGCCCTGAAAGTCAATGACCAGATCAAACTTCCCGCGCCGCAGGCCGCTCCCGAGCCTCCAGGCCTCCCGCGCAGCCCGCGCCACCCCCCCGCGAAACCTCGCGCGATCCAACACCATCACCTCCGGGCTGCCCGGAAAACCCTCCAGCAAAGCGGCGTGCTCGGCCGACACGAGAAAAGTCAGGCGCGCCTCGGGAAAAGCCGTGCGCACCCGATGCGCCGCCGGCAGCGTGAACAGAATGTCCCCAATGGATTTCAGCCGGATGAGCAGGATGTTGCCCGGGGTGATCATGCCGGCTCCCCAGGGGGGCTCACGGGAAGGCCGCCCGCGCCGTCCCGCACCCCAGCAGCGAAGCCAATCGCCGGGTGCGCGCCACTGCCGCCTCCTCCGTCAGATGGTACATCGTGTCGAAAAAATCGTCCGCCGGATAGATGAAGTCCGTGTAGCGCCCGATCACCGGGACGTCCTGGGCACGGTAAAAGTCCTCGAGGCTCGCGATGAAACGCCGGGCTGAATCGGATTCGTATTCGGGCCGATCGGCGAGGTTCGGATAGGTCGCCAGCACCCGCACCCCGTGCTCGCGGGCCCATTGACAGAACCGGGCAATGACGGGAAGCCCCGCCGGCGGCTCGCGCAGCCGCCCGCTGAGCACCGACACCACGTTGGTGATGCCGGAGCGGTTCGCCGGCTTGTCGTGATCCGGGTGATTCGTCTGGTCCCCCCAGCGGTTGATAAACGCCGGATTATAAACACCTCCGTAGGCCGGCGCGCGCGGCCGGCGGAATCGCTGCTTGAGGCCGCGGATCAACCGGTCGCCCGGCATGAGCATGAAAACGTTCCACTGTTCCCGCGGGGTCAACGACCAGAAATAATCGGGGGCGCGCGCCACCAGGTAATCCAGAAACAGCTTGTCCGCCCACCGCGCCTCGACCCGGCCGTGGTAATAGAGCTCGTACTCCAGCACCAGCAGCACCGTGTCTCCCGGCCGCGCGCACTGGCGGGCGACATGCAGCAGGTAGTCCGTCCCCAGCGCCGCGTGCGAGCCGAGATTGACCGCCCGGATGCCGCACTGCCGCTCGAGCTCCCGCGCGCTGATCCCGAACAGGGAGGCCGACCCCCCGGCGATCAGCAGCTTGGGCGAACCCGCCTCCGCGGCGGCGGCCTCTTTCTTCCGCAAAATTTCGCAAGCCCATCCCGAGGCGTCCGTCGGCGCGCCCAGATTGAGCAAAAACGCGGAAACCGCCAGCGCGAACATCAACCCGAGCCCCAGCGCCAAACCGCCGAAAAATTTCCCGCTTGCGCTCATGTACCCTCAGAAGTTGAAATACAAAAACGGGCTCGGCGCCGCGACGTAAAAGCTGCGCAACACCCAAAAGAACGCGCCGCCCAGAAACAAGCCGCCCGCCCACCCCAGCGGCAGCCGCAGCCATCCGGGGCGCCGCACCTTCTCCAGCGCCGGGTCATACTCGCCCAGCAGCCGCTGTGAATTTGGCAGCAGAAAGACGATCGCCAGCATCGGCGCCATCAGCCGCAGCAGGCTGGTGTACGACTCCACCGCCAGCACCGGGGGAACGAACTGCCCGCCCAGGCGCTCGATCAGCCACCCGGGGAACCGCCCCGGATTCGTCACTGTGTCCGCCAGCGTGAACCCGTGCCCGCCCGCCATGCTCGCCAGCACCGAGCCGGCCACCGGCAGATTCGGCGCTCTGAAAAACACCCAGGCAAAAAGCACCGCCGTGAAAGTAAGCCCCACCGCCAGGCCGCGATACCACGCCGCCTCCAGCTTCCAGCCCCGGCGCTTCCGGAATTTTTGCCACTGGTGCGCCAGCACCAGATAAAACCCATGCAGCCCGCCCCAGATCACGAAGGTCCAGCCCGCCCCGTGCCAGAGGCCGCTCAGCAACATGGTGATCAGAATGTTCAACGCGTGCCGGGCCGGCCCGCAGCGGTTGCCGCCCAGCGGGAAGTAGAGGTACTCCCGCAAAAACCGCGTCAGCGTGATGTGCCAGCGCGACCAGAACTCATTGATCGAACCCGCCTGGTAGGGTGAATCGAAGTTGATCGGAAACTTGATGCCGAACATGCGGGCCAGCCCGATGGCCATGTCTGAATACCCCGAAAAATCGAAGTAGATTTGCAGCGCGTAGGCCAGCGTCCCCAGCCAGGCGTCAAACCAGGGCAGCACCGTGCCCTGCGCCGCCGCTCCGTACACCAGATTCGCGTAGGGCGCGATCGCATCCGCCAGCAGCAGCTTCTTGTACAGCCCGAGCAGAAAAAGCGCCAGGCCCACCGCCAGGTCCGTCGCATTCACCTTCAGCAACCGCTGGGCAAACTGCGGAATCACCTCCCAATGCCGCACGATCGGCCCCGCGATCAGGTGTGGGAAAAAGACTACGAACAACGCGTAATCCAAAAACCGGTAGTGCAGCGACTGGTCGCGGTACACATCCACCAGGTAACCGATCTGCGTAAACGTGAAAAACGAGATCGCCAGCGGCAGAATGATCTCCAAATGCGGAAAATAATGCGCCGTCGTCAGACCCAGCACCTCGAACGCGAAATTCGTGTACTTGTAGAAACCCAGCAGCAAAAGGTTCAGCCCCACGCCCGCCACAATCCCCGCCCGGGCCGCGCGCCGCCCGCGCTGCCGGGACAGGAATTCCGCCACCGCGTAATTAAAACCTATCGAGAACAGCAGCAGCGGGATGTAGCTGATCTTCCAATAACCGTAAAAAACCAGTGAAGCCGCCAGCAGCCAGACCTTGCGCGGCCAGCGCGGCAGCGGTGGAATCGCGAAAAACCCAACCAGGGCGATGGGTAAAAACAGGAAAATAAATTGCCAGGAGCTGAACAGCATGCTTCAGCTCCGGCCAAACGATTGGAAGACCGCGTCGCGCAGAGCAAAAAGTAAAGTCGCCGCGCAACCCGGTGGCAAGGCGGAAAGTGGCCGCGCCAGCCCCTCGCATTTATGAGGCAAACCTCGCCGCCTGCCCCGGCCAAACCCCGGCGGGCCGCCGACTCTGAAACCGTCAGGTCAACGGGCTGCCCCCGCCCAGCCAGCCCCGCACCCGCGCCCCCAAATCGTCGATCAGCGAATACGCCACCGGCGTCACCACCAGCGTCAGCAGCAGGCACAAGGATTGGCCGCCGATCACCACCACCGCCACCGCGCGGCGCTCCTCCGCGCCCGGTCCGGTGCCCAGCGCCAACGGCAGCATTCCCGCGATCAACGTCATCGTGGTCATCAAAATGGGGCGCAATCGCTCCCGATTGCCTTGCAGGATGGCGTCCGGACGAGCCAGGCCCGCGCCGCGCAGCTTGTTCATGTGATCGATCTGCAGGATGGCGTTCTTTTTCACCACCCCAAAAAGCACCAGCAAACCCAGCGCCGAATAGAGGTTGATAGTCTGATTGGCCGCCAGCAGCGAGAGAAAGGCGAACGGCACCGACAACGGCAGCGACAGCAGAATGGTGAAGGGATGCGACAAGCTCTCGAACTGGGAAGCCAGAATGATGTACATCAGCACCACCGAAAGGGAGAAGGCGAAGATGAACTCGCGGAAAGTGGTCTCCAACTCGCGGGCCCGGCCCGAAACCCGCGTTGAGTAGCCGGTGGGCAGATCAAATTTCGCCACCTCGGCGCGCAGCGCCGCGATGCGGTCGGCCTGCGCGTAGCCCGGCGCCACCGACGCCCGCAGGCTGACCTGGCGCTGCCGATCCAGCCGGTCAATCCGCGAGGGCGTTTGCGTCGGCGTCAGGTCCACCACGTTATCCAGCCGGGCCAGGCCCCCGGTCTGGCGCGGCACAAAAAGCTGCCCGATCACCCCGGCCCGATCCCGGTCCGCCGCTTTGAGCCGCACTTCCACATCATAATCTTCGTTCATCGACTCATCCCGAAAACGCGTCACGCGCGGATCACCCCCCACCATCACCCGCAGGGCGTCCGCGATATCGCCGGTGCCGACGCCCAACGCGGCGGCGCGCTCGCGATCGATCCGCACCCGCAACTCGGGCTTGTCCAGCTTGAGGGTGGTGTCCGCGTCCAGCAGCCCCAGGGCCGCCGCGTTGGTGCGCAATCGCTCCGCGTAGGTGTTGAGCAGCTCGAGGTCCGGCCCGAGCAGCGCAAAATCAATGTCGAAATTCGGCCCGCCGCCGACAAACGTTTGCGGATTGCGGATGGCGATGCGCAGGTCGGGAAAGCGGCTCAACTGGCGGCGAATGCGCTGCTGAATTTCCCGCTGGGTGAAATTGCCCTGAAACGCGCGCCAGGGCGGCCAGCGCAATAAACGGCTCCAACCAAACGTCCGCTCCTCGTGGGGGGTCAGTTGAATAAAAAAATTCGCGGTGTTCAGGCCGCCCAAAAAGCCGCCGCCCGCGGTGGCCAGCACCACCCGGATCCCCGGGATGCTCCGCAGCTCCCGCTCGATCCGCAGGGCCGCCTCGTTGATCGCCGGCAGGCTGGTGCCCTCGGGCGCCGTCACGCGCACGTCGAACTCCCCCTCGTCCACATTCGTGGGCAGATACTCCTGCCGGACCAGTTGATACAGCGGAACCGAGGAAGCCATGACCAACGCCGCCAGCCCGGCGACCGCCAGGCGGTGGCCCATCGCCCAGCGCAGCAGGCGCGTGTAGCCGCGGTCGATCGCCCCGTAAAAGCCGGAGCGCGACCGTGGCGCCCCGGACTTCGGATGGCCGGCGGGCCCCGCCCCCGCGCGCAGCAGGCGGGCGCTCATCATCGGGGTGAGCGTGAAGGAGACCAGCAGACTGACCAGGACCGCCACCGCCGCCGTCAGCCCGAACTGGTAGAGAAACCGCCCCGAGATGCTGGACATGAACGAGACGGGGACAAAAATCACCACCAGACTGAAGGTGGTGGCCATCACCGCCAGCCCGATCTCGGCGGTGGCTTCGCGCGCCGCGTCGAAGGGGCGCATCTTCTTCTCCTCGACAAACCGGAAAATGTTCTCCAGCACCACGATCGCGTCATCGATCACGATGCCGACCATCAGCACCAACGCCAGCATAGTGACGCTGTTCAGCGTGAAATGCAGCGCCTTCATCATGCCGAACGACGCGATCACCGAGCTCGGGATGGCCACGGCGGCGATCACCATCGCCCGCCAATTCCGCATGAACAACAACACCACCAGGCAGGCCAGCGCGCTCCCGAGCACCAGATGAACCTTGATCTCGTGCAACGCCTGGTAAATATAGCGCGATTGATCCCGGGTAACCCGCAGGCGGATGTCGCCGGGCAGTTGTGGCTCGAGCTCCCGCAGCTTCTCCTTGACGCCCTCGATGACCGCGACGGTGTTGGCTCCCGTTTGACGCAGCACGTCCAGCACCACCGCCGGCTCGCCGTTGAACCGCGAGATCGAGCGCTGCTCCTTCGTGCCATCCTCCGCCCACCCGAGGTCCCGCACCCGGATCGGCGCCCCGTTGCGCGTCGCGACGACGAGGTCATTAAACGCCTTCGGATCCTGCAGCCGTCCCATCGTGCGCAAAACCTGCTCCTGCAAGTCTCCCGTCACGTTGCCCCCGGGGATGTTCGCGTTCTGCCGCTCGACGGCGTCGCGCACCGCCCGCACCGGCAGTTGATACGCCGCCAGGCGGTCGGCGTCCACCCAGACATTGATCGCCCGCTCCAGACCGCCGGAAATATTCACCTCCCCCACCCCGGCAGACCGCTCGATGTGGGTCTTCACGATCTTGTCCGCGATCTCGGTCAGCTCCCGTTGCGAACGCGACCCCGAAAGCGCCAGAGATAAAATAGGCGATTGGTCCGTGTCGGTCTTGGCAATCGTCGGAGGATCGGTGTCGCGGGGCAGATCGCGCACCACCAGCCCCACGCGATCCCGCACATCCTGCGCCGCCGAGTCGGGGTTCCGTTCCAGGTTGAAGGTGACCACAATGAACGCCGAGCCCGAGCCGTTGATGGAGCGCAACTCCTGCACGCCCTCGATGGTATTCAGCACCTCCTCGATCGGCTGCGAAACCTGGGCTTCCATCTCCGCCGGCGAGGCCCCCGGCAGGCGTGTGCTGACGCGCACCGTCGGCAAATCCACCGCCGGAAAACGATCCACCTGCAAATGCAGGTAACCGGCCACCCCCACCACCACCAGCGTCAGCACGATCATCGTGGCGAAGACCGGGCGCCGGATGCAAATTTCCGCCAGCTTCTGCATCCGCCTACCGGGCTGCTCCGACCGCCAGCCGGGATTCCGTTCCGGCGTCCGCGGGCGCAATCTTCACCGGCTGGCCCGTGCGCAAACCGCCCGGATTCAGCACCACCTCCTCGCCCGCCACGAGGCCCGAGAGAATCTCGACCCAACCGTCTCCGCGCCGGCCGGTCGCCACGACTTTCTCCAGGGCCGCCCCGTTCTGCGCCACGAGCACCTTCTCAATTCCAGCGAAAATGACCAGCGCTTCCGCCGGCACACTCAAACTCTCCTGCCGCCCATCCACAATGATGCTCGCCCGCGCGAACAAACCCGCCCGCAACGCGCCGCGCGCCGGCACATCCGCCTCCACCATCAGCGTCCGGCTGTCCTCGTCCAGGGCGGGACTAAGCCGCGCAATGTCGCCACTGTAAGCGTTGGTGTCGCCCTCCACGAAAAGCTGCACCGCCTGCCCCGCGCGCACCAGGCCGCTCTCCCGCTCGGGCACTTGCAGCCGCAGCCGCAGCGGATCCGTCTTGACCAACTCCACGATCGGGCTGCCCACCGCCACATACTCGCCCAAATGCGCCAGCCGCGCCTGCACCGCTCCCGCAAACGGCGCCCGCACGGTCGTATCGGCCAGTTGCTTTTGCGCCAGATCAAACTCCGCCCGGCGCCGGGCCACGGTGGCGATCCGCGCGCGCGCCTCCTCCAACGCCGTATCCCGCCGGGAAACGGCCACTTTGTAAGATGACTCCGCCGCCTCCAATTCCGCTTGGGCCGCAATGCCGGAATGAAACAACGCCTCGATGCGCTGCCGGTTGGCGGCCGCCTCCTCCAGCACCGCCCGGGCCTGCCGCACAGCGCTGATTTCCTCCAACTCCGGGTGATCCGCCTCCCCCTCGGCGGGCAGACCCAGCGCGGTGCGCGCCTCGGCCAACGCCGCCGCCGCCTGCGCGAGGCCCAATTCGTAGTCGCGAGGCTCGATTTGCGCGAGCAGCTCGCCTTCCTTCGCGGCGCTCCCAATATCCACCGGCAGCAAGTGCAGACGCCCCGCCACCTTGGCGCTCAGCACCGATTTCTCCTGCGCCGCCAGCGTCCCCGTCACCGCGATCGCCTGAGCCATCGGGCGTCTCGCCGCGCGAGCCACGTGGACCGCCCGAACCTCCCCCGCGGGCCCCGACTCGGGCTGCTTCACCTCCCGCTCCCCGCAGCCCGCCAAAGCTCCAACGCACAGAACCGCCACACCGGCTACCCGTACCCAACCTCCCGGCCAACCATTCGGCGGCCAGGCGCGCACCATGACTAAACTCTTCAAACAGGAACAGGAAACCCCACTCGCACAAGGATGTCGAGCCGCTTGTCCACAAAACACGAGCGCCATCGGCCCAAGGCCCGAATGGCGCCCGTGCTGAAACCAGACTCACTCAGTGCTTCTTACCGCCGCGCTTGCCCGATTTCGGCGTCGAGACCGGCTGCGCCTGCGGTTGCTGCGCGGGGGCTGGGGCGGGCTGCTGCGTGGACGGAGCGTTCGTGTTTGTGTTGTTCATTGCAATAAACGATTGATTGTTAATTCAACTCAGTTACGCGGATCATAATGGTCCGCGGCAGCCATTAGGCATACCGAATGCCATCTTGAGCAAAATCCTTGCTCCCAGGAACTTGTGACTTTTCGGGATTTTCAGGCGTGGATCGTTTCCGGCAATTCGCGCAACTGCTGCACCACACGGACGTGAGCTTGTGCAAGGCGCGCTTGTCAGCAATCGCCAGGCGAGCAGCCAAGCGGAGGAAAATGGTGGAGGCGGCGGGAGTTGAACCCGCGTCCCAGACAAGTTTACCAGCAGCGACTACATGTTTAGCCGAGAGATATTTTTCTACCGCGCGATAACGTCCCGGCGCCGAGTCGCACAGCCTAGCCCGCGGTAAATATTTCAGCCGGTGGCGCGCGGGCGCCAACACCTGCCTAACCTGCTATGGCGTTCCTCCGGCGTAGCAGGTGTCCGCCGGCGAACGTCGCGGCAACTTAGGCCGCGAGAGCTAATTCTTCGTTAGCAGTTGATGTTTGGTCCGATGATTAACGAGGCCGACGAACCATCCTCGACATGCCGCCTCTGATTTGCCCGCCCGGTCGAAACCAGTACGCCCCCAGAGGTGTCCCACCAATCTACAATGAAACGCGCCGGATGCAACGAGAAAGAACCCCCTCAGGACGCGCCGCGCCATCCCTCCACCCCCGGCGGTCTTCCCGAGCTTCTCGAAAACTCGCGAAAACCATATCCGAAATTTTCACTTTTCGCGCGCGGCTCGCGCGGGTTTAATGCGCTGATGCGCAAAGAATCTCTCGAATTTCTGCGAACTCTGGTGAACACCCCCAGCCCGGTCGGGCACGAAACCCGCGGCCAGCGTGTCTGGATGGATTACGTGAAGCCGTTTGCCGCGAAAACGTATTCCGACGCGTACGGGAACTGTGTCGCCGTGCTCAACCCGGGCGGCAGCCCGCGGTTGATGATGTGCGGCCACGCCGACGAGATCGCCATGGCGGTCAACTACATCACGGACGAAGGTTACCTGTACGTGCGTAAAATGGGCGGGGTGGATGCGGCCATTACCCGGGCGCAACGCGCCATCATTCACACGGAGGCCGGCCCGGTCAAAGCCGTCTTTGGCAACGTGGCGCCGCACCTGACCTCGAAGGATGACAAGGAGGCCAAGCCTCCGAAAATTCATGATCTGTTTTTGGATATCGGCGTCAGCAGCCGCAAAGAGGCGGAAAAGCTCGTCAGCATTGGCGATCCCATCACGCTGGCGGATGAATTCGACCTGCTGCGGGGCGATTTGGCGGTGGCCCGGGCGTTTGACAACCGCGTCGGCACCTTCGCGGTCGCCGAAGCGTTGCGTCTCCTGTCCGGCTCGGCCGGCAAATTGCGGGCGGAGGTCTGCGCGGTCTCCAACGTCCAGGAGGAGGTCGGATTGCTCGGCGCCCGGCAAATCGCCTACTCGCTGAAACCCGATGTGGCCCTGGTCGTGGACGTCACCCATGCCACCGATTACCCCACGGTGAGCAAACCGCAGCACGGCGACGTCCGCCTGGGCGCCGGGCCGACGCTCACCCGGGGCGGTTGCAATCATCCGGTGGTGGTCGAGCGCCTGAAATCCCTCGCCCGGGCGAAGAACATTCCTCTCCAACAAGAGGCCATGTCCGCGAGCAGCGGGACGGATACCGATGTGATTTTCTGGACCCGGGGCGGGATTGCCAGCGCTCTGGTCAGCCTGCCCAACCGCTACATGCATTCGCCGGTGGAACTGATCTCGCTGAAAGATCTCGAGCACATCCCCGAGTTGCTGGCGGCCTTCGCCCTCTCCTTGAAAAAGGGCGAGGAGTTCAAGGTCGAAATCTAAGCGCGCCGTCGCGGGATGCCATCCGGGCGGGAAACGATCCGGGAACAGGGCCCGTCGGCGCGGGATTCCGACGCTCGCGAGCCGGTTGGCCGCGGAGATGCCATGGGCAGAACGGTCTCATCCGGGCATTGGCGGCTCGAAGGTTTGTCGCTAACCTGAAGCCATGCGCTGCCACCGCGCCACACCTTCATTGTTTGCCGCCTCGAGAAAATTCGCCCAAACGGCCTGGCTGCGCACGGGAATCTGGGCGGTTGCCCTGGCTCTGGCGCCGGGCGCCGGAGCCGCCCTGCGGCCGGATAACCTGCGGTGCGACTATCAGGCGAACCCGTTGGCGCTCCAATCCGCGAACCCGCGGCTGAGCTGGACTTTAAAATCGTCAAGCGGTTCCGAGCGGGGTTTGCGGCAGGACGCCTTTCAAATCCTGGCGGCCAGCCGGCCCGAATGGTTGTCGCCCGGAAAGGCCGACCTGTGGGACTCCGCCCGAACGCCCTCGGCGGAGACCGCCCAGGTCCGTTACGCGGGAAAGCCGCTGCGCGCCAGCCAGCAAGTTTGGTGGACAGTTCGGTGCTGGGACCAGAAGCGGCGCGTCTCCGAGTGGGCCCGGCCGGCCGCCTGGACCGTGGGGCTGACGGAGGGCGACTGGAACGCCCGGTGGATCCAGGCGCCCGAGTCCGCCCATCCGCCGGGCGCGCTGCCGCTTTTCCGCCGTGAGTTCAACCTCGCCCGCCCGGTTCGCCGCGCGCTCGTTTACGTGTGTGGTCTCGGCAGTTACGAACTGTTGTTGAATGGCCAAAGAGTCGGAGATGCCGAGCTGGATCCCGGCTGGACCGACTATCGCCAGCGCTGTTTATATTCCGCTTACGACATCACCGGGTCGCTTCGCCCGGGCACGAACGCCCTCGGGGTGATGCTTGGCAATGGCATGTACAACGTCACCGGCGGCCGTTACGCCAAGTTCACGGGATCCTTCGGCCCGCCCACGCTGGCGCTGCAACTGCGCCTCGAGTTCGCCGACGGAACCGCCGCCGAACTGGGCACGGATCACACCTGGGAAACCAGCGCCGGCCCGATCACCTTTTCCTGCATCTATGGCGGCGAGGATTACGACGCCCGGCTCGAGCAGCCCGGCTGGGCTGAGCCGGGTTTCGCCGCGGAGGGATGGCGGCCGGCGCTCCCAGCCGCCGGCCCCGGCGGCCAGCGGGTCGCCCAAAGCGCGCCGCCGGTCAAGGTGATGCGGACGTTTCAACCGGTGGCCGTCACCGAGCCGCGCCCGGGGATTTTCGTGTATGACCTGGGGCAAAACTTTGCCGGCCGGCCCGCGCTCTCCGTCCGCGGCCCCGCGGGCGCCACCGTCAAACTGCTGCCGGGCGAATTGCTGACTCCGGACGGTTTGGTGGACCAAAGCGCCTCGGGGCGGCCGGTGTGGTTTGCCTATACGCTGCGGGGAGGCGGCCTGGAGCGCTGGCATCCGCGCTTTAGTTACTACGGGTTCCGTTATGTCCAGGTGGAAGGGGCCGCGCCGGACGATCATCGCCCGCCGAATCCCAGCCTGCCCGTGGTACTGCGGCTCGAGGGCCAGTTTATCCACTCCTCGGCGGCCAAAACCGGCCAGTTCGAATGTTCCAATACGTTGGTAAATCGCATCCACGCCCTGATCCTGGCCGCCATCGACAGCAACCTCCAAAGCGTCCTCACCGACTGCCCGCACCGGGAAAAGCTCGGCTGGCTCGAAGTCTCGCACCTGCTCGGCCGGGCCATCATGTTCAATTACGACGTGGCCGCGCTCTACCGCAAAATCTGCGCGGACATGGCGGATGCGCAGCTCGAGAGCGGATTGGTGCCGAGCATCGCCCCGGAATACACGGTCTTCCAGGGCGGATTCCGGGATTCGCCGGAGTGGGGCAGCGCCTGCATCCTGAATCCCTGGCTGCTGTTCGAGTTTTATGGCGACGCCACGACCCTCGAGGAAAGCTATGAGACCATGCGCCGTTACGCCGGGTATCTGGGCTCCCGAAGCAATCAGCGCCTGCTGGCGCATGGCCTGGGGGATTGGTGCGACGTTGGCCCGGCGGCGCCCGGCGAATCCCAACTCACCACCAAGGGCCTCACCGCCACGGCCATCTACCACGAGGATCTCGTGATCCTGGCCCGGGTGGCCGCCCGGCTCGGCCGGCCAGCCGAGGCCGAAGCCTGGCGCGCGCTCGCCGCGGAAGTCCGGCAGGCTTTTAACACCAGGTTCTTTCCTGCCGGCGAATCCCAATACGACCGCGGCAGCCAGACGGCGAACGCGATGCCCCTGGTCCTCGGCCTCACTCCCGCCGCCCGGACGAACGCCGTCCTCGAACGGCTGGCGGCGGCGGTCCGCGCCAATCAAAACCGGGTAACGGCAGGCGACGTCGGGTTCCGCTTTCTGGTCGAGGCCCTGCGCGCCGGCGGCCGTTCGGATGTGGTTTTTGACCTGGTGACCCAGCGTTCCGGGCCGGGTTATGCGAGGCAACTGGAGAAGGGCGCCACGGCGCTGGCGGAGACCTGGGACGCCGGCCGCCAATCCCGCAATCATTGCATGCTCGGCCACGCCGAAGAATGGTTTTACACCGGATTAGCCGGCATCAATCCGGATGCCGCCGGCCCCGGTTTTCGCCGGTTTGTGCTCGCCCCGCAACCGGTGGGGGATCTGACCTGGGTGAAAGCGCGCTATGCCTCCATGAGTGGCGACCTCGAGTCCTCCTGGAAAATCGAGGCGGGCCGTTTCCAACTGGAAGCGACGATTCCCCCAAATACCGCCGCGACGATCTGGATTCCCGCCGGGCGCGTGGACGCGGTCAGGGAGGGGTCGGGGCCGGCGGCCAAAGCCCCCGGGGTGGTCTGGTTGAAGTCCACCGGCGCCGCCTCGGCGTTTGCGGTCGGCGCCGGCCATTACTCCTTCAGCGCCCCCTGGAGCGCCGGTGTTTCGCCATGAACCGGCGCTTTTCCCGAATGCGCCGCGTCACTCCAAGCGCACGTCCTCGGGGCGCACCTCGAGGCATTCGTCCTGGTCTTCCCAGATGACCGCCGGATAAAATTCCAGCAGTTGCGGCGCGAGCGCTCCGCCCAGGCGCCCAAGCAGGGTTTCCGCCTCGAGCGCGGCGCCGTCAAACGCGTGTTCATAATCGCCGCAGCTTTCCCGCCGGGCGTCGTCCCAGTGCGCCACCGCATGCACCCGCGCGTATTCCCCTGTCCAAGTCACCAACGACTGCCGCGGAGCGGCGGGAATTTCCTCGACGGACGCCAGCGTTCCGCCGCAATGAGGGCAAGCCAGGCCCGCCTCGCCAACCTCCCGGGTCAGCAACGGCAGCACTGGCGCGCGGCAGCACGGGGCTTCCGCGTAGGCGTGCGGCATGGTGGCGAGGCGCTGGAGCCAGATCTGCCGGTCATGGGCGGCTTGCGCCGCCAGATGGTAGGCGCCCATCAACGGATGCGAGAACCGCCAGGCCCTGCCCTCGAGTTGTCCCAGAGTCTGGGCCATCCAGCGCGCCAGCGTCAGATCATCGAAATCGCGGAAAACCGCCTGGTATTCATCCCAAAGTGAACGCAGCGGCGAGTCCGGATTCATGAAACGAGCGACGCCAAGGCCGGCCAAAACAGTTCTCCCCCGGCCGCGGTTATTTGGCATCCAGAATCCGCAGCGTGTACTCGGGAGAGGAGGCGCTGTCCGGCCTGGGTCCGCCCATCGCGTTGTATTGATAGTCGAACTTGTAGCGGTAACGAACGAGGTTCTCTGATGGCGGCACGGGGATCAGCCCTTCCCAGCGATTGGTCAGCAAAGATGTGGGGCGCATGGGAATGAATTGCGAATCCACCACAATTTGCGGCCGGATGCTGTCCCAGCGCAGCGCTTGCTGCCGCGAGGTGAGGGCGACTTCAACCGGGTAAAGATTATTGGGGTTTCGGATCTGCCGTTGCGGGGTCAGATTGGTAAAGGTGCTTTGGCAGCCGGTCAATAACAGCGCGGCAAACAAAGCCGGCAATGCTCTTCTCATAAGATGCGCCAGCGTACAAACCCGCCATGGCTTGTAAAGGGCGGATTTTGCGTTTGACCCTCCGCGCGGATCGAGGTTAGTTTATTGGCTCTTTAAATTCGACGATTTACTATGTTCGGGACGATTCGCAAGCATCAGACCTGGCTTTGGGTCGTGATTATCACGCTGACGATTATCAGCTTCGTCTGGTTCTTTTCGCCCGGCCAGGGCGGCGGCCAGGGCGGTGGCGGCAGCGGATATTACGGCAGCATCGCCGGCGACAAAATCAGCGCCTTGGATTTCCGGAACGCCCAGCGCGAGGTGGCGCTGCACCACTTTCTGACGACCGGGCGCTGGCCCGACGAGGATATGCGCAGCGGCGGCTTTGATCCCGAGCGCGAGACCTACCAATGGCTGCTGCTCGTCCACAAAATCGAGCAGATGAAGGTTCGCGTGGGTCCCGAGGAAGTGGCCCGCATCGCCCGCGAGCGCATCCGTCCCTTCGAGCGAATGGGCATCACTTCGCCCGCGATGTTCGTCCAGCAAGTCCTGCGTCCGCACGGCTTGACCCTGGACGATTTCGAGCGTTTCGCCCGTCATTCCCTCGGCATCCAGGAGTTGATCAATACCGTCGGCCTGCCCGGAACGTTGGTCACCCCCGCCGAAGCCGACGCGCTCTACCAGCGCGAGCACCAGCAACTGGCCACCGAGGCCGTGTTCTTCTCGGCCTCGAATTACCTCGCCTCGGTCACGGCCAACCCGGAGGCGGTCGCGCAATTTTACTCGAATCGCCTCGCCGCCTACCGCATTCCCGAGCGGCTCCAGCTCACCTACGTCGAGTTTCCCTTCTCCAACTACCTGAGCCAGGCCGAAACCGAGCTGAGCAAGACCAATCTTTCCGAGGTGGTCGAGGCCAACTACGTCCGTTTGGGAACCAATTATTTCGCCGGCTCGACCCCCGAACAGGCCAAGGCGAAGATTCGCGAGCAAATCATCGAGCAAAAAGCCCGAACGCTGGCCCGCGAGCGCGCCAACGAGTTTGCCCGCCCCATTTTTGACATGGAACCAATGCGCGCCGACAACCTTGAAAAGCAGGCCCAGGCCGCCGGTTTGGCGGTGCATGTCACCGCCCCCTTTGACCGCGAAAATGGCCCCGAGGAAATTGACGCCGGGCCGGACTTCACCAAGGCAGCCTTCCGCCTGAACTCCGAGGAGCCGTTCGCCAGCCCCGCCATGGGCGAGCACGGCATGTTCGTGGTGGCTTACCATCGAACGATACCCAGCGAAATTCCCCCGCTGGATCAGATTCGCGCGAAGGTAGCCTCGGATTATCAGCAGACGCAGGCCATCCAAATGGCCCGCCACGCGGCGGATACCTTCGTCGCCAGCGCAACCAACGCCTTGGCGCAAGGCAAGAGCTTCCCCACCATCGCGGCCGAAGCCAAGGCCGCCGTGACCCAGATTCCACCCCTGGCCATCAGCACCCGCGCGGTCCCGGAACTCGAGGAGCAGGTGCAATTGAATCAATACAAGCAGATCGCCTTCAGCACGCAACCCGGCAAACTCAGCCAGGCAACCCCGATTCCCGAAGGCGCGGTGGCGGTCTATGTAAAGGAGAAGCTGCCGCTCGACCAAGCGGCCATGAAGGCGGACCTGCCCGATTTCCTCACGCGCGTGCGCCGGGCGCGCCAGGAGGAAGCCTTCAATGCCTGGTTCCGCAAGGAAGCCGAGCGCGCGCTGCGGGACACCCCGTTGAACCGCCCGCCTCCGCCCACCATGGGCGCCGGCACTGCCAAATCTTGAGGCGCGGCGGCGAAAAAGCGCCGAAGCGGCGGGACGACATGCTCCCCATCAAGCTCTCCTCGCCCGCCACCCGGGATTTCTGGGAGGTCGCCGTCCTCTACGTGGACGAACACCTCCTGGTGGTGGACAAACCGTCCGGCCTCGCGACTGCGCCCAACCCGGTGGATCCCACCCAGCCAAGTTTGCTCGGCCTGCTCCACGCAGGCATTCGTGAAGGCCGGCCCTGGGCCGTCCAACGCCGCCTCGCCTACCTCGGGAACCCCTACCCTCTGGATGCCGGTGTCGGCGGGGTGCTGCCGCTGGCCAGGAGCAAAGAGGTGTTCACCAGCCTGTCCAACCATTTCCACTCGATGGCCCCGGGAAAGCGCTTCCTGGCCCTCGCGCGCGGGGTTCCGCTGGAGCCCCGCTTCGAGATCGAGGGAAAGCTGGAACCCGACCCGCGCCAGCCGGGCATCGTGCGCGTCAACTCGCGCCGGGGAAAAAAATCCAAAACGCTCGTCGAGGTCGTCGAAACCTTCAAAGACTACACCCTGCTTCGCTGTGACCCGCTGCCGGGCCGGCCGCAGCAGATACGAGCGCACCTGCGCTACGCCCGGCTGCCCCTGGTCGGCGATGCGCTCTACGGCGGGCGGCCGTTGCTGCTCTCGCGTTTGAAGCCGGGCTATCGCCTGAAGCCGGGCCGGCTCGAGCGCCCGCTGCTGGCCGAGCCGGCCTTGCACGCCCGCGAACTGGCGCTGCCCCATCCGGTCACCCGCCAACCGCTCTGCCTTCAGGCGCCCATCCCCAAATGCCTCGAAGTCGCGCTGCGTTATCTCCGCCGCTACGGAGCTTGAGCCGCCGCGCGACTCAGCCCACCAGCCATTCCAGCACCGCCTTTTGGGCGTGCAGCCGGTTCTCCGCCTGGTCGAAAATGGTTTGGGCGTGCGCCTCAAAGGTGGCTTCGTCAATTTCGCGGCCGCGATAGGCCGGCAGACAATGCATCACCAGCGCATCCGGTTTGGCCGCGCGCGTCGCTTCCCCGTCAATGCGATACGCCGCCATCTTTTTCATCCGGTCGGCCGATTCAGCCTCCTTGCCCATCGATACCCAGACATCGGTGTAAAGGACATCCGCGCCGCGGGCCGCCCGGGCGACGTCTTCCTCGCAGATCACGCGCCCGCCGGCGCGCCGGAGCAGCTCCGGCGCGGGTTGAAACTCGCGCGGAGCCGCCAGGCGCAGTTCGAAGCCCAGCCGCGCCGCGGCAAACACCCAGGAGTTCGCGACGTTGCAGGCGCCATCGCCGATGAAGGTGATCACCTTCCCCGCCACCGGACCGCGCGCCTCCTGGATGGTGAGGAGATCGGCCAGAATCTGGCAGGGATGCTCCTCGTCGGTCAGCGCGTTGATTGTCGGGATGCGCGCGTAGCGCGCGAACTCGACGACGTCGCTCTGCCCGTAAGTGCGGAAAATGGCCCCCTGCACCATCCGGCCCAGGACGCGGGCGGTGTCTTTCACCGGCTCGCCGCGGCCCATCTGGATTTCGCTGGCTGGCAGGAAGATGGCGTCGCCGCCCAGTTCCCGAATGCCCACCTCGAAGGAAACCCGGGTGCGCGTCGAGGCCTTGGCGAACAGCAAGGCCCAGACCTGTCCGCGCAGCGGCTGGGCGGCGTGCCGTCCCCGCTCGGCTTTCAGCCGGGTGGCGCGCTCCAGCAGCCGCTCGATTTCCTCCCGGGAAAGCGCCTCAATACTTAGCAAATGCCTCATGAAAAAGTCCTCGGTGATTTTCCTTCCCACTCAGCGCGCCAGCCGCGCGAACGTCTGCTCCAAAAGACCCAGTCCCTCGTCCGCCTCCGCCCGCGTCAGGTTCAAGGCCGGCAACAGCCGGAGCACCCGCGCGCCCGCCGGGATGGTTAACAGCCCGGCCTCCTGCAGCAGATTCGCCAGCCGGGCCGAGACGGCCTTCTCCGCGCCTCCGGGAAGAGCGTCGCCCGCTTCGCCAATCTCGAAGCCGAGCATCAGGCCCAGGCCCCGCACGTTGCCGACCAGCCGGGGAAACTGGCGCGCCAGGTTTTCCAGACCGCTCTTCAACCGACCGCCGATCTCGCGCGCGTTGTCGTCCAGCTTTTCCCGCCGGATGACCTCCAACACCTTCAAACCCACCGCGCAGGCCAGCGGCGATCCGCCGTAGGTGGCTCCGTGCGTCCCGGCCGACAGCAGATCGGCGTGCGGCGCGCGAACCCAGAACGCGCCCATGGGAAAGCCCGCCCCGAGCGACTTCGCCATCGATACCGCATCCGGCAGAAACGTCTCCCCGCCCGGCACACCTTCGAGAATTCGTTGATAGCTCTGAAATCGTCCCGTGCGGAAGTGGCCGCACTGCACCTCGTCCATCAGCAACAACAGCTTCTTTTCGTCGCACAGCCGCCGCAAACCGAGCAAATACTCCGGGGTTGCCGGCGTCACCCCGCCCTCGCCCTGAATGCCCTCGATCAGCACCGCCGCGGTCGCCGGTGTTAGCGCCGCCGCCACCGCGCTCAGATCATTAAACGGCGTCTGCCGAAATCCCGGCACCCGCGGCTCGAAGCCCTTCCTCACCTTTTCCTGGCCGGTGGCCGAAATCCCCGCCAGCGTGCGCCCGTGGAACGAGTTGGTGGCAGTGAGAATTTCAAAGCGCCCTTCGTCATGGCCAAATTTGCGCGCCAGTTTGAACAGCCCCTCGTTGGCCTCCCCGCCGCTATTGCAGAAAAAGCATTTGCCGGGGCCAATGAGCCGGGTGAGTTCTTGCGCCAATCGCCCCTGCGGTTCGTGATAATAAAAGTTCGAAACGTGAGTCAGCTTCCGCGACTGCTCCGCCAGGGCCTCGATCATCGCCGGATGCGCGTGACCCAGCGAGTTCACCGCGATGCCTCCGCCCAGGTCCAGGTAGCGCTTGCCGGACAAATCATACACCTGGCTGCCGACGCCATGGCTCAGCGCCAGATCAAAGCGCCCGTAACTGGGCACCACATGCCGCTCAAACAATTCCCGCACCGCGGCCAACTCATCCCGCCCCGCCGCGGACGGCGCTAAAGCTGTCTCTTTCATAGCCCTCATCGAAAAATAAAAAATTACTGTAACGCCTGCCCGCCCGCAGGGAAACGTAATTTCACCGCGTCAGCCAGCCCTAAAAATCACCCCGCCACCGCGGCCCCTTGAATCGAGGCGGCGCCCCGCTTGGAGCCGGGTTGAAGGCCTTCGGATTTGGAGACGCTCCGCCCGGCGCGCCGGCGGGACCTTTAGCAGCCCAGGGCGGGCTCGCCCGCGATGGTGGCGGACACCGGAAGCATGCGGCGCACGTAGTCCACCGCCTCCGTAAAAGTGGCGCTCTTGGTGAAATACTGCGCGACCTCCAGCTCGGCCGCGTGCTGGCGATCATCCGGATGGTCCGAGGAACTCAAAATCACCACCGGCGCACCTCGCAGAACCCCGGTCGCTCGAATCCAGTCGAGCACCTCGAACCCGTTCAAGCCGGGCAGTTTGAGATCCAGCAGCACCAGATCCGGCAGCGGGTAACGCTCGCGGTCCGCGTAGGGACCGGTGGCCGATAAATACTCGAGCGCCTGATCGCCGCTGGAAATCGCCTCCAACCTCACCGCCAGGCCAGCCTTGGCGAAGGCCCGCCGAACCAAAAAAACGTCGTTCGGATCATCCTCCACATGCAGTATGGTGAAGCTGTTCATCAGTTCGCGCTGTTGAGTGCGTGTCAATCTGTAACTCGTCAGTCACAAAGTCAACCGCCACCTAGCATTGGTCATGGCCAACCTCAAAACGTTCAATCTGGAAGCGGGCTATCCCACCCTCGAGGAGGCCCGCCGGATCCTGGCGGCGGAGCTCCGGACCGCCCGCCGCGAAAAAGCGAAGCTCCTGAAAATCATCCACGGCTACGGCGCCTCGGGCCAAGGCGGAGTGCTGCGGATAGGGTTGCGAAAGTCGCTGCGCCTCCGGAAAAAGGAGGGTTTGATCGTGGATTTTATCCCCGGCGAGGATCTCACCATCTTCAACCGCCAGGTTCTCGAATTGCTCGAGGCTGTCCCCGAACTGCGAGCCGATCCCGACCTTCGCGCGGGCAACGAAGGCGTTACGCTGATCGTCCTCTAGCTCTGCCCCGCGAGCTTTCGCGCTCGGAGCGTCCCCTGATTCCCCGGCTCCCGCGGAGCACGCGGCGGAGCGGAGGCAGGCGCCGGCGGCCGATCGCGGCGCGCCCCATCCCGGACTGCTTTTTCCACTTCGACGCGCCCTTCCGTTCTGCTATGCTCCGTGTCCATGGAAATTTTCCAACGAATTTTGAAGACCGCCGTCGAGGGGGGCGCGTCAGATATTCATCTCAAAATCGGCACGCCCGTCATCTTTCGCATCAACCGGCAGATCATCGCCATCGAGTGTCCGCACCCCACCGAAACGTGGATGAATCAGATCGTGGACGCCATCGCGCCGGCGCACCTGCGTAAAAAGCTCGAGCAGGAGCGCGAGGTGGACTTTTCTTATTACGTCCCCGGGACCGGGCGGTTCCGGACCAACCTGTTTCAGCAGCGCGGCCAATGGTGCCTGGCCATGCGTTATGTGAAAACGATCGTGCCGGGGTTCGAGGAGCTGGGGCTGTTGGATCAAATCCGCGGCATCGCCGAATCCCCGCGGGGCATCGTCCTGGTGGCCGGCTCCACCGGCTGCGGCAAATCGACCACCCTGGCCGCCATGGTCGAGCACATCAACGCCAATTTCAAGAAGCACATCATCACCCTCGAGGATCCGATCGAATTCGTTTTCGAGGACAATCAATGTGTGATCGAGCAGCGTGAGGTGGGCTTGGACACCCTCTCCTTTCACCACGCGCTCAAACACGTTTTGCGGCAGGATCCGGACATCATCATGATCGGTGAGATGCGCGACTCGATCAGTTTCACCGCCGCCATGAGCGCGGCGGACACTGGTCACCTGGTGCTCTCGACCCTGCACACCACCAACGCCTCCCAATCCGTCAGCCGCGTCCTGGACTTTTTCAAGGCCGATGAGCGCGAGCAGGTGCGCCGGCAGTTGGCCGGCACCCTGCGGGCGGTCATCTGCCAGCGCATGGTCGGCACGCTGGCCGGCGGCATGACGCCCGCCCTCGAGATCATGATTAACACCCCCACGGTGCGCAAGCTGATCGAGGAAAACCGGCTCGACAAACTGTCCGCCGCCATCGAAACCGGCACCGACGACGGCATGCTCAACTTCAACCAGGCGCTGTTCAATCTCGTGAAAGCCGGAAAGGTGGGCGAGGCCGAGGCCCTCAGCAAGGCCAGCAACCCGCAAGCCCTCGAGATGAATTTCAAAGGCATCTTCCTCGACGAAGGCCGCCGCATTCTGTCGTAAGCCCGCTACGGGCGGCCCGGACGGCCCGGCGGATCCAGCTCGTTCTGCTTCCGCGGGGCGGGCTCGCGGTGCGCCAGCCCCCCCGGCGCCGCGCTGGGCGGCGAAGGCTCCAGGGCGGGATTGGTCAACGCCAGAATTTCCTCCGCCGCCGTGCAGAAGCGCACCGGGACGCTGGGCCAGGCCGCGCAGTTGGTTTCGCCCTCCGGCGGCTCGCCGGCATCCGCGATGCTGGCCACCTGGGCCACCACATTTCCGGCTTCATCCACCACCGGGGCGCCGCTCGAACCGGGAGCGAACTCCGCCGTCACATTCAAAAACAGCACCGGCCGCGTCAGCCAGCCATTGGTCCTGCCCTGCTCGTCCAACCGCTCATTTCGCAAACGGGCCACGCGGGCGACGATCCCCTCCGAAAACATGAAATGATACCCGCCCGGATGGCTCAGGCAGTACACGCGCTCACCCACCCGCGCCCCCGCCGCCAGCGGCAGCGGCGCCAGCGCATCCGCCCCGGCGAGTTGCACAAAACAGGTGTCCGAATCCACCTCCGCCGCCAGCACCCCCGCCACTGGATAGACCCGCCCCTCCACATCTGCCGCCACGAGGTACGCCTCGGGGGAATCCAGCTTTTCCCCCAGCAGCACATGACAACAAGTGCAAACCACTCCGCCGGCCGCCACCACAAAACCGGCGCCGCTGTTGAAATGCCATTCCGGGCATTCTCCGCACCGGTAATACTCCCCCACCGCCAGCGTGCTTCCCGCCAGCCGCTCGTAGAGGGCGGGGCCAGCCCGCTTCTCGCGGGAGGGCGCGGGCAGTTTCAACGCCACACCCCGGGTGCGCGTCTCCCGCCGCAACTCCCCCACCAGCCTGAGTTTGCCTTGTTTCCGCAACTCAGCCGCCCCCGCCACGACCCGCTCGAGATACACCGTGTCGTCCACCACCCGCCGGCTCGCCGGCTCCTTCCCCAAAACCGCCAGGCTCCAGCCCACCAATAAAATCAGCATCCATCGTGTCATGCATCAGCGCCTCCCTAATTGCGCCGCCCGCAACATGGAAAAAACCCGGGGCCAGAGCACGACTTTTTCCGCAACGAACGCTTTCTGAGCCAGCCTCCGGTCCGATGGACGCGGCGCAAAATTCGGAAAGGGAACCCGGGCCATTTGATTTACGCAACCAATAGAGTTACATATCATCCGTCATTATGGGCGCCAACGCACGCTTCGCCACCGCCTTGCACGTTCTGGCCGTTCTGGCCCACCAGGACGGAGATCCCGTGTCCTCCGAATTTTTGTCCGCCAGCGTCAACACCAATCCGGTGGTCATCCGGCGGCTTTTGCGCGCCTTGCAAACCAGCCGCCTAGTGGAAACCCGCAAAGGGCCGCGCGCCGGATCGCGATTGGCCCGCTCCGCCGCCCGAGTGCGCCTGGCGGATGTTTACCAGGCCGTCCGCGATCCCGCGCTCTTTGGCCTGCCGCGCCGCCGCCCCAGCCCCGCCTGCCCGGTCGGCCAGCGCATCCATGCCGTGCTGAAACCGCTCTTTGCCTCCGCCGAACTCGCCCTCTCGCGCGATCTGGCCAGAACCACCCTGGCCGACGTCCTCCGGCAAATCCAGCGCTTGCGTTAGCCGCGCCGCCGGGCCCGCGCGTCTCCCCGTGGACAAACGCAACCAACTGTGTTACATACAAGACAGGACTTTTGCCATGTTATTGAACGAGAAAATTTCCACCGCGCCCCCGCGACCCGCGCGCGGCCGCGGTCGTCCGGCGTCGCCGCGCGCCGGGCGGCGCCGGGAAGATCGCTTGGAGCGGGAGGCCGGGGACAGCGAACCCGCCTCCCCGGGAGAGTCATCCGCCTCCTCGCCCCTGCAGCTTTATCTCCGGGAAGTCGGCCGGGTAAAGTTGCTCACCCCCGCTGAGGAATTTGAGCTGGGACAGCGGGTGCGGCAAGGCGACGAAGCCGCGCGGGAGCAAATGATCAAGGCCAACCTCCGGTTGGTCGTCAAGATCGCGCGGGAATATGACAACCTCGGCCTGCCATTGCTGGATCTGATCAATGAAGGGAATATGGGATTGATGAAGGGTGTCGAGCGATTTGATCCCACTCGGGGAGCCAAGCTCTCGACCTACGCTTCGTGGTGGATCAAGCAATCCATCAAGCGCGCGCTGGCCAACCAGGTGAAGACCATTCGCCTGCCGGTGCATGTGGTGGACAAAGTCGCCCACCTTCGGCGGGCGGAGTTGAAGCTCAAGGAAATCCTGGACCGCGACCCGACCGACGAGGAGTTGGCCGCCGACGTGGGCCTCAAGCCCAGGCAGGTGCGCGAGTACCGGGAGGCCGCCAAATCAACGGTTTCCCTGGACGCCCCGCTCGGCGACGAGCATGATTCCCAGCATGTTGCCGAAGTCGTGGCGGACGAGCGCGCCGAAGCGCCTTTTGACAACCTGGTCCAGGACAGCGACCAGGCCTTGATGAGGGAAGCTTTCGCCACCCTCAAGCCGCGGGAACGAGAAATCCTTTCATTGCGATTCGGCTTGGTGGATGACACCCCGCAAACCCTCGAGAAAATCGGCCGGCGCTACGGTCTGACCCGCGAGCGCATCCGCCAGATCGAAAATGAAGGTCTCAAAAAACTGCGGCTTCGCATGCGCAAGAAGGACACCCTCGCAACGGAAGGCATTCTGTCCCTGACGGAATAGGATTTTTTGGGGGGGCGCCAGCGCGCCCACGCACACCTCGCCAGCCAGCGGTTCCTCCTTGCCACGAAGCGCCATGCTCGGAAAGGATTCCGCATGCGAAGACAATGGAGACAATGGATGGCGGTGGTGGCAGTAGCTGCGGCCTGCTCGATTTGGCCGATTTCCGCCGGCGCGCAGGCGAAGAAAGCTGCGACGCCCCCGCCGGGCAGTGAGCGCCAAACCCCGAAGCCCAAAGGCGGACCCTTCCGGGGCAAGCTGGTTTCCCTCGACAAAACCGCCAGGACCATCACGGTAGGGAAGCGGACCTTCCACGCCGGCCCCAACACCCGGATCGAGAGAGATGGCAAACCAGCCCGATTCGAGGATGGCGTGGTCGGCGAGATCACCAGCGGCGGCTTCAAACTCGATGACCAGGGCCGGATGATGGCGACCAAAATCAACTATGGCCCCAAGGTCGATGCCAGGGCCACCCAAAAAGCGCCGTCAGCGCCGGTTTCCAGCGCCAAAAAGACCGCGCCGTAATCACTCCCCGGCGGAAGGCTGCCAGGCGGCGGATTTCCTGAGGGCGATGCGCCGCTGGCCGGTGCCGCCGCTAAATCGTTGCCGGCTGGTCAACTGAGCGCGCCGGGGGTGCTGACAATATCGGTTTCGGGAACTCCAGCGCGCACGGTCTCGATAATGCCGTGCGCCGCCGCGTGGCGCACCAGACTGGCAGTGTCATGGATATTGAGTTTGTTCATGACTTGCTGCCGGTGCTTTTCAACAGTTTTCACACTGAGCCCCAGTTCGCCGGCGATCTGCTTATTGGCGAAACCCTCCGCAATCAACTGCAGCACCTCCGCCTCGCGATGGGTCAGGCTGACGGCCGGCATTTTTAGTGGTTCGCCATTGGAGAACCGGCAGGATTGTTCCCGCAACCGCTGGGCGATCGCAGGGCTGAAATAAGCGTTGCCGCGTTTCACCTCCCGGATCGCCTTGACGAGGTCCGCGCCAGCGGTCTGTTTGATCAAATAAGCAGCCACTCCAGCGGCCACTGCCTGCTGGATGTGCTCATCGTCATGATAGCTCGAGAGGACCAGGACACGAACCGCGGGATGCGCTTTGACGATCTGCCGGGTGGCCTCCCAGCCGTTGAGCAGCGGCATCGCGAGATCCATCAAGACGACGTCCGGATGCAGCGCGTCAACCATCTGGACGGCTTCGCGCCCGGATTGGGCTTCGCCCACAATGGTCATATCGTTTTCCGCCAGCAGCAAAGCCTTCAGGCCCTGCCGCACAATGTTGTGATCATCGGCAATGAGAACAGAAATGTTAGCCATAGTTTAGATGGTCATGCGCAACCACGCGTTACCGGCCAACTATGCGACCGGGATCGGACGGACGAAATAGGGTAATACCCTTTGCCCGTTTTGGCGAATTGCCCCATCCGAACCATCCGGACCCGGCGGGGGACTGCCGGCTCAGAAATCGGCCGGTTTTTATTAACCCCGCCCCGCCTCGATTTTTTCACTGCGCACCAAGCACTCCACGCCGAGCAAATCGCTTTGGCCTGGGGTCCTTCCCCCACTTGTTGAAATGGCCTGCTTCCGTCTAGTAATTCCCGAAGCCTTCGCGCCGTGGTGGGGGCTGGCGGACGACCTTTCGCCTGGCGCGGCGGGCCGGATGGAAACGCTCGGAAGACGACATGATGCATAAAAATAAACACATACTGCTGGTGGAGGACGATCCCAATGACGTGCTGCTGATCGAGCGGGCCTTTCGCAAAGCCGGCTTCGCCGACCGGCTGCGCATCGTTCGGGATGGCGATCAAACCATCGAATATCTCAGCGGCCGCGGGGAATACGCGGATCGGGAAGCGTACCCGCTGCCCTTTCTGGTGCTGTTGGATCTCAAAATGCCGGGGACCGACGGCTTCGAGGTGCTGCAATGGGCGCGCAACGAACGCTCCCTCCGGCGGCTGATGATCGTGGTGCTGACCTCTTCCAATCTCCAGGCCGACATCGACCGGGCATACGATCTGGGCGCCAATTCGTACCTCGTCAAACCCGTCGAGTTTGACCAGATGTTGAATCTCATCCAACGCTTCGAAACTTACTGGACGGAAATTAACCGCATTCCCACCAGCCTCACCCCCATCGTGGTCCCGAATTCGGAGACTACGTTCAAATGACTGCGGCGAGAACCCGAGCGGCGCGTGAGGAAAACGTTCAAATTCTGTTCGGAAAAATTTTCGGCCGCCGCGGCAAAACTTTTGACTCGCCGCTTTCGATAGCCTACAAAAATTAACCGGGCTGACAGCCTCGGCGCGAAAGCGCGCCAGCCCCGTGACTCATGACTCAGCAACCGAAATTAACCGATCGGAAAACCGGGTCGGGCTTCGCCCACGCCGCCCGGAGGATGCCCGTGACCGTACTGCATGTGGACGACGACCCCAACGATTCGGAGTTGCTGGCTTCAGCGGCCCGCAAGGCGGGGGTGGAATTCTCGCTGCAAAATGTCGTCGATGGCGAACAGGCCATGGCCTATCTCAGCGGCGGCGGCGCCTTCGCCGACCGGCGCAAATATCCGCTGCCCTCGCTGATTTTGTTGGATCTGAAAATGCCGCGCACCACCGGGTTTGAGGTTTTGACCTGGTTGCGCGCGCGCGCCCAACTCGGGCACATCCCCGTGGTGGTCCTGTCCGGCTCGGAATTGCGCCGGGATAGGGATCGCGCCCATGCCGAAGGCGCCAGTTCTTACCTGGTGAAACCGCTCGGCTTCGAAGCCCTCGTGGCCTTGATTCGCGACCTCGACTCGACCTGGCTCAACGGAAATTCTCCCACCCCCGCCTGAGCCGCGCCTCCAGCGATGCCGGATCTCATAACCCGCCATTTTCCCCGCCAAGGCCCGGAGATCATGGCCGCACGCAGCTCCGGAGCTCGCCCTCGCCCCGCGAGAATTGCCGGCCGCGCGCTTGACATCGCCTCGCGGGCGGGTCATTTAAACATCAGCTTATGAACCTGAAATCTCTCGGTGGGTTTTCTCTTTTCTCCGGTTTGGCGCTCCTCCTGGCGGGAACCGGTTGCTCCACCACCAAACGCCCCGGCGCGATCGCCCGGCGCACCGGCGATGAAATCGTGGTGGCCGGCCAGTTCGTCCACACCGGGGCGAAGGTCGTGCTGTGGATGGATCCCGGCGGGTACGATGCCTATCGCGTCGAGCGCCGATTCGCCCCCCTGGAGAAATCGGATTGGGAGACCTCGCGCCAGGAGGTGAAGGATCTCGATTCTCCCGCCCGTTACAACCTGCGCCTGGCAGGATTGACCCCCGAGGAAATCGAGCGCGTCCGCGGCGGCGGTTGGGATCTGCCCACCTTGCAAAAGGTGGTGGACCAGTTCGTCATTCATTACGACGTGTGTGGCGTGAGCCGCACCTGTTTCAAAGTGCTGCAGGACATGCGGGACTTGAGCGTGCATTTCATGCTGGATTTGGACGGCACCATTTATCAAACGCTCGACTTGAAGGAGCGCGCCTGGCATGCGACCACCTCCAACACCCGGTCCGTGGGCATCGAGATCGCGAATATGGGCGCCTACGCGGTGGGCGGACGGAATCCGTTCGCCGAATGGTACGCGCGAACCAATGGCCAGACCGTCATCACGCTTCCCGCGCGGCTGGGGGACGGGGGGATCCGAACGAAGAACTTTGTCGGTCATCCCGACCGTCCGGAGCCGGTCATCGGCAAGGTGCAGGGGCGGGAGCTGATGCAGTATGACTTCACCCCGCAACAGTATGAGTCGCTGACCAGGCTGACCGCCGCGCTGAGCGCGGTGCTGCCGAAGATCCGGTGTGACTATCCCCGCGACGCCGCCGGTCGCCTCGTCACGACAAAGCTGCCCGACGCGGAGTTGGCTGCGTATCAGGGCGTGCTCGGGCACTTCCACATCCAGGCCAACAAGACCGATCCCGGCCCCGCTTTCCAGTGGGACCGCGTGATTGGCGGCGCGCAGCGGCTGCTGCGCGGCCGTCTGGCCAGCCCCGGGGATGCCGCCGCTCGTTGAGGGAGGGGCGGAGCAGGCGTAAGCCGCGGTAGCGCCCGGCGGCTTGCTCCCCGTCGGTCGCGCCGGTAGGCTGGCAGGAATGCGGTTGCTCGACCGTTATCTGCTGCGCGAGTTGCTCGTCCCGCTGGGCTATTGCCTCGGCGGGTTTCTGATTTTCTGGGCGGCTTTCGACCTGTTTGCCAATCTGGGCGATCTTCAGCAAAAGCACCTGAGCCTGCTCGAGATCGGACACTATTATCTCGTCCGAACGCCGGAATTACTGGTGCTGGTGCTGCCCGTGGCGTTGTTGCTGGCTTTGCTGTACACCCTGACCAACCATTCGCGCCATAACGAGATCACCGCGATCCGCGCCGCCGGGGTGAGTCTGTGGCGGCTGTCGCTGCCTTACTTCGCGGCCGGCTTGCTGGCCAGCGTGGCGTTGTTCGTCATGAACGAGTTCTGGGTGCCGGACAGCGCCGAGGCGGCGGAGCAAATCCGGATGCGCCATGTGGCGCCGCTGCCGGGAGCGGGATCGCGAAATGAGGCGCGGAACTTCGGGTTCACCAATTCGCGGGACGGCCGGGTGTGGCGTATCGGGGTATATGATTTGGACACCTCGGTGATGATCAACCCGCAAGTGGTTTGGCGGCAGCCGGACGGCTCGCGGCTCTGGCTGTACGCGGAGCGGGCGGTGCGGACGAACGGTCTCTGGGTTTTTATCAAAGCACGCGAATACCGCGAGGGCCCGCAGGCTGGCGCCCTGCTGACGCCGCTCTCGCGGACGAACGCGCTGCCCCTGCCGGAATTCTCCGAAACCCCCGAGCAAATCCGCAGCGAGGTTAAAATCAGCAGCCGCCTCTCGTTGCGCGGAGCGCGCCGACCGGACATCCCGCTGCGGGAAATCTTTGATTATTTGCGGCTGCATCCGGGCGCGGCAGAATCGGAGGACGGCCCCTGGCTGCAGACCAAGTTGCACGGACGCCTGGCCGCGCCGTGGACCTGCCTGGTAGTGGTGGTGATCGCCCTGCCCTTCGGAGCCGCCTCGGGGCGGCGAAACGTATTTGTGGGGGTGGCGGGAAGCGTGCTGATCTGTTTCACGTTTTTCGTGTTGCAGCAGCTCTGCCTGGCGCTGGGCAGCGGCGGCTACCTGCCGGCCTGGGCGGCCGGCTGGCTGCCGAACGCGGCGTTCGGGACCGCGGGCGTGTGGCTCACTGCGCGGGTCCGCTGAAGGAGGGCGAATGGGTAGCGAACTGGCCAGACTACGGCGCAAGCTCGAGCGGCTGGAGCGGTTGCGCCAGGTCGGTGACGTCCTTCATTCCACACTCGAGCCGCAAGCTGCGCTGCAACGCATCGTAGCTGAAGCGGCGCGATTGGTGGACGCCTCATCCGCCTTGGCGGCCCTGCTCAATCCCCTGACCGGCCTGCTCGAGATTCACGCTGCCTCCATCCCGCTCCCGGCAGCGGGACGGAACCTGCGGGTCGGCGAGGGCTTCCTCGGCGCGGTGGCGCGCGCGGGTCGGCCGCTTCGCGTGGCTGACTTCTCCCGCGATTCGCGCTGGACGACGCCGCGACCGGGCGCGCGCTCGGCGCTGGCGGCGCCGCTCGAGGTGGCGGGGGAGGTGCGCGGGGTCTTGGGGGTGGATGCAGACCGGCCCGATGCTTTCAGCGCGGAGGATCAGCGCCTGCTCGAGGAGCTGGCGGCCGTGGCCGCGCGGGCGATCCACCATACCTGGCTGTACGAGCAACTCCGCCTGCGAGCGCGACTCCTCGAGTCTCTGGCCGGGATCAGCCGCGCCCTCAACTCGACCTTAAACCTCGAGGATTCCCTGGCGGCGATCACCCGCGAGGCCTGCGCCCTGATGCGCGGCAAAATGTCGTCGATCCGGCTGCTGGATGAGACCGGCGCCTGGCTCGATCTGCGAGCGAGCTTTGGCGCGGGGCCCGCGTATCTCGCCCGCGCGCGGCTCAGCCTGACCGAGAGTTTTTTGGGAGTGGTGGTCCGACGCCGCAAGGCTTCGCAACTCGGCAACGCGCAGACCTCGACCCAATACCAAAACGCTGAGATGGCGCGGCGCGAGGGAGTATTCGCGCTGGCCGCGGCGCCGTTGATCTCCGGCGATCGGGCGCTCGGGGTGCTGTCCGTTTACACCGCGGTCCCCTATGTGTTTTCCAACGAGGAAATCCAGACCTTGAACGCGCTGGCCGAATTGGCCGGCGCCGCGATCGAGAAGGCCCGGCTGTACGGACGGGTGCTGGACGCCGAGGAACAGCTCCGCCGCAACGAAAAACTCTCCGCGCTGGGATTGATCGCCGCCGAGGTGGCCCATGAGATTCGCAATCCCCTGACGGTGATGAAACTGCTGTATCACTCGCTGGATTTGCGGTTCCCGCCCGGCGATCCGCGGGATCGCGACGCCCGGATTCTAGGCGAAAAGATGGAGCAGCTAAACCGCATCGTAGAACGCATTCTGGACTTGGCGCGCCCCCCCGAGTCGGAGCGGGCGCCCGTGGATCTCAACGCTCTGGTCGAGGAACTTGGGCTGCTCGTGCGGCACAAATTAAGCCAGCGGAAGATCGAATGGCGCTGCCGGCTGCTGCCGGATCTGCCGCGCATTCAAGGCGCGGCCGCCCCGCTGGAGCAAGCGCTTCTCAACCTGGCGCTCAACGCGGCCGAAGCCATGCCGGATGGCGGCGCGTTGGAGATCCGCACCCGGGTAGCGCCCGGCCGGGGCCCGCGGCGCGTGCAGCTCGAAGTCCGCGACAACGGCCGCGGCATGAGCGAGGCCCAGCGGCGAAGCGCGAGCGCATCCCTGCTGGCCTCGGGCAAACCGGGTGGAACCGGTTTGGGGCTGCACCTGGTCCGGCGCGTGGTGGAGGCGCACCAAGGCCGGCTCCAGATCCGCTCCTCCCCCGGCCGCGGCACCAGCATCATCCTTTCATTCCCGGTTTAACCCGTGCCAGGCCGGCCTGGCTGCGCTTCCTCGCTCGGGTCAGCCGCAGGCAACTCCAGCCAAAAACAAGCGCCCTCACCCGCCGCCGATTGCACGCCGACCGTTCCGCCCATCCGCTCGACCGCCTTGCGCACAATGGCCAGGCCGATTCCGGTGCCGGGGTATTCCTCCGCGCCGACCAGCCGGGTGAACGGTTGAAAGAGCTTCCGCTGGTGCTGCGGCTTGATGCCAATGCCGTTGTCCCGCACGCAGATCCGCACGAACGAATCGCGCTGCTCGGTCCAGACTTGAACCCGGGCCGGCGTTTGCGGCTGGGTGAACTTGAGCGCGTTGCCCAGCAGATTTGAAAGCGCCTGCTCGAGCAGGATGGGGCTGCCCTGGACCGATCGCAGCGGCAGCCGCAGGTTCACTTCCGCCCCCGCGGCCTCGATCTCCAACCGCAACGGCAGTATGACGCGCGTCAGAACCTCCCCCACCTGGACCGATTCCGAAGTCAGCTCGCTCGTGCTCAGCCGGCCCAGGCGCAGCAAGTCGAGTATCAACTGATCCATGCGCGCCGCCGCCGAGGCGATGCGCGTCAGGTAATCCCGGCCTTCCTCGTCCAAATGCTCCTCATAGCGCGAGCTCAACTGGCGGCTGAATCCCCCCAAGGCGCGCAGCGGCGCCCGCAGGTCGTGCGCAATCGTGTAACAAAATCCATCCAACACCTTGATGGTTTCCTGCAATTGTTCGGTGCGCTCCCGCACCCGCGCCTCCAGGCTTTCGGCGTATCCCTGAAGCCGGGCTTGCGCCTCCGCCAGCGCGCGCTCCGACGCTTTCTTTTCGGTGATGTCCCGGGCCACTTTCGAAGCTCCGATTATTCTCCCGCTCGCGTCCTTGATCGGCGAGATGGCCACCGACATATCCACGATCCGGCCATCTTTGCGCCGCCGCCGCGTTTCAAAATGCGGTATTCGCTCACCCCGCCGGATCTTGCCCAGGATCGCCACCTCCTCGCCGTAAAGGTCGGGCGGAAAAATCCGGGTGATGTGCTCCCCAATCATTTCCGAAGCCAGATAGCCGAAACATATTTCCGCCCCGTGGTTCCAACTGGTTACCACGCCATCCAGGGTCTTGCCGATGATGGGATCGTCCGAAGTCTCGATGATGGCCGCCAAACGCGCCTCGGCCTCCCGCGCCCGCCGGTCGTCCTCAGGTTCAGCCAGCCGCCCGCGAGGCTCCTCGTCACGGCGTCGGGCCAGAAGACGTTCGGCCCCGGTGCTCGCCCGCACCGCCGGATGAATTCTTGAATTCCCCATTCCTCGCACCTCAAAACAACGGCGCGGAAGGCGGAGCGAAATCCTTCCGGTCGTGGCGCACTAACTGGGGCCGCATCATATCCTGTGCCAGGATAAACCGCGCTGCCGGGAGCTCGCGAGTAGGTGTTACCCTTGTCGGCCGGAGGACCTGCAATTTAGACGAACTAATTATTTCCGACCGGGTAGCCCGCCAGTGCCATGACCTCGCCGGCTTCCCGCAGAAATAGCTCCAGCACTTCGGGCGGCATCTCGTCGCGGTGCGATCCCACCGCGCCCCGCCGGACGAACATCTTGTCTTTGGGCCATTCCTTGCTCTCCCAGCCCAGCACCCGTTCACGCTGCTGCAGATTCTCAAAGGACGCGTTCTCCACCGCCCGCTCCAGTTCGGCCCGGCTCCGGTCGAGTTGCGCAAACTCGCACATCCGGCCCAACTCGCCTGCCGCGTCTTGCTTCAAATCTTCGTACCGCACGACGATCATGTCGCACTGAAAAGGGTTGGCCAGCCATTGCCGGACGTGGTCATGCCACTTGCAGGGGAAAAACATTTCACCACTGATAATCATCCGGCTCCAGTCCCCCGTGTCCGGGTAGAGCGCTCGCAAAAAATGACGGTAGGAGACCATCACGTCCCGTCCGTCGCGCAGCAAATAGATGACCCGCTTCGCGGCGGGCTCCGGCAGGGCGTGGGATTTGTAGAACATGGGGGCGCCGTGCCGCCGAAAGAACCTCGGCTTATGCACCGAGGGAACCAGATCGCGGATCAACGAGTCGGGGGTGCGCCGCACGTCCACTCCATACACCGCGCCCGCCAGGAGCGCGCCGACCCAGGTGTTGCCGGATTTCGGATAGCCAACCACAAAGATGTCGCTCTCGAGGTATTCCCCGATGCGCGAGAACCCCTCGGGCTGGCCCTCCGCGGCGGCGGAGGTGGGTCGCCGTCCGATCGGGGTAGCCCGACCGCTCGTTGGCTTTCGTGTCCAGGCCGGAGCCAGGAACTCCAGATCTTTTCCAAAAAACTTCATTCCTTTAAAGGTGGTTCCGAAGCTTGCCGCCGCCGACGAAACGAGGCCATCGCCAACTCGTACCTTGTTTACAACCCGCTCCGTCGGCGGCTGACTGCCGGGACTCTGCTCACGCCGGCCCCGACCTCCGGATCGATAGCTGGCGCCATGCCAGCCAATCGCCACATCCCTGAAAAGCGATTTCTGGGGACATTTACGCCGCGTTCCCTCTCCGGACGGCTCCGGGTGGAACAATTTAAATCTGCCGCAGATTCAACGAGTGCCAACGTTCCCCGCGGGCGAACTCAGCGGTTCTCGTTTCGCTCCGCTTCCTCGCGTCCCGGGTGGAGCCCGAGGGCGATGAGCTTTTCCCGCATTTTCAACCGGGTGACCCCCAGCCAGCGCGCCGCCTTGGCCTGGTTGCCGCCGGCCAACTGAATCGCCTGGGTGAAGAGTTCCGGTTCGAGATCCGTGATCATCTGGCCGTACGCGCCCTGAGCTTCACCGCGCTGAACGCGCCCGAGCAGGTTCGTGATGTACGCGGCGTGACTCTGGCCCCCCATCCCGCGCGCGCCGCGGCTATGACCCACCGCGGCCTGGACGTGCTCCAGCCCCACCGGAAAGGGCCGGGCCGCCAGCAACGCCTGGCGCACCACGTTTTCCAATTCCCGAATGTTTCCCGGCCACCGTTGCGTTTGCAGCCAGGCGACGGCCTCCGCCTGGATCGAAGGATCCGGCACCCCGAACTCCGGCGCGTAACGGCGAATAAAGTATCTCACCAGCTCCGGAATGTCCTCGGCCCGTTCATTCAGGGTGGGCAACCGCAAGGTGACCACGCTCAACCGATAGAAAAGGTCCTCGCGGAATTCCCGCTCTTGAATCGCCGCCTCCAGATCGCGATGGGTGGCCGCCAGCACCCGCGTGTCCACCCGCAACACCTCGTCGCCGCCCACTCGCTGAACGCTCTTTTCCTGCAGCACCCGCAAAAGCTTGGCCTGGGTGCTGAAGGAGAGATCGCCTATCTCATCCAAAAAAATGGTGCCTCCCTGGGCCTGCTCGAAACGGCCGATGCGGCGCGCCAGAGCGCCGGTGAAACTCCCGCGCTCATGTCCGAAAAGCTCGCTCTCGAGCAGATTCTCCGGAATGGCCGCGCAGTTGACCGCGATGAATGGCTTGTCCGCCCGGTCGCTGTGCTGGTAGATCGCCCGCGCGATCAATTCCTTGCCGGTGCCCGTCTCGCCGCGGATCAACACCGTGACCGGGGTGGCGGCGACACGCCCGATTTCCTTGTAGATGTTTTGCATCTGACGGCTGTTGCCGACCAGCGCCTGGGCCGAGGAACCGCCGGCGCCAACTTCGACCGTTTCGGACATCAGCCGCGACCCGGCCACGGCCTTGGCCGTCAGATCGAGCAACTCGTCGGCCTCGAACGGTTTGACCAGGTACTCGCAGGCGCCGAACTTCATCGCCTCGATGGCCGTGTCCGTCGTGCCGTGCGCGGTCATCAAAATGATCGGCAGCTTGGGCCGCGCGCGATGCAGCTCCCGCACCAAATCCAGGCCGCTCAAACCCGGCAGCCGCAGATCCGTGAGCACCAGGTCGCAGGGACGCGACTCGGCGAGGCGCAACCCCTCGTCGCCCCGCCCGCAGGTGGTCACCACATAGCCTTCCTCCTCGAGCACCTTCCGCAAGGCGGACGAGGTGCCGGGGTCGTCTTCAATCAGTAATAGTCGCGCTGGTTTCATGCTCCACAATGGGCAGCGCCACCTCAAAAGTGGTGCCGCGATTGGATTCCGTTTCGTATCTCAGGATGCCCCCGTGCAGCTCCACAATCCGGGCCGCAATCGCCAGGCCCAGACCGGTGCCGCCCTCCTTGGTCGTGAAAAACGGGTCGAATAGCCGCGCCTCGACCTCAGGCGGAATGCCGTTGCCGCTGTCCGCCACGCTCAGAATGGCCACGGACTTGACCCGGCGGCCCAACTGGGCCTCGCCGGCGCGCAAATGCAGCGCGATCACTCCGTTGCGTCCGATGGCATCCGCGGCGTTCTGAATCAGATTGATCAGCACCTGCTTCATTTGCTGTTCGTCGGCCAGCACCCACACTCCGTCGGCGGCGCTCAAGGTCAGTTGAATTCCCGACCGTTGAAACTGGCCTTTGAGGAAGTCATGGGCGTCCGCCAGAAGCTTTTGGGCCGGGACCGGGGCCAGCGCCGGGTCGGACGGGCGGGCAAAACGCAGCACGTCTTTTACAATCCGCTCAAGCCGGTTGATCTCCTCGGCAATGGTGGTCACATCCTCGTCTTCCGCCAGCGCCGGGGTGGTTTTCCTCAGGCTGAAGAGCCGGAATTTGATGGCCGTCAGGGGATTGCGAATTTCATGCGCCACTCCAGACGCCAGCACCCCGAGGGAAGCGAGTTTCTCCTGGCGTTCGATGACTCTGCTGCTCTGGGCTAGTCCTTTGCGCAGGGGCGCGATCATCCCGCGATACACCAGCCAGGCGAGCGTCCCGGCCAGCAGGAGAATCAAAATCGAACTCCCGCGCAGCAGACGCTGATGATCGGCCAGCGTGCTCTGAGTCGAGGCCAGAAATTCGGTGAACCCCTGGCGCTGCAGCTCGAGCAGTTGATTGCACAAAATCAGCAATTCCGCCGAGGCGGATTGCACGCGCTGAAACGTCGCTTCGAAGCCGCGCGGATCCTCGGGCGCGCCGCCGTGATCGAAAATGACGGCCGTCTGCACCAAGTACGTTTCGAAGCTGCGCCGCACCTTGCCCAGCAGCTCCAGGTCGCTGTCCAAACCAATCCGCCGGACCAGCCGTAATCCGGCCAATTCCCCGAGCTCGGCCTGGTTGGCGCGCATCAGCCGGAGCAACTCCTCGGCCTCGGTCGCAAACCCCTCCCGCGCCTGAGGATCCTTGCTCAGCGCGTATTGCAACAATTTGCCGTTAAGGCTGCGCACGGAACTGCGCAGCGTCACGCCGAGATAAAAACTCTCGCTCTTGACCGCCGCATGATCCTTCTGCAGACGCTCGAGCTGGTTCCAGGTCGTCCGCGTGACCCAACCCACCACGAGGCTGCCAATGACCACCACGAGAATGAAACCAAGGAACCGCACTTTGACGGGCTGGCCCAGCCGGGTGATACGTCGAAAGCCTCCGGTGGAATGTTTTGTTCCACTCATACTTTCATTGCCGGCCCGCGGCGTCCGAAACACCCTGTTCACCAGGCAAAATCCTGCCTTCCCGGGTCCTTGGCACGCTTCAGGCTCTTTCAGGCAGCCGTCCCAACGTTGGACATCGCGATTTTATGCAAGGCGGCTGCCATCACAAGATAACCAGTTTGAACGCCGGGTGTCAGGATAATTATTTCCCGGCAGGGGGGGCTGGCGAACTCCGCGCCCGTGTGCCATGAGCCCGCGCATTCTCCTCGTCGATGATGACCCGTCCGTGCGAGCGGCGCTGGGCCGGGTGCTTCAGGATCTCGGTCACCCCGTCACCGCGGCGGGCGACGGCGAGCAGGGCCTCGCCGAGCTCCAGCGCGGATCCTTCGATCTGCTGATCCTGGATTTGGATCTGCCGCGGCTCGGCGGGATCGAAATTTTGCGGCGAATTCGCACCGCCTGGCCGCTCCTGCCGGTCGTGATTCTCTCCGGCCTGCTCGGCCGCTGTCCCGCGGGGGATCTGGCCGCCGCGGATGCCTGCCTCGAGAAGCCGCCCGAGGTGCCGGCGCTGTTAAAAATCATTTCGGCGCTGTTGCAGGAAACGCCCGAGCAGCGCATGCGGCGCGCGCGCGCCCGTCGCGCCGGGGCGGCGCCGGCGGTTCTTCGTTAAATTTTTATTATGCGTTTAGTTATTGTTTCCAATCGTTTGCCGTTTTCGGTCGCCCTGCGGGAGGGCGCGCCGGAGTTCAAGCCCAGCTCCGGCGGGTTGACCACCGGGCTCTGGAGCTACCTCGAACAGAATGGCCAGGGCGGGCCCGGCGGACTGGATTTCCTCTGGGTCGGCTGGTCCGGTGCGTCCGTCCCACCCGAACACCAGGACCGGGTGCGGGACTACGGCCGGCGGGAGTTCAAGGCCCTGCCGTTGTTCCTTGATGACCAGAGCGTCGAGCATTTCTACCACGGCTTCTGCAACAACACCCTATGGCCGCTCTTTCATTACTTTCCCGCCGTCACCAAATACGAGCGGAAGGATTGGCTCGAGTACCAGCGGGTGAACCAGATTTTCGCGGACGCCCTGCTGCCCGTACTCCGTCCGGACGACCTGCTCTGGATCCATGACTATCAGCTCATGCTCCTGCCGCAAATGATCCGGCGCCAGTTTCCGCGCCTGCCCATCGGCTTTTTTCTGCACATCCCGTTCCCCTCCTTCGAGGTGCTCCGGCTCCTGCCGCACGCCTGGCGGCTGGAATTGCTCGAGGGCGTGCTGGGTTCGAGCCTGGTGGGTTTCCACACCCACGACTACACCCGCGCCTTCCTCACCAGCGTGCTGCGCACCGCCGGTTACGAGCATCAGTTGGGAACGCTGACGGTCCGCGACCGCGAGGTGAAGGTGGAGACCTTCCCCATGGGAATCGAGTTCAACCGCTTCGCCCAGGCCGCCGCCTCCCCCGCGGCCGGCGCCGCGGCGGAGCAGTTGCGGGCCAGATGCGCGGGTCAAAAAATCATTTTCTCAGTGGATCGTCTCGATTACTCGAAGGGTCTGCTCGACCGCCTGCGCGGCTACGAGGCCTTCCTCAAACGCAACCCCGCCTGGCATGGCAAGGTGGTCTTTGTGCTCTCGGTGGCGCCCTCGCGCACGGGGGTGGACGCCTACCGCCGGATGCGCCGGGAATTGGAGCAAGCAGTGGGCCGCATTGTGGGCGCCTTCGGGACAGTCAATTGGGTCCCCCTGGTGTACCAATACCGCAATCTGGAATTTGACGAAATCGTGGCCATGTACCGCGGTTGTGACGTGGCCCTGATCACGCCGTTGCGCGACGGCATGAATCTGGTGGCCAAGGAGTTCATCGCCTCCCGCCCCGATCAATCGGGCGTCCTGGTGTTGAGCGAAATGGCCGGCGCGGCCAAGGAAATGGGCGAAGCCCTGATCATCAACCCCTTTCACGCCGACGACTTCGCGCAGGCGCTGGAGACGGCGCTGACCATGCCCCTCGAGGAACAAACGCGCCGCAACCGGCTCCTGCAAGACCGCCTGCGCCGCTACGATGTGAATCGCTGGGCGACAGACTTTGTCCAGACGCTCGTCTCGACCGGGGGCGCCGACGCCGCGCGCGACGCCCGGGCGCTGACCGGCAAGGCCCAGTCCGGGCTGTTGCAACACTATCGTTCGAGCGCCCGGCGCAGCCTGTTGCTGGATTACGACGGCACGCTGGTGCCTTTCGCCGACCATCCGCGCGCGGCTTACCCGGATGCCGAGCTGTTGCAATTGTTGCGCGGTCTGGCGGACGACCCGGCCAACGAAGTGGTGATCATCAGCGGCCGCCGCCGCGCGGATCTCGAACCCTGGTTTGGCGCCCAACCGGTCACCCTGATCGCCGAGCACGGGCTCTGGCTCCGCCCGCGCGGGGGAGACTGGCGTTTGCTGCGCGCGATCACCACCGAATGGAAAGACCGGGTGCGACCAATTCTGCAACTGCATGTGGACCGCCTGCCCGGGGCGCTGCTCGAGGAAAAGGAATTCTCACTCGCCTGGCACTACCGGCGCGCCGATCCGGAGCAGGCGCCGCTCCGGGCCAAGGAGTTGCTGGATGATTTGGCCGGCTTCACCCGCAACATCGACGTCCAGGTGCTGAAAGGACACAAGGTGCTCGAGGTGCGCAACACCGGCGTCACCAAGGGCTCGGCCGCCCTCGAGTGGATCGCCAAACGCGCCCCCGATTTCATTCTGGCCGTCGGCGATGACTGGACCGATGAGGATCTCTTCCGGGCCCTGCCCACCTCCGCTTTCTCCGTGCGGGTCGGACTGGCCCAAACCGCCGCGCGCTACTTCCTGAGCGATCCCGCCGCCGTGCGCCGAATCCTTCGCGTCCTCACCGAAATCGGCCACGCGCCCGACGCCTCGCAGTCCGGCGCTAACCCGCCGGCCAACGGACGCCCGGAGGATCCGGGACCACTCGCGAAAAAACAGACGCGCCGCCTGCTGACTCGCCACGTCTCGCCAAACCTCGCCGCCAACGGCTTGGGCGGCTGACCCCAACAACCAAAAAAATCCGCCGGCAATCCGCCGGCGGATTCTCTAAAAGACTACCCGGGTTATTCCGCCAGGATCTTCGCCCGTTGCTCGTGATATTGCTCCGGGGAAATTTGGTCCTGCTGATAGGCCCGGAGCAACCGCTCCAATCGCTGATCTTTCTCGGCGGAAATCGCCGGCTCAGGGCCTGAAAGGGGCGGATAGGGCGACTTGTGCGGCGCGATTCCCAGCGCCTCGGCCTGGGCCGCCTGACGCGCCTGGTCCACCGCCAGCGCGCGCTCCTTCTCTCGCAGCGCCGCGGTGGCCTTCGCCACTGCCTCTGGATTTGGTGCCGGAGGAAGGTTCACAATCTCCGCCGAAGCCTGCTGCCTCCGTCCCTCCGCAGCCTCCCGCTCCGCCATCTCGCTCATGGTACGCCGCAGCGCCGCGGTCGTCTGATCCGCCGTCTCGGAGCTCCGGGGGCGATGTGCTGGCGCCGAAACCACCGGCGCGGAGGCGGGAGCGGGCGCGGCCGTCGCGGGCGTCGCGGCGGGCGCCTCCGCCTCCACCTCGGCCATTCTTCTTCGCAGCGCCTCGCGCAGTTTCGAGTCCGCCTCGGAAGGCACCCTCAGGGAGCGCGCCGGAATCGGAATCACTCGCGCGGGCGGAGGTGTTGCCACCACCGGGGCCGGGACGATCGGCGGCGGCGTCACTCCGTCCGCCGCTTCGGCCTCGGCCAATTTCCGCCGCATCGCCTCGCGAGCCCGCGCCACGGCGTCAGTATCCGCAACCGCCGGGGCCGGGCGCGCCACGGGCGCGCGCCGCACCGGCTGCGCAGGCGCCAACACGGGCGATTCCGCCGGTTCGATTCTCGTTTGTCGCAAAAGAGCGCGCGCCTTCGCCTGCGCATCATTGTCCAGAGCGCGGGTAGCCAGCGGGAGAATGGCCCCGGCCGCGCAGAGGACCGTCACCAGTTTTGAAATCTGCATGAGAACGATTTACGAAATTTGTTTTTCCGAGGCAACAGCTTTCGTTCCGCTCGCCACGGATCTGCCGTCGGGCGGCTGGTGGAAAAAAGTCGCCCGAAGCAATTTTTTCATATAAGCCCCGTGCTTTACAATCTGGGTTCGCAGTCCTAGAATCCGGCTAATACGGTCGCGGCACTCGGAGATTTTGTTTAATCCTGTATAAACTAATTGACATACTCAGGATTAAGAATAACCATGGCACGCGTCAGTCATTCACTTTATGAAGATTTTGGGAAAGTTAATGAACCCGGCGCCGGCCATTTTGGCGCTGGCCGTGGTGTCCGGCCCGGTTTTCGCGCAATCGTCCGATCGCGAAGAGGTCATTCGGCAACTATTGAAGCGGGTAGAGCAATTGGAACGGCAAGTCCAGGATTTGCAAAAGTTATCCCCCGCCGCTGCCCCCGAAGTCCAGGCCCTGGAGCGCAAAGTCGCCGCGCTCGAAAAGGAACAGCAGGCGGCGGAAGGCCAGGCCCGGACCGCGCCCCGCTTATCCCTGGGAGAGTCGGGCCTGGCGTTCCGCTCCGCGGACACGAATTTTCTGATCCAGATCAAAGCCTTCCTGCAAGTGGACTCCCGCACGTTTTTCAACGACGCCGGCCAGGCGGGAAACGATTCGATCCTGTTGCGCCGCGCCCGCCCGATTCTTCAAGGAACGCTTTACCGCGACTTTGATTTCGCTTTCATGCCCGAGTTTGGCGGCTCGGGAGCGCCCTCGATTTTGGACGCCTATGTGAATTACAAATACCGTCCGTGGCTGCAGTTGCAGGCGGGCAAATTCAAGGTCCCCGTGGGTCTGGAATGGCTGCAAAATGACCGCGATACGTTGTTCAGCGAGCGCGGCCTGCCGACGGCGCTCGTGCCCGGCCGCGATCTCGGCTTCAAACTGCACGGCGACCTTGCCGGGGAGCGGCTTAATTACCAAGTGGGAGTCTTCAACGAGGTCGGAGACGGGCGCACTTCAAACAACACCGATTTCGATGACGACAAGGCCGTCGCCGCCCGGCTGTATGTGAAACCGTTTCGCCACGGCTCACTGGCGGCGCTCCAGGGATTCGGTCTGGGCCTCGGCGGGAGCTACGCGCGGGTGCAAGGCACCAACAGCGCCGCCCTGCCCAGCACCATCGGCGGCCTGCTCCCCGGCTACTACACCGCCGGCCAGCAACAGTTTTTCGCCTATAACCCCGCCGCGGGACAGGTGGCCCCGGACGGCGATCATTGGCGGCTGTCTCCCCAGGCGGGTTACTTTTACGGACCGTTTGGGCTGCTGGCCGAGTATGTGGTTTCAGACCAGCGGGTCCGGCGGATCGGCGGCGGCCCGGCCGCGGCCGGGCACCTGGCCAACACCGCCTGGCAGGTGGCCGCCGGCTATGTGCTCACCGGCGAGGATTTCACTTATGACGGCATCATTCCGCGCCGGAATTTCAACCCCGCTGACGGCGGCTGGGGCGCCTGGCAGATCGTCGCCCGCTATGGGCAATTGGACATCGATCACGCCGCGTTCCCGCTTTTTGCGAATCCAGCCTCGTCGGCGCGCTCCGCCGCCGAATGGTCCGTCGGGCTTAACTGGTATTTAAACCGCAACCTGCGCGCCAACGCCGGCTTTTCGCACACGAGCTTCACCGGCGGAGGCAGTGGCGGCCTCCCAGCGCCGGGAGTGGTCACCCTCAAGGACGAAAACGTCGCGATCACCCGCATCCAGGTGGCCTTTTGAACATGCCGCGTCGTGGAATTCAACGGGTTTTTCGCCGCCTGATCGTGGGTCTGTCAGCGACGATGCTGGCGTTCGCCGCCGAAGCCGCCAACCTCACCCTGCTCAACGCCTCCTACGACCCCACGCGCGAATTCTACCAGGCATTCAACCAGGCCTTCGTCCGCCATTGGCGGGAAAAGACCGGCGATCAGGTGACCGTGCAGCAGTCCCATGGCGGCTCGGGCAAACAGGCGCGCGCGGTGATCGACGGTTTGCGCGCGGATGTCGTCACTCTGGCGCTGGCCTATGACATCGATGCCATCGCTGAAAGGGCGCGGCTGCTCCCCGCCGGCTGGCAAAAGCGCCTGCCGCACAACAGCGCCCCCTACACCTCGACCATTCTGTTTCTCGTGCGGAAAGGGAATCCCAAAGGCATCAAGGATTGGGATGATCTCGTGAAATCAGGCGTCTCCGTCATCACACCCAACCCCAAAACCTCGGGCGGCGCCCGGTGGAACTATCTGGCCGCGTGGGGTTACGCGCTGCGAAAAATGAATGGGGATCCGGCCCAAGCGGAGGCTTTCGTGGCCCGGTTGTTCAAAAACGTTCCCGTGCTCGACAGCGGCGCGCGCGGCGCCACCACCACCTTCGTCCAGCGCGGCATTGGCGATGTGTTGATCGCCTGGGAAAACGAGGCCCTGCTCTCGCTCAAGGAAAGCGGCGCCGGCAACTTTGAAATCATCGCCCCCTCAGTGAGCATTCTCGCCGAGCCGCCGGTGGCGGTGGTGGACCAGGTGGCCGCCCGGCGCGGCAATCAGGCTCTGGCCCAGGCCTATCTGGAATATCTCTACAGCCCCGAAGGCCAGGAAATCGCCGCGCAAAACTTTTACCGCCCGCGCCTCGAGGAAGTCGCCCGCCGCCACGAGCGCGACTTCCCCAAACTGGCGCTCTTCACCATCGACGAAGTCTTCGGCGGCTGGCGGACGGCGCAGAACGTCCACTTCCGCGAGGGCGGCGTGTTCGATCAAATCCAACAACGCAACCGTTGATGGCCTCCGCAAGATTCAACGCGTTGCCCGGTTTTCGCCTCACCCTGGGGTTCACGCTCTTCTACCTTAGCGCCATCGTGCTGATCCCCCTGTGCGCGCTGGCTCTGCGTGGCGCCGAGGTGCCCTGGCCCGAGTTTTGGCGGGTGATCACCGCCCCCCGCGCCCTGGCCTCCTACAAGCTGACCTTTGGCGCCTCGCTCGTTGCCGCCAGCATCAATGCCGTCTTTGGCGCCTTGCTGGCCTGGGTGCTCGTTCGTTACGAGTTTCCCGGCCGCCGCCTCATCGACGCCATGGTCGATTTCCCCTTCGCGCTCCCCACCGCCGTCGCGGGCCTCACGCTCACCAACCTGTTTTCGGCCCATGGCTGGCTGGGACAATACCTCGAGCCGCTCGGCATCCGGGGCGCGTTCACCCCGCTGGGCGTGGTCATCGCGCTCACCTTCGTCGGCCTGCCCTTTGTCGTGCGCACGCTGCAGCCGGTCCTGCAAAATGCCGAGCGCGAGGTCGAGGAAGCCGCGGCCACGCTCGGCGCGGGGCGCCTGCGCACGTTCGTCTCCATCATCGCCCCCTCGCTCTTCCCCACCGTGCTCACGGGTTTTGCGCTGGCCTTCGCGCGCGCCGTCGGCGAATACGGTTCGATCGTGTTCATCTCCGGCAACCTCCCCTTCCAGACCGAGATCACGCCGTACCTGATCGTCATGCGCCTCGAGGAGTACGATTACAACGCCGCCATCGCCCTGGCCTTGGTCCTCCTGGTCTCCTCCTTCCTGCTGCTGGGGGCGATCAATTTCCTCGAGCATTGGTCCCGGCGTTTCGAAACCAGATAAGCTATGGGAGTCTTCGCCCCCAAACGCGAGACCGGCCACGCGCGGCGATCCCAGCGCGGCGCCGAGGAGCCGGCCCTGGCGCGCTGGCTGCTCATCGCGGCCGCCCTCGCCTTTTGCGCCGTGTTTCTCCTGCTGCCGCTGGCCAATGTTTTCGTCCAGGCTTTTGCCAAAGGCTGGAGCTTTTATTGGGCCTCGCTCGCGCATCCCGATTCTCTCGCCGCCATCCGGCTCACCCTGCTGGTCGCCGCCATCAGCGTCCCCTTGAACGTCGGGTTTGGCCTGGCGGCGGCCTGGGCCATCGCCAAATTTGAATTCCGCGGCAAACCGTGGCTGATCACCCTCATCGATCTGCCCTTCTCGGTCTCTCCCGTCGTGGCGGGCTTGATGTTCGTCGTGCTCTTCGGTCTCCAGGGTTTTCTGGGGCCCTGGCTCCAGGCGCGCGACCTAGCCATCATCTTCGCCGTGCCGGGCATGGTCCTGGCCACGGTGTTTATTACTTTTCCATTTGTCGCCCGCGAGCTGATTCCGGTGATGCAGGCCACCGGCACCGAGCAGGAGCAGGCCGCCCTCACCCTCGGCGCCTCGGGCTGGCAGACTTTCTGGCATGTCACCCTGCCCTCCGTGAAATGGGGCCTGATCTACGGCATCATCCTGTGCAACGCCCGCGCCATGGGCGAATTCGGCGCCGTCTCGGTCGTCTCCGGCCATATCACCGGTCAGACGGACACCATGCCGCTGCGGGTCGAGAAGCTCTACAACGAATACCACGCCCCCGCCGCCTTTGCCGTCGCCAGTCTGCTGGCGCTCCTGGCCTTGCTGACGCTGGGCCTGAAAACCTTCCTGGAATGGCGTCAGGCGCGCGAGCATCAACGCGCCCAGCGCGACCCCGCAATCCTCCCCCTCGGCGCCACCCTCGATCCGCATGAGCATTGAACTGCGCAACGTCACCAAACGGTTCGGCGAAGTCGCCGCCGTCAACAACGTCTCTTTCACCGTCGAGGACGGCGAATTGATGGCCCTGCTCGGACCCAGCGGCGGAGGCAAAACCACCGTGCTCCGCATGATCGCGGGCCTGGAGGCGCCCACCTCGGGGGATGTGCTGATTCGCGGGCGGCGGGTGAACAACCTGTCCGTCCAGCAACGCAACATCGGCTTCGTGTTCCAGAATTATGCGCTGTTCAAAAACATGACCGTGTTCCAGAACATCGCCTTCGGCCTGAAAATCAAAAAATGGAAAAAGGACGCCGCGCGCGAGCGCATTGCCGAGTTAATGAGCCTGTTCGCCCTCGACGGCCTGGAGCGGCGCTACCCGCACCAGCTCTCCGGCGGCCAGCGCCAGCGAGTCGCCATCGCCCGCGCCCTCGCCCCCAAGCCCGGCGTGCTGCTGCTCGACGAGCCCTTCGGCGCCGTGGACGCCAAAATCCGCCAGGAGTTGCGCGAATGGCTCGTCACCCTGCACCACGACCTGAACGTCACCACGGTCTTTGTCACCCACGACCAGGAGGAGGCCCTCGAGGTCTCCAAACGCATCGTCATCTTCTCCCGCGGCCGCCTCGAACAGGTGGGCTCGCCGCGCGACGTGTACGAGCAGCCGGTCAATGAGTTCGTCGCCCGGTTCATCGGGGTCATGAACGTGCTCGAACTCGAGGTCCGCGACGGCGTCGGCCGCGCCGGCGAACTCGAGTTCCCCGCCGGCGGACTGCCCGACGGGCATAAGCTCCGCATCGGCTTCCGGCCCCACGCTGTCGAGATTTCAACCGACCTGGCTCAATTCCGCTATTCCGCCGTGCTGCGGCACGCCTTTTTCCTGGGCGTCCTGCTGCGCCTGGAGCTGGAGTTGCCGAGCGGCCTGACCCTGCGCACCCGCATGACCAAGGAGGAATACTCCCAACTCCAGCTCGAGGAGGGTCGCCCGGTCTCCTTTCAGATCCGCAATTACCGCGTTCTCGCCCAGGAACCCGCCCCGCTCCCGCCCGAGAACGAGTTGATCCATCCGCCCCGCCCCATGTACGCGGAGAATATCTAGGCCGCGCCCTGGGGTCTCCACCCCGGTTTCAGAATGACGCTACGGGCCCGAGTTTAGTTCCGTGGCTAGTTTCTCCAGCATTCAACTCCGCCGTCTGCACGCCCGCCTGGACGAGGTAGCCTATGAGTTGACCCGGACCCGGTTCACCCACCTCTCCGCGCCGGAACTCTGGCGGCCCGCGATCAACGCCTTCCGCTGCGGCAGCCAGCTCCGCATTTGCGTCGATCTGGCCGGGGTGGCCCGGGAGGACATCGAAGTTCTTGCCGAGCGCCGGCGATTGATCATCCGCGGACGACGCCCCTCCCCGGAGCCGGAGGCGCGCCCAGGCGAAATTCGGCAACTGCTCGCCTTGGAGATCGATGGCGGATCCTTTGAACGACGCCTGGATTTGCCGGCCGCGGTGGATCCGGAGCGGGTCACCGCCGAGCAGCGCAACGGCCTGCTTTGGATTCTCCTGCCGCTGCTGGCTGAAGCATGACCGCTTTCCGCTTATGGACGAATTGGAAAACCTGATCGCCAAAGGACCAGACGAAGCCCCCGGCGCCGGGCACCCCGCCATCCTTGGCGTCTCCCGACGCGCCGAAAACGATCCCCCCGCCATCCCCAAGGTGCTTCCCATCCTGCCCCTGCGCAACACGGTCATCTTTCCCGGCACGGTGCTCCCGCTGACGGTCGGCCGGGCTTCCTCGCGCAAGCTGTTGGATGATTCTCTGCCGCGGAGCAAGATTGTGGGCGCCGTCTCGCAGCGCAACCCGGATCAGGACCATCCCGCTCTCGAAGATCTGTACCCGGTGGGTGTGGCCGTCCAGGTGCTCAAACTCATGCCGCAAAGCCCGGAGAGCGCCGTCATCGTCATCCAGGCCTTGCGCCGGATTCGCCTGGTCCGGACGGTATCGGCTCATCCCTTCCTCAGCGCCGAAGTCGAGCCGCTCTCCAGTTCGCCGCCGCCAGCGGACGACAAACAATGGACCGCCACCGTCGCCAGCCTGCGGGAGACCGCCCGTAAACTGATCGAGCTTATGCCCGAGGCGCCCCTCGAGGCGCAAGCCTTGCTCGAGAACATCCCGGATCCGGCGCTGCTGGCCGATTTTCTCGCCGGCAACCTGAATCTGGAGGTAAACCAGAAACAGGATCTGCTGGAGGAGCTTGACGTGGTGAAGCGGGTCCGCGCCGTGCAAATCCAGCTTTCCTCCCAGCTCGAGATCGCCCGCTTGCAACAAAAGATCCAAAAGGACGTCGCCTCGCAGTTCACCGATGCGCAACGGCGCGCCTACCTCCGCGAGCAGGTTCGCGCCATCCAACGCGAATTGGGCGAGGAAAGCACCGGGGCGGAGGAGCAGGCGGCGCAACTGCGCAAACGCCTCGAGGAGGCGCAACTCCCAAAAGAAGTCCAGGCGCAGGCCGAACGGGAGGCGCAGCGCCTGACCGTGATCCCCGCCGCCAGCCCCGAGTTTTCCGTAATCGTCAGTTACCTCGAAACCCTGGCGGATTTGCCCTGGACCAAACTCACGCCTGACAATCTGGATCTCCAGCGCGCCCGGCAAATCCTCGATCGCGATCACTACGACCTGGAAAAAGTGAAGCGCCGGTTGATCGAATATCTTGCCGTGCGCAAACTCAACCCCCAGGGGCGCGGGCCGATCCTTTGCTTCCTGGGGCCGCCCGGGGTCGGCAAGACCAGCCTGGGGCAATCCATCGCCGACGCCCTGGGCCGCAAATTCGCCCGCTTGAGCCTCGGCGGCTTGCGGGACGAGGCGGAAATCCGCGGCCACCGCCGCACCTACATCGGCTCGATGCCCGGGCGGCTGATTCTGGAATTGCGCCGCCTGGGGACGCGCAATCCGGTGTTGATGCTCGACGAGGTGGATAAGCTCGGCGCCGATTTCCGCGGCGACCCGGCCAGCGCCCTGCTCGAGGCGCTCGACCCCTGGCAGAACCAGGCGTTCGTCGATCGTTACCTCGACGTGCCTTTCGACCTCTCTCAGATTCTCTTCATCGCCACCGCCAACTACATGGAAGGGGTGCCGCCGCCCCTGAGCGACCGCATGGAGGTCATCGAACTGCCCGGCTACACCGAGCATGAAAAACTGGTGATCGCCAGACAATACCTGGTGAAACGCCAGCAGCGCGAAAACGGCCTGCAACCCGGGCAGTGCGATTTCGAGGACGAGGCCCTCCGCCTGATCATCAGCGATTACACCCATGAGGCGGGGGTGCGGGAACTGGAACGGCAAATCGGGAAGGTCGGCCGTTCCGTCGCCGCCGAGGTGGCGCGGGGCGCCTGGCAAAACACGACCATGACGCCTCCCATGATTCGCTCGATTCTAGGTCCGGCTCGCTACGTGCGCGCCAGCCGCCTGCGGACCAGTTCTCCCGGAGTCGTCACCGGGCTCGCCTACACCCCGGTCGGCGGCGAGGTGCTCTACATCGAGGCCACCCGCTTCCCTGGCAAAGGCGCTTTAATGCTCACCGGCCACATCGGCGACGTCATGAAGGAGTCCGCCCAGGCCGCCCTCAGCCTCGTGCGCAGCCGCGTCGAGAAACTGGGTATCGACCCCGTCGGCTTCCGCAAAACTGATATCCACATCCACGTCCCCAGCGGCGCCGTGCCCAAGGACGGCCCCTCGGCGGGCGTGGCCATGTTCACCGCCCTGGCCTCCCTGTTTATGGGCGTCCCCGTCCGCGCCAACATCGCCATGACCGGGGAAATCACCCTCCGCGGGCTCGTGCTGCCCATCGGCGGACTGAAGGAGAAAAGTCTGGCCGCCCTGCGCGCCGGGATTCAGGATGTCATCATCCCCCGGCTCAACGAAAAGGATCTTCCGGAAATCCCGCCCGAGGTGAAAAGCTCAGTGCGCTTCGTCCTGGCGGAAACGGTTGATGAGGTCCTGGCGGCGGCGCTGGAGCCGCAACCCGCGAAGCCAGCCTCTGCCGCTCCTGCCTCTCCGCCTGCAGCCTAACCCAAGCTTGCCCGACTCCATTATTCAACTCAACCGCGGGGCTCAGCATAAACCGCCCCTCCATTGGAACAGTGGCTCGGGTAAAGCCGCGGTTTCAACTCCGACTACGGTTTGGCCGCGAAACCCAGTCCGTTTCACGGCTCGCCGTTTCAACCCTTCACGGAGCCGCCAGCTCGCCACGAGCTGGGCTAGCCGGCGGACGGAGGCGCCCACACGCGCTGAATCAGGGACGCGTAGCTCCAGGCCGGCCCGACGACGCCGCGCTGGCGCAAACGCAGCATCATGGAGCGAAAGGCCGGCGGCTTTTCCTGCGGTGTCCAGCGCGGGTCGCGGCGCGTGAATTCCGCCAGTTTGGCAAACACTCCCTCGAACGTCAGCGCCGGTGAGAGATAGTAGAACGGTTCCAACAGGCTTTGGCCGGGGGAAAGCAGCCCCTCGTCCAGGGCACGCCGGGCCACCGCCGTGCCGGGATAAACCCGCATGCCCGCCACGCTCAGGATGGCGGCCTCGCGCAGCCGCTCGGAATTGCGGAAACCCTCCTCCAGGGTTTCGTAAGTTTCACCCGGGCCTCCGGCGATGAGGAAGTGGCAGTACTCGATCCCCGCCTGCCGCGCCAGCTCGCTGGCCTGGCGGACCTCCGCGAAGGTGAACCCCTTCTGGTAGCTCGCCAGCACCGGGTCGCAAAAACTATCCGTCCCGAATTCGATGTGCGCCAGCCCCGCGCGGGCCATCAGCCTCATCAACTCCGGCGTCAATCCTTGCGGCCGCAAAAAGCAGCTCCATGGAATTGGGGAGCCGCGCCGCGCCAGCGCCTCGCAAATCTCCCCCGCGTGCCGGGCGGAGCTGTTAAACACCGAATCGACCACGAAGAGATACCGCGCGCCGAGCCGGGCCGCCCGCTCAAATTCCTCGGCCACCGCTTCGGGCGGGTGCGGCCGGCGCCGCCGCCCCTCGATCAGCGGGTAGGTGCAATAGCAGCAACGCAACGGGCAGCCGCGCTGGGTTTGGATATTCAGCATCCCGCCGCGCTCGAGGTAATGCGCGGCGATTTCCGGCGGCCGATCTTCGCTGGCCAGCGGCGGGGGCGGTCCGGCGGGCGCCGGCTCATTCAAGACCAGCCCGCCCTCGCAGCGAAACACCAGCCCGGGAATGGAATGATAATCCGCCCCGGACGACAGCGCCTCCAGCAACGCGACGAACGCTCCCTCCCCCTCGCCGCGAATGCCAAAGTCCGCTCCGGAAAGTTCCATCAATTCCCGCGGAAAAATGCTGAATCCGCTCCCGCCCAACACCACCGGGCAGCCGGCTGCCTCCCGCATCACGCGGCAAAGCTCCGCCAATTCCCCAAAGAAGGTCTCCCGCCGCCGCACCAGGACATCGTCAATATTCCGCAGCGAAATGCCGGCCGCCTCGGGCTGGTATTCAGCCAGCACCCGCTCCAGCCGGGACCCGGTTTGGACGTCATGCCAGCGGGTTTGGTGCCCCGCCGCGCGCAAGGCGGCGTTCACATAAGCAAGCCCCAACGGAAACACCGGGTCGGGATCCACGCAGCGGTTGGCGCTTACCAGCAGCACTCTGGCCATGACTGAATCTTGGCCGCTCCCGGCGACCGGCGGCAACGCCAAACTACTGTCCCCAATTTCCGGCCAATCGCCCGCCGCGCCCGGACGCGCTTGCGAATCGCGCGCGCGCTGCCATGTTCTGAATAATGTCGCAAGCCGCGCCAGCTCCGGCCCTGGCGGCCGTCCTTTTGGCGGCCGGCCAATCCGCTCGCATGGGCCGTCCCAAAATGCTGCTTCCCTGGCAGGGCGCCACCATCATCGGCCACCTGGTAAGCACCTGGCGGACTCTGGGCGCCCGGCAAGTCGGCGTGGTCTGCCGCCCTGCCGACACCGCCCTGGCCGCCGAACTGGACCGCCTCGGAGTTTCTTCCCGCGATCGCATCGCCAATCCCCTGGCGGACCAGGGAATGTTCAGCTCCGTGCAGGCGGCCGCCCGCTGGGGCGGGTGGCGAGCCGAACTCACCCATTTCGCCCTCGTGCTCGGAGATCAGCCCCACCTGCGTCCGGCCACCCTGCGCCGCTTGCTGGACGATTGCGCTAAGAATCCGGCAGTGGCGCGCCAACCCTCGTTTCAGCATCAGCCTGCTCATCCGGTGGTGTTGCCCCGCCGCCTCTTTCACCCTTTGGGCGATCAGCCCGGCGCATCCACTCTGCGGGATTATTTGCAAACCATCACCGTGGCCCTCACCGAGATAACTGACCCCGGCCTCGCGCTGGACCTCGATACCCCCGCCGACTACCAGGCGGCCATCTCCTCCGCCGCCGATTCACCTGAATCGCTCACCCCATTTGGCGGGCAGGCGGACGCGACGAAGACATAATAATAGTCCGCGCTAAAATAAGGTCCATTCACCGTTGTCTGGCCTTTGTATGTCAAAAAACGGTTAGGAATTGGCAGTCTCCGTGTTGCCGCTTTTGCGTTCTTTTCGGAGATTTCCCGCCATGGACGAGGTTTGGTCCAACGACCTGCTGTATATCTTCGCCTTTGGCGTTGCGGGACTCGTGTTTGCGCTGGGGCCGATTGTGCTCGTGCATCTGCTCATGGCGCGCCGGACGCGCCACTCCGCGGATAAAACCGGCCAGTTTATCGAGTGCGGCATGGAGCCCATCGGCGATGCCTGGATTCGCTACAGCGCGGTTTATTATCTCTACGCGCTGGTGTTTGTCGCCTTCGCGGTGGACGTGCTTTACCTCGTCCCGGTGGCGTTGGTGTACAACCGGGTCGCGGAATTCGTCTACCGGGATTTCGTTGAACTGATTCTCTTCGTCGGGATTTTGTCCCTGGTGATTGTGTACGCCTGGAAAAAAGGAGTCTTTGAATGGCCGAGGAAGAAGATCAACTCCTGAGAGACTGCGCGCCCTACGTAAAGTTCGCCCGGCTGGACGAACTGCTCTCGCTGGGCCGGGCCAACTCGCTGTGGCCGTTGACCTTCGGCCTGGCCTGCTGCGCCATCGAGATGATGGCCGCCGGAGCCTCGCGATTCGATCTGGCCCGGTTCGGCGCCGAGGTCTTTCGCCCCTCACCGCGTCAGGCGGACGTGATGATTGTGGCCGGCACCGTGAACAAAAAAATGGCCCTGGCGGTGAAAACGCTTTATGACCAAATGCCCGAGCCGAAATGGGTGATCGCCATGGGCAACTGCGCGATTTCAGGAGGCCCGTTCGTGTTTCCGGGCCAATACGCCGTGGTCGAAGGGGTGGACAAGCTTTTCCCGGTGGATGTCTATATCCCCGGTTGCCCGCCGCGCCCGGAAGCCTTGATCGAGGGATTGCTAAAGCTGGAGGAAAAACTCACCGGAAAACGGCGCTGGCCAGTGGTGAAACCGGAATGACCCAATGAACGCCGCGCCCGCTCCCAATCCCTCCGCCTCGACCACGGCTGCTCCGCCAGCATCGGCCCCCGCCCCGGCTCCGCCAGCGCTTCCGAATCCGCTCCGGCATTTGGCCGCCCCGTTTCAACCGGTGGATTTCGCCGTTCGCGGTTATCACCTGGAGGCGACGGTCGCGCCGGATCAGGTCGTCGCCGCCGCGGCCGAGCTGGACGCGGAAGGCTACGCCATCGACACGATCACCGGCGTGGATTGGCTGGCGCAAAACCAAATGGAAGTGGTGTACGACTTCTTCCATCCCTCGCAACCCTGGCGCGTAGTCGTCCGCGCGCGGGTGCCGCGTGAAAATCCCGAGCTGCCGACGATTTCCACGGTGTTCCCGGGGGCCAACTGGCACGAGCGCGAGACGCACGATTTCTTCGGCATTCGCTTCAGCGGACATCCGGACCTGTCGCCGTTCCTGCTGCCGGAGGACGCCACCTACCACCCGTTGAGGAAGGATTTTACGTCGTGTTAGTCAAAGAGAACCTCCAAACCGGCGCAAACGGGCGGGAGACCTTTGTCCTGAACCTGGGCCCTCAGCATCCCGCCACCCATGGGGTGTTGCGGGTGAAAATGGAGATGGATGGCGAGTATGTCATGCGCGCGGAGCCGGTCTGCGGTTACATCCATCGCATGCAGGAAAAGATGGGCGAAAACCGCACCTACGCGCAGTTTCTGCCCAACACCAGCCGGATCGATTACCTCTCGGCGATGAACTACACCCACGCGTTCGTGGGGGCGGTCGAGCGCGCGCTGAAACTGCAAATCCCGCCGCGCGTCGAGTTCATCCGGGTCATTACCTCCGAGTTGAACCGCATCTCCAGCCATCTGGTCTGGTGGGGCGCGTTCCTGCTCGATCTCGGCGGTTTCACGCCACTGCTCTACGCCTTCGATGATCGCGAGAAAATCCTCGATCTGCTGGAAGGCATCAGCGGCGCGCGGCTGACCTATTGCTACTACCGGATCGGCGGGCTTTACAACGACGTCGATGACGAATTTCTCGAGGGCACACGCGCGTTCGTGAAACACATGCGGCCGCGATTGGACATGTACCGCGATCTGGTGACGGATAATATCATCCTGCGCAAGCGACTGGAGGGCATCGGGCCGATCAGCGCGGAATTGTGCCGCCGCTACGGCGCCTGCGGCCCGGTCATGCGCGGGTCGGGGGTGCCTTATGATGTGCGCCGAGCCGAGCCGTACTCGGTGTATCCGGAGTTCGATTTCGAGATCCCCGTCTTTCCCGAGGGCGATTCCATGGCCCGTTATCGGGTGCGCATGGAGGAGCTCGAGCAAAGCCTGCGCATCATCGAGCAGGCGCTGGACAAGTTGCCCGCGGGGCCGGTGATGGCGGACAAGGTGCCGCGCGTGCTGAAGCTGCCCGCCGGGGACTACTGTTACGCCGTGGAGGCCGCCCGGGGGCGTTTCCTGGTTCGCATCGTCAGCGACGGTAAAGAGCAGGCCTACCGGGTGAAGCTGCGAACGCCCTGCCTCTCAAACTTGAGCCTCTTCGAGGAGGCGAGCCGGGGAATGCTGCTCCCGGATGCGCTGGCGCTGATGGGGAGTCTGGACCTCGTCATCCCCGACATCGATCGGTAAACCCACCCGAACACTTAATGCGCAACAAATGCCAAAGAACGCGAAGCACCCGGCCGGGCGCCGCCTAGGCTGGTCTTGATGGCGGCAAACATGCAGACCCTGCTCACATTTCTGTCGTCCGAGCCGATCCGACTGCTCGTCGCGCTGGTGGCGATCATGAGCTTTGTCGGAGCCAACGCCGCCTACCTGGTCTGGGTGGAGCGGAAGGGCGCCGGCCGCTTTCAACGCCGCCCCGGCCCGACGGAGGTGGGCTGGGCTGGCCTGCTCCAACCCATCGCCGACGCCGCCAAACTGCTCTCGAAACAACTGATCGTTCCACCCGGCGTGGATCGCGCCCTCTTCCGCCTGGCGCCGGTGCTGATGATGCCGCCGGCGTTGATGAGCCTGGCGGTGATTCCCTGGGGAGAGAGCCTGGCCGCCCGCGACATCAACGTGGGCCTGCTGATGATTTTCGCCTTCGGCTCCATCAACGTGATGGCGATCATGCTGGGCGGGTGGTCCTCCCGCAATAAATACGCCATCATGTCCGCCGCCCGGGTGGTCTCGCAAAATGTGGCTTACGAGATCCCCATGTTGCTCGTGGTCATCACCATGATCCTGGTCACCGGCACCATGAACCTGAATGAAATCGTGCGCCAGCAGGCCGGCCCGTTCTGGCACTGGAACCTGTTCCGCGTCTGGGTCAACCCGCTGATGCCGGTCACTTTCCTTATTTTCTTCATCTGCATGCTGGCGGAAACCAACCGCGCGCCGTTCGACATGGCCGAGGCGGAGAGCGAATTGGTCGCGGGGGCGTTCACCGAGTACTCGAGCATGGGCTTCGGCGTGTTCTTCATGGCCGAGTACGCGAACATCCTCCTCGGCTGCGCGCTCGGCACGGTGCTCTTCCTGGGCGGCTGGCAAAGCCCGATCGGACTTTGGCCCGGCGTGTTCTGGTTTCTTCTTAAACTGTATCTCCTGGTGTTTTCCGTGGTCTGGATCCGCTGGACTTTCCCCCGCACGCAATTCTACGGGCTGCTGAATCTCTCGTGGAAAATCCTGATCCCGGTGTCGTTGTTCACCCTGGCGCTCTCCGCCGCAATGATGAAACTGCTCCGGCTATGAAAAAGACGGCGCTTGAAATCCTTCAAGGTCTCCGCAGCCTGCTCATCGGGCTGCGCATCACGCTGCGGGAGTTCTTCAAACCGGCGGTGACCGTCCATTACCCGCATGAAACGCTCAAGATTCCGCCGCGCTTCCGCGGTCATATCGAGCTGGTGCGCGATCCCGAAACCGGCCGGGCGATCTGCTATTCCTGCAAACTCTGCGAGCGCGCCTGCCCGAGCGATTGCATCACCGTGGACGGCGCCAAGCTCGAAGGCGCCAAGAAGAAATCCGTCACTAAATATATCCTCGATTTCACCAAGTGCAGCCTGTGCGGCTCCTGTGTCGAGGCCTGCCGGGACAGCGCGATCCGCTTCTCGCGCGACTACAACCTGGCGGGCCTGAGCAAGGACGAGTTTGTCATGGATCTGTTTAAAAAGTTGGAGGACGAGGCCCGGGCGGCCGGTCTCCGCGAGGCTCCGGCGGCGGTCGAGCCGCCGCCAGCGCCCGCCGAAAGCGCCCGGACAGCCGGCGCCGCTGCGCCTGCCCCCCTGAAGACCTCATGAGTACGACCCTTCCCGCGACCCAGCCGCTGCTGAACAGCGTGTTTCTGCTCTGCCTGCTTGCCACCGGCGCCGGGGCTTTAATCGCGGTGTTAAGCGGACGGCTGATCCGCGCCGTCAGCGGCCTGGCGCTCTGCTGTCTGGGGCTCGCCGGATTATTCTACTTTTTGCACAGCCCGTTTCTGGCGCTGATGGAAATCCTGATTTACGTCGGCGCGGTCTGCGTGACCATTGTGTTCGCGGTTATGCTGGCCGAACCCGACGAACCGGCGCGCCGCGGCGGGGCGCTCTGGCTCGGGAGTCTCTCGACCGCCGTCGCGGCGGGAATTCTGGTGGCGCTCTATCATCTGGGGGCGCGCCACGCCTGGCCGGAGCCCCAGACGCTGACCAGCGTCGGCTCGGTGCGGGATATCGGCAAGTCGCTGCTCACCACCTACAGCATGGCGTTCGAGTTGATTTCCCTGGCCTTGCTTGCCGCCATCGTCGGCGCCCTGGCCATCGCCCGCGCCGGGAGGACCAAACCGTGAACCCGATGGACCCCGTCGCTTTGTACGATCGCCTCGAGATTTATCTGGCCGCGGCGGCTTTCCTGTTCGCCATCGGCATCCTCGGTCTGCTGCGCCGCCGCACGCTCATCGGCATGTTGATCTCCGGGGAGTTGATCTTCGCCGCGGCGTCGTTGAACTTCATGGCCTTCAACCGGTTTGTGGTTCAGGACCGCACGGTGGGCCAGATTTTTGTGCTGTTCATCATGGGCCTGGCCGCCGCTGAGGTCGCCATTGCCCTCAGCATCATCCTGGCGGTCTATCGCAATTACCGCTCGGTCAAAACCGCGGCCATCACTGAACTGAACGGATAAACATGGGTGAAGTTACTTATTTGCGTCTCCCCCTGGCCGTCCTGGCCCCGCTGCTCGGCGCGGGCCTGGTGATGCTCAACCGGAATCGCCCCAACGCGCGCGAGGCCTCCTCCCTGATCGCCGCCGGGACGCTCTTCGCGATCACCGCCTCGCTGATTCCCGCCGTGCTGGCCGGCGTCCGCCCGCATTTCACCGTCGCTCACCTGCTGCCCGGCCTGAGCCTCTCGCTGCGGGCGGACGCGCTTTCCATGGTGTTCGCGGTTTCCGCCTCGTTCCTCTGGCTGGTCACGGTCTTCTACTCGGCGGGTTATATGCGAGGCCTGGGCGAGCGCGAGCAGACTCGTTTCAACACCTGCTTCGCCCTGGCGCTGTTTGGCGCCATCGGCTGCGCCTTCTCCGACAACCTGCTCACGCTCTACCTGTTCTACGAAATCGTCAGCATTTGCACCTACCCCCTGGTGGCGCACCACCAGGACGAGGAGAGCTACGAGGGCGCGCGCAAGTATATCAGTTATTTGACCGCCACGGCCAAGGGCCTCGTGCTCCCGGCGATGGTGTTCCTTTACGTGCTCTCGGGGACGCTGGATTTCGCCCCGGACATCCACACCGGCATCTTGCCGGCGGGCGTGCATAACGGCGTGATCATCGCGCTCTACGCGTGCTGCATCCTGGGCTTCGCCAAAAATGGCGTGATGCCCTTCCACAACTGGCTCCCCAGCGCCATGGTGGCGCCCACCCCCGTCAGCGCGCTCCTGCACGCGGTGGCGGTGGTTAAAGTGGGCGTGTTCTCGACCGTGCGCGTGATGCTTTATGTATTCGGCGTCACGACCATGCGGGATCTGAACCTGGGCTTGCCGACGGCCTACTTCGTCTCCTTCACCATCGTGGCCGCCTCAATCATCGCGCTCAGCAAGGACAATCTCAAGGCCCGCCTGGCCTATTCCACGGTCAGCCAGTTGTCCTACATCATCCTCGGCGTGGCGCTCCTGACCGACGCCGGCATCCAGGGCGGGCTCATCCACATCGCCAACCACGCTTTCGCGAAAATCACCCTGTTCTTCTGCGCCGGCGCCATTTACGTCGCCACGCACAAAAAGAACATCTCCGAAATGAGCGGCCTCGGGCGGGTGATGCCCTTCACCTTCGGCGCTTTTGCCCTCGCTTCCTTGAGCATGATCGGCGCCCCGCCGGTGGCCGGGTTCGTGACCAAATGGTACCTGCTTAACGGCGCCTGGGATGCCCATTCCGTCGGCATCATCGGGGTGCTGCTGATCAGCACCCTGCTCAACGCCGCTTATTTCGCGCCGGTGGTGTACCAGGGCTTTTTCGGCAAAACTTCGGAGGCGGACCGCCAGCACAGCTTCCGCGAGGCGCATCCGTCCATGGTGATCCCGCTGACCATCACTGCGGCGATTTCGGTGGTGATCGGGCTGTACCCCGGCTTTTTCATGCGGTTTTTGCATTTGATCTCATGAACCTGGTCAAGCTCATTGAATTCTTGCGCGCTCGATTGCGGCTCCTGGTGCGGCTCTCCCTGGGGGCGCTGGCGGGGTTAATTATTTTGGACGCCATTCCGGCAATGGTGAATAAAAGCGAGGCGCACACCCGGCTTGAGCATCTGCCGGGATTTTGGTCGATTTTCGGCCTGGTCGCCTGCGTGCTGATCGTGGTGCTCTCCAAATGGTACGGCCACACCGGAATCATGACCCGCGAGGACTACTACGATGAATAGCCTCTGGATCCATCCGTCGCTGATCCTGATCGTCGGGGCGCTGCTCCTGCCCCTGGTTCCGGCGCGCGCGAAAAAGGGCTGGTTGCTGCTGGTGCCCGCGCTCCTGTTTGCGCGCATCGTCACCCTCGGGCACGGCCATTTCGGCCAAGTGCCCTTTCTCGATTGGGAACTGGTCTTCGGGCGGGTGGACCGGTTGAGTCAGGTATTCGGCTACATCATGGGTTTGATGTGCCTCCTGGGCACGCTTTACGGGTTGGGCGTCAGAGATGACAAGGAGCATATCGCCGCCTGGTTTTACGTGTCGGGCTCGATCGGCGCCATTTACGCCGGCGATTACCTGACCCTGTTTCTCTTCTGGGAGCTGATGGCCTTTTCGTCGGTGTTTCTGGTCTGGTTCCGCGGCCGGCGCGAATCGCTCTTTTCGGGCTACCGCTACCTGCTCGTCCATGTGGCGGGTGGATTGCTGCTGCTGGCGGGCCTGGTCTGGCATTGCCGGACGGTCGGCAGTTGGACCTTCGGGGCGCTGGATGTGCATCATCCCACAACCGCCATCTGGCTGATACTCGGCGGCTTCCTGTTGAACGCGGCGGCGCCGCCCCTCCACGCCTGGTTGCCGGACGCCTACGGCGAAGCCACCTTCAACGGCTCGGTCTTTCTGTGCGCCTTCACGACCAAAACCGCCGTTTACACCCTCTGCCGGGGTTTTGCCGGCATGGAAATCCTCGTGCCGCTGGGCGTGATCATGGCGCTTTACGGCGTGGTTTACGCGGTGCTGGAAAACGACTGTCGCCGGCTGCTTGCCTATCACATCATCAGCCAGGTCGGTTACATGGTGGCCGCGGTGGGCCTCGGCACCGCGATGGCCATCAATGGCGCCTGCGCCCACGCATTCGCTCACATCCTCTACAAGGGTCTGTTATTCATGGGCTGCGGCGCGGTCCTGCACATGACCGGCGAAAGCAAGTTCACCGAGCTGGGCGGGCTCTGGCGCAAGATGCCCTGGACGTTTGTGTTTACGCTGATCGGCGGCCTGTCCATCTCGGCTTTCCCGCTGTTCTCCGGCTTCGTAAGCAAATCCATGATTGTCTCCGCCGGCTTCGCGGACCACAAGCTCTGGGTCGGGTTCCTCCTGATGCTCGCTTCGGCGGGGACTTTTCTGCATACGGGCCTCAAAGTCCCGTACTTTATCTGGTTCGGAAAAAATCAGCCGCGGAAGGCGGTCTGGGAGCGCGCCGGCGATCCGCCGTGGAACATGAACCTGGCCATGGCGGCCGCGGCGTTCCTGTGCATTTTCATCGGCTGCTACACGCCCTACCTCTATCAAATGCTGCCCTACCCGGAAGTGGCCATGCAGTATCTGCCCTACACTTCCTATCACGTCTCGGAAACCTTGCAGATCCTGCTGTTCACCGGGCTGGGGTTCTTTCTGCTGATCAAGAAACTCGCGCCCGAGGCCAAAATCAGCCTGGACATGGATTGGTTTTATCGCTTCGGCGGCCGCGCGGTCCTCTGGTTTGCCCGCCGGCCCGCCCAGGCGGTGGACACCTTCGTGGGTGAGCTCTACCGGCTTGCCGGCCTGATCCCGCTGATGTTCGCCGCCAAAATAGCGGCGCGCTTTGACACGAACCTGATTGACGGCTTCGTCGATGGCCTGGCGGAGGGCATTCGTGAAACCGGCCGCAGCCTGCGCTCGAGCCAGCGGGGACCATTGCAGGAGAACCTGGCCCTTGCCTTCGCGGTCGCCGCCGTGCTGATCATTGGGTTCCTCCTGTTTTCCAACTTTTTCCCGCGCTGATCATGTTTAGCCACGACACCATCCTGACCGTCCTGATTTTCAGCCCGTTGGCGGGCGCGGCGGTAGCTGCCTGCCTGTCGAGCGAACGGCTGCTGCGCTGGTGGACGCTGGCTTTCACCACCGCCGTTGCCGTCGTTTCGCTGCCGCTCTGGCGACAATTCGACACCTCGACCGCCGAATTCCAGTTTACGCAAACGCTCGATTGGGTGAAGGCTTTCAACATCCACTACGCGGTCGGGATTGACGGCATCAGCCTGCTGTTGGTGCTCATGACCACGCTCGTGATGCCCCTGTGTGTGCTGGCCTCGTGGAACTACATCCAGACCCGGCTCAAAGAATTCATGATCTGCCTGCTGATCATGGAGACCGCCATGATCGGCGTGTTCTGCGCGCTTGATTTCGTTCTCTTCTTCGTATTCTGGGAAGCCATGCTGATCCCCATGGCCCTGCTGATTGGCATCTGGGGCGGACCGCGCAAAATTTACGCCTCGCTCAAATTCTTCATTTACACCATGTCGGGTTCCGTGTTCCTGCTGGTGGCGCTCATCGCGCTCTACCTGAAAACCGGCACGTTTAGCATTCCGGCGTTGATGGGCCGCAATTTCCCGCACGACTTCCAGTGCTGGATTTTTTTGGCGTTTTTCCTCTCGTTTGCCATCAAGGTGCCGATGTTTCCCTTCCACACCTGGCTCCCGGCGGCGCATGTCGAGGCGCCCACCGCGGGCAGCGTGCTGCTGGCCAGTATTCTTTTGAAAATGGGCGCCTACGGCTTCCTGCGGTTCTCCCTGCCCATGACCCCCTACGCGACCCACGCCTTCACCCCTTACATCCTCGCGCTGTCGGTGGTGGCGATCCTCTACGGCGGACTGACCGCCCTGGCCCAGTCGGATTTGAAAAAGCTGGTGGCGTATTCCAGCGTGGCGCACATGGGCTTCGCCACGCTCGGCATCTTCGCGCTCAACCAGATGGGCCTTGAGGGCGCGGTGCTGGTGATGGTGAATCACGGGGTGACCACCGGCGCCCTCTTCATCGTCGTCGGCATCGTCTATGAACGGCTTCACAGCCGCGAGCTGGGCCGGGCCGCGGGTCTCGGCCAGGGCATGCCGATCTTCGCTGCGTTTGCGGGGGTCTTCGCGCTCTCCTCGCTGGCCTTCCCCGGCACCAACAGTTTCATCGGCGAGTTTCTGGTTTTGACCGGCGGTTTCAAAGCCTCGGCCAGCTTGATGCTTTGCGTCATCCCCGGAGTGGTGCTGGCCGCCGCCTACATGCTGCGGATGCTGCAAAAACTCGCCTACGGCGGCGTTCACAATCCGGATCACCGCGGCGTGAGGGATCTCGGTTTTCGGGAGATCATCACGCTCGCGCCGCTGCTGTTGATGGTTTTCTGGATCGGACTCCATCCGGAGCCCTTCACTCGCGTGATGAAAGCCAGCGTCGCCAACCTTATCCAACAGGCCCAGGCCGCGCCAGCCGAACCGGCGGATGCTTACGCCATCACCGTTCCTTCCGCAATGAAATGATCCCATGAACTCGCTTTCCCTTTTGGCTTTTCTGCCGGAACTGGTTCTCCTGCTGGGAACGCTGGGAATCTTTGTCACCGCGCTCGGCGCCGGCCAGACGGACCGGGCGCGGGCCGCCGCGCTGGCGACCGCCGCGGCGGCGGTCCTCGCCTGCGCCCTCACGCTGAACCAGCGAGACACGCTGTTCAGCGGCGCCTACCAGGTGGATCTGTTCTCGCAGGTGTTAAAGCTGGTGTTCGCCTGCGGGTTCCTCCTCATCCTGTTGTTGAGCGGCCGCATTCCCGACGTGCGCGAGGATATCCGTCCAGAGTACTTCCTGTTCTTGGCCCTGAGCGTCAGCGGCCTGATGATGCTGGTGAGCAGCGTGGATTTGATCACGCTGGTGGTGGCTCTCGAGGTCTCGGCCTTCCCGCTTTACCTGATGGTTCCCATGCGCCGCGAGCGCGGCGGCCAGCGCGTCCAGATGGAATCGGCCATCAAATACGTCATGTTCGGCGTGGCCGCCAACGGAATCATGTTTTTCGGGATGAGCTACCTGTTCGGCATCACCGGCACGACTTCGATCCCGGCGCTGGTGCCGAAGCTGCAGCCGGTGCTGAACACCCCCCTGGCGATCGTCGGCCTGGCCATGACGTTGTGCGGCTTTTTCTACAAACTGGCGGTGTTCCCGTTTCACTTCTGGACGCCGGACGTGTATGAGGGCGCCGCCAACGAAACCGCCGGCTTGATCGCCTCGCTGCCCAAAATCGGCGCGGTGGCGGTGCTCGTGCGCCTGGTGTCGCTCGCGCGGCCCGATAACCACACGCTGGCCGGTTTGCTCGCGATTCTGGCCATCGCCTCGATGTTCTACGGCAACCTGATCGCGCTCATGCAGCGGGACTTCAAACGGCTGCTCGGATTTTCGGGGATCGCCCACGCCGGCTATGCGCTGATCGGGTTTGTGGCCCTGAGCGATCTCGGTTATTCCGCCGCGCTCTACTACATCATTGGCTATCTGCTCATGGTGCTCGCCTGCTTCGTCGTCATCTGCCGGGTGTCGAAGGACGGCTCCAATCTCTCGCTGGATGAGTTGGCGGGACTGCATCGGCGCTCGCCGCTGCTGGCCATCACCCTCGCCGTCGGCGTTTTCGCGCTGGCGGGCATCCCGCCCTTCGTCGGCTTCATGGCCAAGCTTACCCTGCTTTCCGCGGCGCTGGCCAAAGGCTATCTCGCCCTCGTGATCATCGCCGTCGTCAACGCCGCCATCGCCGTCTATTATTATCTGGGCATCGTGCGCGAAGCCTGGTTCCGCGAGGCGGCGAATTTGGCCCCCATCCGGCTCGATTGGCGGACGCGCGCCCTCTGCGTCGCGCTCATCGCCGGCATCACCGCCCTGGGAGTTCTGCCCGGCCGGGTGATTGACGCCCTCCAGTTCTCCGTCGCGCAACTCTCTCCCCCGGCGGACGCGCCGGCCGAGGTGGTGAGCGTTGCGGGCGCGGGTCGTGCGGCTCCGGCTGGATCCGGGGCCGCTCTCCACGCCGCCACCCAGGGCCCGCGGGCCATGACGGCTCGCGCGGCCGCCCCGCCTATGCCTTAGCCGGGGATGCACCATACATCGCGATGAGCAATCCCGCCCCGCTCGAACCCGACCCCAAATACGCGTGGCGCAAGTTCGCCCGCCAGGATCTGCCCAAACGCCCGGCCCGGCAGCGTGCCGCCGACTTTCTGGAAATATACGGCTTGTTCGATGAGGAAACCGCCCAGGCGCAGGCCAGCCGCTGCATTCAATGCCCTAACCCGACCTGCGTCTCCGGGTGCCCCCTCTGCAACCCCGTGCCCCAGTGGATGCAACTTACCGCCGAGGGAAAATTCGTCGAAGCCGCCGCCGTGCTCGGCTCCGCCACCAACATGGCCGAATTATGCGCGCGCATCTGTCCCAGTGACCGCCTGTGCGAACACGCCTGTATCCTCGAGGGAGTCACCGAACCGGTTTCGATCCGCGCGCTCGAGCAATTCCTCGCCGAATACGCGTTCCGGCATCAGCTCGTGGACGCCAGCACTCCGCCGCCCAATGGGCTGAAGGCCGCCATCGTCGGTTCCGGCCCCGGCTGCCTCGCGTGCGCCGAGGACCTGGCCGGCCTGGGCTATGCCATCACCATCTTTGATTCGGCCATCGTGCCCGGCGGCCTGCTGGTCAACGGCATTCCCGCCTTCAAAATCGAGCGCTCCGTGGTGCAACGCCGCATCGACCTGCTAAAACGGCGCGGGGTCAAATTCGAATTGGGCGCCGACCTCTGGCGGGAGTTGACCCTCGGCCGGTTGGGAACTCAGTTCGACGCCGTCTTCCTCGGCTTCGAGGCCCGCCAGGCGCGCGCGCTGGGACTGCCAGGCGAAAACTTGACCGGCGTAATCCAGGCGGTTCCATTTCTGCTTCAGAAGCTGACCCCGGTGCCGCTGGATTTGCCGCCGATCGCAATCCAGGACCGGCGAGTAGCCGTGATCGGCGCTGGTGACACCGCGCTGGATTGCCTCCGGGTCGCCTTGCGCTATGGCGCCCAGGAATCCGTTTGCCTCTATCGCCGCAGCCAGGCGGACATGCCGTGCAATCGGCGCGATTGGGAAGACACCCTCGAGGAGGGCGCGCAATTCATCTTTCAAGCCGCGCCGATCGAAATCCTAGGGCACGAAGGCCGCGTCCGCGGCGTGCGGCTTGCCCGCACCGAGCCGGCGCCTGAAGCCGACGGCGATCGGAGCGGCTATCGCGTCATCCCCGAAAACACCTTTGAAATCCCGGCCGCTCTGGTGGTTTTGGCCCTCGGTTTTGACCGGCTGCCGCTGCCGCCTGGAGATGATTTCTCCAGCCTGGCGCTCAATCGTTGGGGTGGTTTGCTGGTGGACGACCAACAAATGACCAGCCTGCCCGGCGTGTTCGCCGCGGGCGACATCGTTCGCGGCCCCGGCTCGCTGCTGGATTCCGTCCGCGACGGTCGCCTGGCCGCGAAGCACATCGACGCCTGGCTCAAACGGCGCGCCCGTGCGGACGCGTGCCCGTAGGCGGCCTGGCGCCCCCTTGACAAAGCTTTCCTTCGTTGTCGAAGCCTCCCTGAAGCGGTAGGGTGTGTGCCAACGAAAGCGCATTCCACCCGAATGCCCAGCCAGCTTATGAATCCGAAGGATCGACGCGCCAATAGCGAAACCTGCCGAGCCCCGGAAGCGGACATTGACATCTCCTTGTTGGAGGAATGCCTGCGTTTGTCTCCCTGGCAGCGTTTGCTCGAAAACGACCGCGCGTTGGCCCTGGTCCGCATGCTGGAGGCTGCTCAAGCTCAATCGCATGGAAGCGCCCAGTCAGATCCTTGAGCGCCTCAACCGCGCCGGAGTTGAATACGTGCTGGTTGGCGGTCTGGCCGCCGTCTTCCACGGTGTGCCCCTGGTCACGCGGGATATTGATGTTTGCATGCCCTTCTCGGAGGCGAATCTGACCCGGCTGGAAGCGGCTCTTCTGGACCTTCACCCCGTGCATCGACAAACCCCGAAGCGCCTGCCTTTCAGTGTCGCCGCTGATTTCCCGCGCGATCTGAAAAACCTTTATCTGTCCACGGATTGCGGTGTGCTGGATTGTTTGGGACAAATCAAGGGCCTGGGAGATTTTACTGCGGTGAGATCAAGGAGCCTGGTCGTGGAACTTCCAGTCGGCCCCTGCCGAGTGCTCGAACTCGAGGCGCTCATAATCGCCAAACAAGCGCTCAACCGGCCTCATGACCGGCTGGCGCTCACCCATTTGGAAGAAATCCGCAAGCGCAAGCCGCCCTCTCGCGGAGCCGCCTGACCTCGAAGCTCCCGATCACAGCCGCCGCATTTCTTCTTGATCGAGCAGGCGCAGGCCGGCCTGCCTCAAAATCTCCGCCGCCTCCCCCAACGGATGCGCCTCTATCACGAGGATGGCGTGATCGTTGGCGACGAAACCCGAGCAATTGTCCAGGTTGATGCCGCTGCGCCCCAGCCGCTCCGCCACGGTTTGCAGACCTCCCGGCTGATTCGGCGTCTCGACGGCCAGCGCCTCGAGGAGCGAAACCATCAACCCGTTCTCCCGCAGCGCTTGCAGCGCCTGATCGCGGTCGCTCACCAGGAATTTCATCACGCCAAAGCTGCCGCTGTTGGCGATCGTCACCCAATGGATATTCACCTGGGCCTCGGCCAGGACTTTGGTGACCCGGGCGGTCTGGCCGGGCTTGTTTTCGACGAAGACGGCGATTAAGTGGATGGTGCTCATAGACTCCTATAACGAGCGTTGGTCCAGAACTCGCCGGGCCTTCCCCTCGTTCACCGGCAGCGAGCCGGGCAGCGCCAGATCGACCTTGGGCCGGATCCATATTTCCCCTTTGAGTCTGTCCGCAATCTGATCCTGCAAGGCGGTCAGATGCTCGACTTGCCCGTCGAAGGCCGCGGCCGAAAGCTCGACCTTCACCGTGAGATCGTCCAGGCCGTCGATCACGATCAGGTAATTGCGCCCGACTTGGGCAAAACTCATCAACACCCGCTCGATTTGTTGCGGAAAAATGTTCACCCCGCGAATGATCAGCATGTCGTCCGAGCGGCCTGTGATTCGCGCGATCCGCCGGTGCGTCCGGCCGCAGGCGCACGGCTCGGGGATGACCGAGGTGATGTCCCGCGTGCGGTAACGAATCAGCGGCATCGCCTCGCGCCGGAGGGTGGTGAGCACCAGCTCCCCGGTCTCGCCGTCCGGCAGCGGTTCCCCCGTCGCGGGGTTGATGACCTCCAGCAAAAAATGGTCTTCCCAAAGATGCATGCCCGCCTTTTCTTCGCACTCGAAGGCCACCCCCGGTCCGTTCATTTCGGTCAGACCGTAGGAATTATAGACATCCAGGCCGTAGGCGCGCTCGATGCGGCGCCGGGTCTCCTCGGTGTGCGGCTCGGCCCCAACAAAGGCCTTGCGCAATTTCAAATCTTTCCCCGGGTCAATGCCCTTTTGCTCGAGAAAATTCGCGAAGTAGAGCGCGTAACTGGGCAGGATATGCACCGCCGTGACCTGAAAATCCCGCATCAACATAAGCTGCCGCTCGGAGGTGCCCGGCCCGGCGGGAATCACCAGACAACCCACCTTCTCCGCGCCGTAATGCATCACCAACCCCCCGGTGAACAGGCCATAGCCCATCATGTTCTGAAACACGTCGGCCGGGGTGATGCCCGCCCCCACCAGCGAGCGCGCGATCAAATCCGCCGCGTGTTGGACGTCGCCGCGGCTGAAGAAGAGCGCTTTGGGCTTCCCCGTGGTGCCGCTGGAGGTGTGCAGCCGCACCGGCCCCTCCGCCGGAGCCGCCAGCATCCCGTCCGGGTAAGCTTCCCGCAAATCTATCCCCGTGGTAAACGGAAATTCCCGGATGTCCTCGAGGGATTTGATTTCGGCTTTTACACCGGCCTCCATGAAGCGCCGCCGGTAAAACGGAGCCTTGGCCGCCACCCGCTCCAGCGTCTGCCGCAGACACCGCAATTGGTGCTCCTCCAAGGCGGCTCGGGCCAGTGTTTCCGATTCTCGATCCCAAAACATGATAAAGTGTGTCTTATACCTTCGCGTTCCGGGTGTCGAGCCGAAAGCACAAGAGGCAGGACTTGCGTCCTGCCTCTCGCTCGAAAACGTGGTTCCGTTTAAATCTTCACATGCCGAATTCTCCGATCCTCGGTTACAACGCCAGCCGATAAAAGAAGGCCGAGCCGCCTGCGGAATTAGTGAGGTGAAATCGGCTTCCCGACTCCACTGGCGCGGCGGTAACGTTGGTCCAAACGGTCCCCGGCAGGAGATTGGGCGCGGCCTGGAGGGTGAGCCCGGCGGGGGTGTTTGTCCAGGAAAGCACGACCTCGCTGCCTGCCCGAGCGATGGAGATGGGCGGCAAGGGGGCGGTGGCCAGGGCCAGGCTCCAACCGCCGGCGATGACCCCCGCGTTGCCGGGGAAGTCATCGATCACACAGAGTTTCCAGTCCCCGTTGGGATTGGTGTCTTTGAAGGTGGCGAGGAGCGGCGCTCCCGGAGTAGCGGGAGCGGGAGCCGGCCACGGGTAGCCAAAGGCTTTTCGTTGGACGGGTTTGAAGAGGCCCGAGGCGAGCGGAGTGCTGATCGGCAAGGGCTGGGCGGCATCGTCGTCCAGGGTGATTTCGAGGTTGCTCGCGCCCGGCGCGCCCGAGCCGCAGTTGGACATCAGCACGGCGCTTTCGCCGCCCGGCCCGACAAGAGCGATGCAGACGTCGTCCGGAAAGCCGTGGGTGAACCGGTGAAATTGAACGGTGGCTTTGGCGACCAGGCCGTTCAGCCCGGTGACGGTAATGACCGATGGATACGCGGCGGATTTGGTGGGCGGATTCAGGCTGTCATTGATGGTAATCGAGTTGGTGTTGGAAAAGGTGGTTTGGGCCGAAACCGCCAGAGGAACGGCCAGTATTACAGTCAGGATGATGGGTTTAATGGTCATTGGTTTTAGGGGTCAACAGAAGGAAACAAAGGTAGCAAAGGGGGACGGACCAAGGGCGCGACGGATGGCAGGGGCGTTTCGGCGAAACGTCCCTGCCTTGGGGGAAACGCAGCCTTCAGGCTGCGTCGGCGTCC
>JBDHQH010000066.1:0-18816 GCA_039806935.1 Verrucomicrobiota bacterium
GTCTGATCTATCCGCAACTTCCAAAAAATGCGGACGTTTCGGCGAAACGTCTCTGCCTGGCGCCGCCATATTTGAATTGCGACCGTTGCGGGCGATTTGAATATACTGCGAAGTCATGCCACGCCGGAAAGGCGCCGGCCACGATGGAAATATGCGGAATTTTTTTATCCGACCTTGGGAGGTATTCGCTGCGATGGGCTGCGCGACGCTGCTCTGCGCCTGCAACTCGCGCGAGCGCGAAACCGCGCCGCCGGCGGAGGCGGGGACCAATGCGGCGGCGATCGCCCCGTCCGCCGCGAAGCCGGAGTTCGAGCGTCTGGCGGGCAAATGGGCGCGGGCAGATGGGGATTACTTGCTCGAGCTGAGGTCGGTGGATGCCCAGGGGAATCTCGAGGCGGCTTATTACAACCCGGAGCCAATCCATGTCTCGCGAGCTGTAGCCTTCAAAGACAGCGAGGGGATCCAGGCGGTGGTGGAGTTGAAAGATGTGAATTATCCCGGTTGCCTCTACCGGCTGAAGTACGACGCCAAAAACGATCAGCTCCACGGCACGTATTACCAGGCGGCCATGGATACGACTTACAACGTCGCGTTTGCCCGGGCACAATGAAGTGCGCGGACGACGCGGGGCCGCGTGGACGCCTCCGCCACAGGCAGGCTGCTGCCTGGAAATCCGGCCGCCCGCGGCGGGATGCAAACCGGGCGGGTTGTGATACGTTGACCGAATATGCCGGGAACAACGGTGACCCAGGGACGGTCGAAGGACTGGATCCGACAATTTTCGGTTTTTACTCCGAATCGCGTGGGGCGGCTGCACGATCTGGTGGGGCTCTTCGGCCGGCACAATCTCCATGTGCTGGCCATTACGGTGCTGGATACCACGGAGACCGCCATCATCCGCCTGGTGGTGGATGACCCCGATAAAGCTGCCGATTTGCTGAACGAAAACGGGTTTCAATTCACCGAAAGCCACCTCGTCGGGGTCGAGGGCAACAGCACCGACCTGGCGCGTGTGGTCGCGGTGCTGCTCCAGGCCGAGGTGAATATCAACTATCTTTACTCCTTCATCCCGCATCCGCACGGGCATACCCTGATCGGGTTGAGCCTCGATGACCCCGAAATCGGGGAATCGGCGCTCGGGCGCAACGGCTTCCGGACCCTGACCCAGTCCGACATTTCGCGATAAGAATGGGCGGTTGCAAAGCCCGGTATTTGAACTACTATGCCTGTCAGTAACATTATTTTATGAGAACCACCTGGTTGCTGGGATCCCTGGTTGCCGCCGCAGTCACCGCGAGCGCGGCGGACAAGATCGACATCTCGAAACTTCCTCCCCCGGCCGCGCAGGCGGGAGTTACTTTCGAGGACATCAAGCCCCTGCTCGAAGCCTCCTGTGTCCGCTGTCACAGCGGCGAGAAGCCGAAGGAAGGCCTGCGGTTGGACACGCGCGAGGATGTGCTGAAAGGCAGCAAACACGGCAAGGTGGTCATCCCGGGCGAGAGCGCCAAGAGTCCGATCGTGCTCGCCGCCTCGAGGCTCGATCCCGAAACGGCCATGCCGCCCAAACCCAAGGCCGGCCACGCCCCCGGTGCGGCGGGGACCAATCAGCCAAGTCAGCATGCCGGCGCGGCCCCCCACCCCAAAGGCCCGCCGCCGAAGCCTCTCACCGCCGAACAGGTCGGGTTGCTCCGCGCTTGGATCGATCAGGGCGCGAAGTAGAGCGCGCCACGACCGGCCCCAGTGTTCCAGCCGAGCGCAAGTTTTCAGCCTCGGCTGCCCTTGCTAATTTGAAGTAAATTGGCAGTCAATCCGGGTTGTTTGCCAGGGGTTTCAGCCGTACGTAATCCAGGCCGAACATGCAGGCTGGCTTGGCTTGGGGATTGATGCCGACCGCCTTCACCACGAGTTCGTTGTTTTCCTTGGTCAGCCTGAACTCCCCGAGGAGCGCCTCGACGGTCATTTGCACCTCTGGTTCGTAGAAGTCCATCGGCCGGTCGATCGCCTGGCCGTTGATGCTCAACTGGTGAATGCCGTAATCGCGGGCTTTCATGAACCGGGCGTACACCCGGTAAACACCGGCGGCGGGGGCCGGGAACCCCAGGACGAGCGCGCCGCCTGGTTTAACCCCCTGGTGCCACCAGAGATGCCGGTCGTTGCTCAGTCCGTCCCATTCCTGGGGCGTAACGCCGCCGTCGGCCTTGATCACGCGCATGGATTCGCCCTCGATCGCGCCTTCCACGCGGAAAGGCTGGTAGGGCGGCAGGGGGCGGACCACGGCATCCCGCGCCGCAACCGGCGCGAAGGCGTCCCGCCCGCCGGGAGCCGCGTACCAGTAGGCCATCACCCCCAGGTTCACCCGGCACCGTTCATTCCAATGCCACAGCTCCATGTCGAACTTGATGCTTTTCTGAAAGGGAATGCGGTCGAGCAGGTGGAAGCGGTTGACGCTCGTGCGCCCGTAGTTGCCCGGCCCGTCGCAGCGGGACTGTGAGTGATAGGCGTGGGTGAACAGGCCCGGCCAGCACCAGGCATAGCCGTAGTAGTCCTCCGTGCCGGTGCCAAACGTGCTGGGAAAACTCTCGCCGTCCACGTAGATCTTCTCATCGCCCTCGCCCCACCAGGCGCGGACCGGGTTGTCGATCGTGAACGAGACGCCGGCAAACACGCCGCGGCCGTCGGCGGCCAGGTAGTTCCAATCGATCATGGGCCGCGTGGGCACATCCCATTGCGCGCGCCATTTCGCGTGGAAATGGAGCGAGCGCTCCGTCCAGGCGTAATCCTCGAGCGTCAGCTCCCCGGTGATCGCCGCGTCCTCGGAGCTGTGATTGACCAGTTCGATCACCGCGGACTCCTTGAAAGGCATGAACCAGCGGCTGCGCAACTCGCCCCCGGCGGTCATCTCCAGCGGCAGAGTGGAAAACGGATTCAATCCCGGTCCGCTGCCGAAGAAATCACCCAGGGGCGCCTCGACGCACGCCTCGCCATCAAAGCTGGCCCGGACGATGATGCCCCGCAACGCCGCCTCGCGGTTCGCGGCGTCCACCCGCAGGGCAATCCGGCTGAAGGCCAGCGGCCCCTGGAATTCCCGCTGGACGCTCCGGCCCGGCGCCAGCGACAGGTCGAACGGCTCCGCCTGGCCGCGCGAGGGCTGGCTCCCCGGAGACTCCAACCGGGCGGCCAGTTGCTGGAGGGACTGCGCCAGAGATTCGATTTGGCTGGCCTGGAAGGTCTCGACCGGCGTGCCCGCCTCGTAGGTGCGGTAATTCACATGGTAATAAAATCCCCCCTTGTCGCTGGTGATCTTGCAACTCCGGGCGTAGGGGATCGGGAAATAAAGATTCCAACCCTTGCTGTATTCCCCGGCGATCGGCCGCGGCAAGCCCGGAAACTTCCCGCCCAGCAAATCGGTCATGGGCGCCGCGAGGACAGGCTCCGCCGCGCCGTCGAGGTAAATCCGGATGATCCCCGCCGGGTTCGCTGACCAGACACGCACCACGGCGCCCGGGCCTGGCGCGTCCATCATCACAAACTCCGCCCGCCCGCCGTTGGTCTCGACCCCCAGAAAGTGCCCGGCGTCGCCATTGGCAAACCAGTCCGGCTCGGACGGGGATTTGGATTTGCGGTCATAGGAGGAAAACTGCTTGCAGGTATAGGCCGGCTGCGGGAACGCGGCCAGCCCCGGGAGGTCGGTCATTTCCTCCAACAATCGCTCCGTGGTGACAGCCGGCTGCGCGGCGGCGCCGGGGCCGGACGTCAGCAGCAAGACGAGGATGCCCGGCACGCCGGATCGGCGGATGGCGGACTGGAGCCGCGGGAACAAACAGATGCGCTTCATAAGGCTGGGATCCAGCGTAGAGTCTGACGCCGCAACATTCAACCCCAAGCTTGGAATTCCGGAGGGGATGGAGTTTAACAGAAGAAAACGAAGGGAACCAAGGAGACGGCCAGGCCTGTCGCGGGCGCTCCTCGGCCGGAAAAAAATATCCCGCCCCTGGACAGTATTTGTCCATGTGGCTCGTTCAGGCTGGGGGCATGAAAGTAAGAAACTTCTGGTCCGGTTGGGAAAAGCAGGATGCTCAACTCATCGCTACTTTCGGGCGCGCGCGGCTGGTGCGGCATTGGGATCGAGGCTACGAATTGCGGGGCGGCTCGGCCGCGGATCTGGCCGACGCCCGCGAATGGATTTCGCTTTTCATGCACGAGGCCGTGGTGCGTCCAGCGCCGAATGCCTGATCCGGCGGTCGCGCCGGGCGCGGACCTCCGGTTTTGCCGTGCCAGGCGGCTTGATTTGCGGTCCGGCGCGGTTCCAGACCCTCGCAGGCGCGAACGCGGGAAAGCTGACGATTGGGCGGCCCCTCGCCGCGCTCAGCGCGCCTGCCGCACGCGAATCGTGTAGCGCTGGGCCTGGTTGTTGGCCGAGACAAACCGCACGCCTTCCTGGGCGTTCTCATCCAGAAATACGGTTCGAAACGGCGTGTCCTCGACCGCGAAACCTTGCGCGTCCTTGAAGACGCAGTTGGCCTGGATTTGAATGCGCCGGTTCTCGCGATTGCGCAGGTTGGCCGTCACCTGCAAGCGCCCGTCCGGGAGCCGGCTTTCCTGCAACCCCGTGCAGGTGACCGAGTATTGCGCCCCTTTGTCCAGCAACACAAATTTAGCCGTGTCCTCGATCCCGGCGACGGACGGGTTCACCGGCAGATACGGCCCGGCGTCGTGGGTCTTGCACCCGGTGAAAGCCGCCAGCGCCAGCGCGGCGGCGGTCAAAAGAATCGGTTTCATACAGTTTGCGGAGTTTTGGATTGATCGCTGATAAAAAGCACTTTGTCGCGGCCATCCCCGCGCGTCTCGAAGGTGATCGTTTTCGTCAGATTTGACACCACCTGGCCGGCGGCGTTTTTGAATTCGACGGTCATGGTGTGTTTGCCCGGCGGCAGCGGCAGGCTGGCGAAACTCAGGTAACGGGGCAGGTTGTCCCAGGCCCGCGTGTCGGCTTCGGGAGTGGTGGCCGCCGAGATCCCTTTGCTCAGCAGGCCAGCCAGCGCGATGCCCAAACCGACCCCCTGCGCCGTCCGGTCCCGGCTCAGCGCGGCGGTGCCCAGCCCGCCGAGCAACGCCACATTGCCCGCCGTGTCCGTCGCGGATTTAAACACCGCTTTGTTGCCCAGAATGTGGTCCATCACCCGCCCGCCGCGGGTGGTGGCCTGGAAACCGACATCGTCCACCGGCGCCACGGGCACCGTCAGGCCGGCCACCTTGATTTCCGCCGATTGCACCGGCGAATGGGGCACGAGAAATCTAAGCTGTTCCCGGTACTCTCCGGTGGCGAACTTCGTCGGGCCGGGCCCAAACTCGATGAACACCAGCGTGTTGGCCTTGGGATTGTAGGGCGGCAGTTTCACCTCTTTGGCCGCCGCCTGGGCGCGCTGCATCGCCGCGGAACCGTCGCCGCCCAGGGTGTAGGTGGCCAGGCCGTCCAGATAATCCGGCAGGATCCAGTCTCCGGCGTAAGCGTTGTCTCCGGCGCCGCTGTCCTCCAGCTCCGCGCTGCGAAAACACGCCCGCGCGTTGTCGGGCTCGCCGTCCATCCAATACAGGATCCCGCGATAGATGTAGGCCATCGAGCGCTCGTACGGCTCGCCCAGAAACGTCTTCTTCGCTTCCGCGTGAAAATAGCCCCGCGCCTGCCGCGCGCCCTTGTTCTTGCCAAAGGCAAGGTCCTGGCTCTGGAGCGCGTCATCCAAATACCCCCTGGCCCGCGCGAAATCGCCCGCGCGCAGGTCGGCCGCCGCAGTTCGATATTCCCACAGGACCCGATCCCGGGCCGGCCCGTTTTGAATGGCATTCGGCCCATCCACCAGCAAATTTCCGGTGCGGACCAGCCGCGGCTGCGCGGGGGTAGTCTGGCAACCGGCCGCCATCAGGGCCAGCGCTCCCGCCAGCAACACCGCGCTCCAGCGAAGCGAGGCTTGGGAACGCCGGGACGCGGCGATTTCCCGCGACCGGATCGGCTTGGCTCGGGACACCAGCATTTCCCCCCCCTACCGGATCCTACCGGTAAGCGGCATCCTCCAAACCCTGCTTCTTAATCTCCGCCGAATCCTCCCAGACAATCTCGGAGGTGCGAGCGTTGATCAGTTGAAAGGTGTACAGGATATAATCGCTTGTGCCACCCGAGGTCCGGGTGCTCATGCCTTGCAGCTTGCCGGTCAGAAAGTAATCCGCCCCCCGGAACTCGACCACATTCGGATCCGAACTCGAGGTTACCTGCCCCGCCTGTTTCATCTGCCGCTCCTTCTCGAGCGCCGCCATGCGGTCGCGCGCCAGAAACACCACCCGTCCCCGGGCCCGGCTGTTCAACTCCGCCTGAATCCGGCTCAGAAAAATCTCCTTGTTGATGGGGAACCGCGTCTCGTTCACCACCGGATCAAGCACCACGCGCGGCGCGCTCGCCGCATTGGCAATGTCCGGCGTGCTCAAAATGCTCCGAACCATTTTGTCGCTCACCGCCACCAAATCCTGGGATTCAATCCCCGTGCCCGCCACAAATCCGCGCTCATCCGGGCGCAGCTCAGTCACCGGCACTCCCGAGGGATTTTTGACTCCGCGGGTGGCGCATCCGGAAATGATGCCCGCCAGGGCGATAATCACCAGTGTGTTTCGACAGCTAATCAAGTTCATAGTTAAAATCACGTCCGTTTGACATCCTACCCCATTTCGACGTCGCCGGCTTTGCTTTATTCGCCAGGCTCCGGGGCCGGAGACTCCTTTTCACCGCCGCTATCCTGAAGAATCCTCCCCCCATGCGCAACTTGTTTTGAGGCAAGGTCGGGACCTCCTCGGGTAACAGCTGGTTTTGGCGCACGGCGCGGGATGCCTCGCCCAGGCGTCCAGTCCGGCACCTCCGCAGCTCAAGAAGGGTGTCTCGGCGAAACGTCCTTACCTGGCAAGAGTTGTGCTCTATGCCTGACGTGATAATGTGCCGCCAATATTGCCTCGAAACGAGACGTTCGTCCGCTCAAAACCAGCCACGTTCACGCCAGGCGGCGTTTACCCTCACCGAGTTGATGATCGTCGTAGCCATCCTCGGTCTGCTGGCCGCCATCGCCATCCCGAATTACGTCCACGCCCGCACCTCCACGCAGGTCAACCTTTGCATCAGCAACCTGTACGCGTTATCCAAGGCCAAAGATCAATGGGCCACTGAACATTGGAAGAAACCGACCGACACCCCCGAAATCAGCGAGATTGAATCCTACCTCCGGGGCGGCCACCTGCCTCCTTGTCCGGCTCAAGGCGATTACACTCTGCGCACCGTCGCCCAGAACCCGGTGTGCAGTTTCTCGGGCCGCGGCCATCTGATTTCGCCGCTCGATTTGGAAACCGAGTAAGCGCCAAGAGAGCGCTGCTCCGTATAGCTCTCGGCGCCCTCGGTGGCAAAAAGCGGAACGTGTGGGATGAAAGCCACCGAGAACACCGAGGGCCCCGTGAAAAGGGAGCGCCTCAATCGCTGGCTCGCCGGCGTCCAGCCAAGCCGAAGATTGCCTGCTCCCCCGCCATCGCCATCCCCGGACGCGCGGCGGGGGCGGCGAGGGTCTCGCGGAGCATCCGCTGGATCTCGAACGGGGTCCAGACATTGCTGCGCCAGACGTGGACGAGTTTGCCCTCCGGACTGATCAGGGCGGTGCGCAGGTCGTGGTTGATCAAGCCGTTGGCCGTTTCCCGGTACACGCCGAAAAGCTCGGTCACGAAATCCATCTGCTCGCGCGTGCCCGTGGCGAAGGTCCACATGGCCAAGTCGGCCTGCGAAGCGGCGGCGTAATTTTTCAACACCTGAGGGGTGTCAAAATCCGGATCCAGGGTGACGCTGAGCAGGTGGGCTTTGCCCGGAAATTCCTTGCTGAACCGCGCTTGCAGCTCCTGAAAGTTTTTGGTCATCAACGGGCAGAAATTCGGCAGCGGACATCGGGTATAGATGAAGGTGAGCACCACCGCCTGGCCGCGAAAATCCCGCAGCCGCCGCGGCTGGCCATGCTGATCCACAAAACCGAAATCCGGCACCGGCGCGCCGTTGACCAGGGCGGCGGGCGCCTCGGCGGGAACGCCCTGGCCCGGAGCGGAGCCGATTTTCTCGACGTTCTCGATCCACGAATCGTCGGCGGTCACCACCAGGCGAAACCGCACGGCGTCACCGGGGGCGATGCCCGCGAGGACGGACGGCTCTTGCACGTGGAAGGGCATGGTCATTGCCGGCATGAACCCCGGCACGTCCTCGTGGGCGATGTGGACGCTGGTGTGGTCGGCCTCGAGGCTCTTGACGACGCCTTTAACCGTGAATTCCTGGGTGGGCGCGGGGGCCGGGGCGGCGGCCTGGCGCCGCTGGTACAGCAGGGTGCCGGCGATGATCGCGGCCAGCGCCACCCCGCAGAGGGTGACTAATGCCAGGGGAAGCTTCATGTCATTTCACAAATCCAGTCGCTGGAGCCTCCAGGCGGCTCCGGTCAGACTCAAAATCAGCCAGGCTCCGCCGGAAAGCAAGAGGCCGGCCCAGCCGGAGTGAATGGCCAGCTCCCGCGGCAGGTTGAGGGCGCGGAAGGCATCGAGCGGGTTGATCCACAGCCAGTAATCGACCGGGCGCTCGCGGGTGCGGGCCGCCGCCCGCGCCGCGGCGTCATCCCCGCTTTCATAGGCGGCGTGCAGATCGGCGGCCGAGGCGACATGCGTGGCGTCGGTGACGATCTCCACCTCGCGGGCGGCGGCGCCGCCGCGGGCCACGAGCATGGTTCCCATCGCCGCCAGATCGAAAACGAACACCGCCGCGCACCAGGCCAGCAGCGCCAGCACCAGCGCCTGGACGCGGGTGCGCGAAAGGGTGGAGAGCAATAAACCGATGCCCAGAAATACCAGGCCCAGCAGCAGCCCCGAGCCGGCCAGCTTCAAGAAGGGCGTCACTTCCGTATCCCGCGCCGCCAGACCGATCAGCGCGCCCGCGACCACGAAGCCCAGCACCAGCGGCACCGCCAGGGCCAGCGCCCCGCCCAGGAATTTGCCCCCAAGCAGCTTTCGCCGCGAGAGCCCGCCGCTGAGCGCCAGGGCCAGGGTTTTGTCCTCGCGCTCGCTGACGATCAGATCATGCCCGAGCAACAGGCCGAGCAGCGGAACGATATACTGCACCAGGCTTAGCAGGCTGGCGGTGGTCCGCTCGTAACCCTGGATGCCGATGCTGCCGATTTGCACCAAACCGAACAGGCTGGTGAGCGCGATGGCGCCCAGCCAGACCAGCGAGCAGGCGAGCACCCACCCGTGTTGCAGGCGGTCCGCGAACTCCTTCATGGCGACCAGGCGAAGCTGCTGCCAGCGCGGCGCCGCGGCCCGGCGCTCGGGCGCGGACACCGGGCGGGGGGGCAAATCCATTTCAGCCGGGGCGCTCATGCCACCATGGCTGGCGGGATTTCCCCGCTTCCGGGCGATCCCAGCGCGATCTGATGATAAGCCGCCTCGAGCCCCCCCCCGCCAAAACGCGCCCGGAGCTCGCCGAGCCGGCCAGCGGCCGCCAGACGCCCCTCGAGCAACACCGCCACCTCGGTGGCCAGCGGCTCGATGGCCGAGATCGTATGCGTGGAGATAAGCAGCGTCGCGCCGCGGCGATGCTCCTCGCGCAGAATCGCCTGCAGACGGCCCAGCAGCTTGGGATCGAGACCGTTGAACGGCTCATCCAGAATCAGCAGCTCGGGCGCGCCGCACAGCGCAATGGCGAGGCCCAGGCGCTGCAACATGCCTTTGGACAATTGCCGCACCGGGCGATCGCGCCCGGCGGCCAGGCCCACGCGCTCGAGCTGACGCTCGAACTCCGCCGCCGGGTGGTGCTTCAACCCCGCGAAAAACAATCCGTTCTGCCACACCGTCCGCTGGGGATACAGGGCAATGCGCTCGGCCAGGTAGCCCCAACCCAAGCGGTCGGCGTCCCCCACCGCGCGCCCGCGCAGCTCGATCCGGCCGCCCGTCGGACGCGTCAAGCCGAGCAAACAGCCGAACAGCGTCGATTTCCCCGCGCCATTGGGCCCGAGCAGCGCGAGGATGCCGCCCGGCTCCACCGCCAGGCTCACGCCATCCAGCGCCCGCACCGCGCCGTAACGCTTCTCGAGGGCGGTGAATCGCAGCGGGCTCATGGCGGGCAGTTCCCCCGGCAGGCCACCGCGGCCAGGGACTCGGCGGCTTCGGCCGCCGGCCGGCTTCGGCCAGGTTGCATGAGCGGAAAGGGATCGGTCACGCCATGGGTGTTGAGGAGCGGCAGAAGCTCCTCGCCCCGGCGCAGCAGCGCCGCCGCCGGACTCAGCGCGAACACCCGCGCCTCGGGGTGCCGATCGACCAGATAGCCGTAGAGCGTGGTTTCGTGGTATGGGGTGTCCCCGAGGCCGTCGCGGTTTGCATCGGCGCCCACATAATCGCTCCAGAAATTGCCGCGCCCGCGCTCGTAAAACTGATTCGAGGCCAGCCGCCCCAGTTCCACTTCGTCCTGCGGCTGCCAGACTTGGTCGGCGTTGCCGAGGAAGGCGTTGCCGACAAAGACATTCTGCTCGGAGCCGTTGCTGAGGTAGAGGCCGATGTCGTTCTGCTCGAGCACATTATCCTCGAACCGGCACTGCGAAGCCTGCTGGACGAACAACCCCCGGTTCTGGCCGCGGGCGACGTTGCGCAGGAAGTTGGAGCGCTCGACCTGCTTGAGCAGGATGCCGTGCCGCCGGTTGCCGATGGCCGAGTTATCCGCCACCTCACAATCGCGCGCAAACATCAAGGCCGCCCCGACCGCGTTTCCGGTCAGGGTGTTTCCGAACAGCCGGTTCCGGTGTGAATACATATAGTGAATGCCGAACCGGGTCTGCTCAATGTGGTTGGTCGCGATCAAATTCTGGTCCGCGTAGGAAAAATAGGCGCCGTCCCGGGCGAAGCGAATCGTATTGCCGGCGATGACATTATCCCGCGTTTTCCAGAGGTGGATGCCGTTGCCGCGCTGCGCCGGCGGGAGGTTGGTGTTGCCGAGGACGCAGTTATTCTCGATCCGGCAGCCGGAGGCGCCCCGGAGGTAAATGCCGAAGCCGCCGCCTGCCACCGTATTGTCGCGCACCACGACCTCCGGCGCGGTGACCATGATGCCGGAATCGAAATTGCCCAGATCGTTGCCGCCGCCGCGAATGGTGAAGCCGATCACCTGCGCCTGCGCCGCCGCCAGCGTCAGGGGCGAGCCGAGGCCGCCGCCATCAATCACCGGGTGGTTGACGCCCAGCAGCCGGAGCGGTTTGCTGATTCTGACCTGTTCGTGGAAAACCGCGGGGCCGCGCGCCAGCAACGTGTCGCCGGGCTGCGCCAGGGCGGCGGCCTCGGTGATCGAGTTGCTCACCACCAAGGTGGCGGCCGGGAGCGCCGGGGGCAGCCCCAGGCAGAGCACGACGCCAGCCGCGCCAGCGGTGGTGAGCGCGCGCCTCATCCCGGTCACAGCTTCGCCAGCGCCGGATCGGGGTTGCCCCCGAGCGCGCTGAGCACGGTGAAGACCACGGTGTTGATGAAGCGGGTGCGGTCAAAGGCGACCAGCAGCGCCACCGAAATCATCACCACCGCGCTGGTCCATTGCAGGCCGCGCATGAGCCAGGGCCGATGCGCGTATTTCCAGGTGAAATCCCCGACCGACAACGCGATGGCGGCCATTGGCACGGCCAGCGCCAGCGAGTAGGCGCCCAAAATCAAGGCTCCCATCCACCAGGCCGAGGTGCCCACAAAAATGAGCATCGGATACAGAATCGCTCCGCCCATGCAGGTCAGGCAGCTCACCGAGAGGCCCAGGCCCGCGCAAAACGAGTTCAGCGGCGTGATGTTGTCCGCGCGCAACATGGCCGCGCACGGGCGGCGGATGATCTCCGCCCGCTTCGGCGACACCAGGCCCACCACCGCCGCCATCCCCTGGCGCAGCTTCCGCCCGAGCGTGCCGAGCCAGACCAGGCATCCGGCGCCCGGCTTGAACAGTCCCAGGGCCTTCAAGGCGAAGAAAATCAGGAAGCCCGCGCCCACGTAATTCGCGTAGCGCGCCCAGCCGCCGAAAACCGAGGTGTGCCCCTGGTGCCCGCCGGGGCCGTGGGGGGCGGCGGCGGCGGCCGCGGCGGGATCGCCGGGCGAAGTGCGCGCGAGGTTGGGATTCGGGCCGCAGATGGCGTCGATCAGCGGCTGGATTTGCTTCGCCACCGGACCCTCGGGATTCATCAGCGAGTGGCCGAGGAAGGCCACCGTCGCCCCGCTGGCCATGTACAGCAGCGTGAAGCCCGCGACAAAACCGATGAGATTGCGGAGGATCCGGCTGCGCACCGCCAGCGGCAGCTTCGCGTTGCGATCCGCGAGGGCGGCCGAGCTGACCACGCCGGAAATGATGCCGGTGTAGTAGGTGGTCAATTCGATGGCGCAGGGGCTGAGAATCACCAGCAGAGCGCCCACCACCCCAAGCATCAGCATCAGCGTGTTGGCGAGGGTGCGCGCCGGAGCCGGCTCGACCACCGGCAGCTTCCACTCGAAGACCCGCTCGGCCATTTTGCCCACCCCTGAGACGACCAGCCGGAAATGATCGCGGTTGGCCGCGAAGATGGGCTGCCCGTGATGGTCCAGCAACGGAAACACCACCAGATACAGATTATGATGCTCGCTCACCACCACCGGCGCGCCGAGGGACGGATACCGGTCGCCGCGGTTGTCCTCCAGCACCACCTTGCCGCTCAAGTCGATGTGCTCGATCGAGCCGACGTGGGTGTTCAATCCGATCAGAAAAGGCTGGGTGCGGCCCTGATAACTGCTGAGATAAGGCTCCAGTTTGACGCGCTTGACGAAGTCCGGGGTGGCATAGGTGATGTCCAGATACATGTCCGAGACCGGCACCCGGGCGGCATCGCTCTGCCGGGCCGTCCGGGGGCTGCCGGACTGCGCCCGCGGCACCAGATAAATGCCGACGAAAAACACCGCCGCCAGCAGCGCGACGCCGGAGAACAGGAGAATGCGCGGTCCTTTCATAACCTCAGGCCGGCGCGGCGGCCAGCGATTCGTCAGCGGCGGCGCGCGACGCCACCGGGCGGGCGAGGAAACCGGCGCCGGCTTGCAGCAAGACGCCGGCGGCGATCAAAAGCGCCCCCACGCGCAGGCCGGCTGAGATCTCGAAATTGGCGATCTTGGCCCGGCCCAGCAACGGCGGGGTAAAGTCGCCCACGCCTTGAAGCGCGGCGTGGTGGTCCCGGTTATGGCCGATTTCGCGCATTTGCAACTGGGCCTGGACCGCGGCCAGCAGCATCAGCGCGGAAATGATCCCCGCGACCGCCAGCAGCGACCCGCGCCGCCACCGGCCCGGCAACAGCGCGGCGATGATGCCCAGCACGGCTCCGCCCAGCAGCACCGCCGGAATCCACCGCGATTGCGGCAGTGATTTCGGCAGGCGCACGCCGATATACTGGTTGAGAATGTCCAACTCGCGCAGATCTCCGCGCATCGAGCCTGGATAGACCAGCACCCGCAACGCCTCCTCGGCCTGGTATTGCGGCGCCTCCATCCTCAGCCCCCACATCGGCAGCCGCAGGCTGAACAACAGCAGTGCGCCCGCGCCCGCCGCGCACACGACGGCCAGGCCGGATCGCCAGGCGGATTTACTCATAGGACACCGCGGCTTTCTTGCCCGCGTCCTGAGCATGTTGAACGGTCGGCGCCAGGGCGTCGCTCACCGGCGCGCCGGCCGGCTTCACCACCAGCCGCCCGCGCATCTCCAGATGCAGCGCCGAGCAGAACCAGGTGCAGTAATACCAATAGGTGCCGGGCTTGCCGGCGATAAAAGGCACCACCTCGGTATGGCCCGGATCGACGGCGATGTTGATGCCGTGATCGACCAGCGCGAAGCCGTGCGTCATGTCCCGGACGGTCTCCACATTCGTCAGATGCACATTCACCGTGTCGCCCTCATGCACCTCAATCTGCTCAGGCACGAACTTCGACCGGATGCAGGTCATATACACATCGACCTGGTTGCCGTTGCGGACGATTTTTTCCTCGCCGAGTTTGACCGCGGTCTCGGCCAGCTTGTACGTTTGCGCGACTTTGTCGGCCAGCGCCTCGCGAGACATCATCGCCGCGTCATGCGGCTCCGGCAGCGAGGGGAAAGCCGCCACCACCTTCATCTTCTCCCCCGAAATATCGATCAACTCCTGCGACTCGGGCATTGCCGGCCCCACCGGCAAATACATGCCCTTGCTGAGCTTGTTCAGCGAAATCAGCCAGTCCCCGCTGGGATGGCTCGTGTCCGCTCCCGCCGCCTTGGTGTGGCCGACGTTGTAATGCACATCGACGCGATCGACGATGTAGCTGGGATCGCCCTGGATGGCCTTGTTGATATTCCATTTGACGATCTGCGAGTCGATGAACAGGGAGGTATAGGCGTTTCCGCGATCATCGAAGGTGGTGTGGAGCGGCCCCAAACCCACTTCCGGCTCGGCGACGACTTTGAGGGTCTTGGCGTCGATGATGGTGACTGTCGGCGAGAGCTTCCCGCTGGCGAGGACGTATTTGCCGTCCGGGCTGACGTTGCAGCCGTGCGGATTTTTGGGCACAGGAATCAGCGTCAGCACGCCCGGCACGTCCTCCGCCCGGATGACGGGCACCCCGTTGATCATCCTGGCCTTCCCCTCGGCCAAAGCCTTCTCGGCCAGCGGCACGTCAATGGCGGCCACCGCGTCGCGATCCCGCTCGATCATGCCCTCGCTGGTAATGGCGTTCTCGGTATTATACATCGTCGAGAACACATAGCGGCCATCCTTGCCCGAGCTGGCGATATCGGCGTTGCCGACCAGCATAATCTGAAATTTTGTCTCGAGCGTCTCCGCGTCGAGGAACGCGATGAGCGACCGGTGGTGGCTCGGGTCCGTGGTTCCCTCAACGTAATCGTGCTCCAACTCGCCATTGACGAACACGTATTTGCATGAGGGCAGAAATGCCGCCAGCCCATGCGCGCCCTGGATATTCGGGACGTGCTGGATCACCGCCGTCTCGAACGTGCGCAGATCCACGCGCGCCACGCGCCCGTTGGCCTTGTCGTTGATCCAGAGGTTTTTGCCGTCGTAACGGCCGTCGGTCTGGCTCAGCACCGGGTGATGGGTGTCGCCCCACATCGGCCCGCTGGCTTGCAGGCGCTTGTAAGTGGTCGAGCCGGGGTTGTTGGCGTAGCCCAGCGCCGCGCGCGGCTCGAAAATCGGAATCTCCTTGATCAACCGGCAGGACGGGATGCCATACACAAACACCCCGCCGCTCTGCCCGCCGCTGAGAAAGGCGTAGTAATCATCCAGCTTGCCGGGGGCCACATAGACGCGCTGGGCGGCCGAGGCCGAGGCGCTGGCGGCCTTCTCCCGGGCGCCCTGGCTGTCGGAATAGCAGCCGGTGAAAATCAGCGGCGCGGCGGTCAACGCCGCCAGCGCGAGACGCGCGGGCCGGACCCCGGCCGAAATCGAGTGAATCAGTTTCATGAGCTTGGTGAGTGAAGGGTTTAACGACCGGCGGTTTGTTGCTGGGAGTCTTCCACAAACAGCGTCCCGTTCATCAATGGGTGCAGTTTGTCCGTCGAACACTGGGTGGCGCAGTAGTAGGTGAAGGTGCCGGCCCGGTCGGCCCGGAATTTCACCGTTTTGGGCGCTCCGACCATGGCGCCATTGATAAAGACCGCCTCGTCGTAGCTGCTGACGGAGAAACCATGCCCGGCGCCCAGGCCGTTGTCCGTGGGTTCAAAGGTGATCTCGACAATCTGACCTTTCTTAACGCGAATTTCCTGCGGATCGTACTTCCAGGCGCGTTCGGTGAGCCGGATGCGGACATCCGGAGGCCCGAGCTTCTCCTGCTCCGCCAGCCCCTGCGAGGCCCGGGCCAGCGGCACCACGGGCGCCTTCACCAGCGTCTCGACATAATAGGCCAGTTTCCACGCGTCCTCTTTCGGCATCAGCCCGTCATAGCTCGGCATGGGCGTGCCGTTCAAACCCGTCAGAAACGTCCGCACGATCTCTTTGGTTGAATACCCGGCCTTGAAACCGCTGGGCTTGGAAAAATCCCGCGCCGGGATGCGCTGTCCCGAGTCGTCGGTGAGGCTGTAGGCCGAGGGACCGTCACCCTGGCCGGTCTCGCCGTGGCAGCTCGCGCAGCTCATCGTATCATACAGTTTCTTGCCCGCCGCAATCGCCGCCTCGTTGCGGGGAGGCGCCGTGCCCAACTCCACGAGCTTCGCCGGATGAGCCTTTTGCTCCGCAAACTCGGGGGCAAAAGTCTTCACGTATTCGACCACCGCCCAGCGGTCCCGGTCATCGAGCATAAAGCGCCAGGGCGGCATCGGCGTGCCTGACAAACCAAGCGATACCGCCCGGAACAAATCCTGGTCCGTCGGCAACTCGCTCGAAGCCGTCGAGCGCAGCCGGTACCGCGCCGTCTGGAAATTTCGCGGGCTCGGAATGAGAAACGCGCTGCAAATTCCCTTGCCATCCCCCTTCTCGCCGTGGCACGAGGCGCAATTCAGGTCATAGACCTGTTTGCCATGGGCGATCAATTCCGGCGTGACGTCCGGCTTCGCCGGCACCGCAAAATCGGAGAAGGTCACTTTGCTCGCCGCTGGCGCGGTCGGGGCCGCCGCCGGAGTGGTTGGCTTGTCGCCCGCGACGCTCGAATCGGTGGAATTGGACCGACCGCAACCGGCAAGCGCCGCAGCCAGGCAAAGGTAAAAGAGATGATGGAATTTCATTGCGGATGATGGTTCTCGCGGGCCGGGTCAACGCCCCTGGTTGGTCGATCCTGTATCACTGTTCATATTTCCTCGCCAACATGCAGCATCAGTGAAAATAAAGAATTGATGTGGGTCAAGGATTTCAACATCTTTTGTTAATCACACCGCAAAAAAGGGTGAGGTTGTCGCAGTCTTCAGGTTGCGTCGGGCGTCCCGGCCAGACGGGGAACGCAGCCTAAAGGCTGCGGCTACATCCGGAGTGTCTGATCGGGAGCCCCCATGTAGTCGCAGCCTTCAGGCTGCGTCGGGCGTCCGAGCCAGACGGGGAACGCAGCCTAAAGGCTGCGGCTACATCCGGAGTGTCTGATCGGGAGTCCCCCTGTAGCCGCAGCCTTCAGGCTGCGTCGGCGTCCGGGCCAGGCGGGGAGCGCAGCCTAAAGGCTGCGGCTACGTCCGGAGTGTCCGATCGAGAATTCCCGCGGCTTGTCCAGAAACAGGACATTCCACGCCGGCGTTTGTCCCGACTGCAGGAGCTTCACAACCAATTGTGGGCGCGCAACTTGCCTTTAGTTGGCACGATTCTAGCCTCGTACCCGGATGGCGGCTTTTGCAACCACCACTGTCCGTCGCGCAACGTCGGCCAGATAATTTGGTGCATGAAAGTTGCTTCGGGAGATTTGGTTTTTGTTATGTCGCGACAAGAAACTCAGGCGGATTTGACCGCAGCAGACATCCTGTTTGTGGATGACGACCCGGTGATCCAGAAGATTTACCAGGACGGTTTGCGTCGGAATGGCTACGGCGTGCGGGTAGCCGGAGATGGCATGGCGGCGCTGCAGGCGGCAAAGGCCCGGATCCCCGATTTGATGGTGCTGGATCTCATGATGCCCCGGTTGAATGGGGCGGACACCCTGAAGTTTTTGCGCCAGCAACCGGCTTTGGCATCCGTGCCGGTGGTGATCCTCTCGAATTCCTATTTGCATGGCCTGACCTCGGCAGCGGCTCAGCACGGGGTTGAGCGGGCGCTGTTGAAGGTGAGTTGCACGCCGAAGGCGCTTGCGGGGGTCATTGGCGAAATCCTGGACGACCGCCCCGCCGAGGAGCGACCGCCAAGCCTGACCTCGCTGCCGGCGCCGGGAGTCGCCGCGGAGATTCTCCCGAAAAAATCCGCCGAGACGCCTTCGCGACGGAAACCATCCCGGCCGCTGGCTGATTGCGCTTCGCTCGAAACTCACTTGCTGGTGAAAAGCCAGGATCCGGATGAATCCCTGGCGGCGGAGGTGGCCAACCGAAGTCCGCGAGCTGAGTTCCTCAAGGCGGCGCCCGAGCATTGCGAGACTTTGCAGAGGCTGGTTTGCCGATGCATGGAAACCACCTCTGCGGCAGAAAAGACGGTGCGGCTGAACGAGCTGTACGTGAAGGTGCATTTCCTGACCGCGATGGCCGGTTTAGCCGAACTTCCGGTCATTGGCCAGATGAGCAGCGCGCTCGAGGCGCTGTTATTTGACATTATGAACCGGTCGGCCGATTACGGGCCGTCGGTAATGGCCTCCCTGGGCAGCGCCGGGGCCTTTCTGGAGCGGTTGATCGAACAAGCGCCACTGCCCGAGCGAGTCCGGATGAGCGGACGCGAGCGAGTGTTGGTGGTCGATGAGGACCGACTGATGAACCGGCTCGTCGTGGCGGCGCTGAAACAGGCAAACCTGGAGGCCGCCGGCGCCGACCACCCCCTGCTGGCCCTGGATTGGGCGCGTCAGCGCCGGTTCGATCTCGTCCTCCTCGATGTGGCCATGCCGGATATGGATGGCTTCACGTTCTGCGAAAAGTTGCGCCAGGTTTCCGGTTACGAGACCACGCCCGTCATTTACGTCACCGGCCATGCGGATTTTGCAATGCGTCAACGGAGCATTCGCAGCGGAGGCAACGACCTGATCGCCAAACCGGTCCTCCCCGGAGAACTGGCGGTAAAAAGCGTGATGCATCTGCTGAAAGCCCGCTTATCAACAAGCTAAAAGGCGTCAGACGGAGAGCGCAGCCTGAAGGCTGCG
>JBDHQH010000211.1:0-2954 GCA_039806935.1 Verrucomicrobiota bacterium
CTCGTTTTTACGCCGCCGTCGGGGCTGGGTGCAGCCCGGCTCGATCCATTCCAACTTCGCGCGGGCGCGCTCTAGCTTCTGGATGATGTCCTCAATTTTTGCCGTCCACACAAACGGCTTCGGGTTCTCATTCCAAGCGGCCAGGAACGCCTCTATCGCCTGGATCAGATCCGTCACGCTCACGAAAGCCCCACGTCGCACCGCCTTGCGCGTCAATTCCCTAAACCACCGCTCAACCCAATTGCCCCAACTCGAACCGGTCGGGATAAAATGACACACCAATCGCGGATGACGTGCTAACCACTGCCGCACGTCTGGCGTTTTGTGCGTTCCGTAGTTATCCATTACCATGTGGAGCGCCAGTTCCTGGAGAAAGTGCTTGTCCAATCGGCGCAAGAATTTCAGGTTCCGCACGGATTGTCGTGGGTAGAGGCCGGGTTTTCCGCAAAAGCAGTTCCAGGGAGGGAGGCTGGGGGAGATGGGGTGGTCGACGGGATTTGAACCCGCGACAGCCAGATCCACAATCTGGGGCTCTAACCGGGCTGAGCTACGACCACCAACGCCGGGGCACAACGTAGTGAGTCTTGCCTGGCCCGTCAAGGTTGCAAACCGGGGCGGGAGGGCGCCCGGGCGCCGGTTCGGGCCGCCGCCGCGGGTTCAGTCCTGGAGCGTCAGCACGAGGTAATTCCGCTTGCCTTTGCGCAGCAGCAGGTGCTTGCCAAAGAGCAAATCCGCAGCGCCGATGAGGCGTTGGGCGCGGGTCTCCCGCAGGTTGTTGAGATATACCCCGCCGGCCTCGAGGTCCTTGCGCGCCTGGCCTTTGGAAGGGCAGAGGCCACCCTCGACGAGCAGCTCGACGAGAGGCGCGCCCGGGCCGGCCAACCGTCCGCGCCCGATCGTTTGGGTGGGCGCCTCGCCCAGAATTTCGTTGAAGGTAGCCTCCCCCACTCCGGTCAACTCGCCGCCAAATAAGATCTCGCTGGCCCGAATGGCCTCCTCCGCCGCTTCCGAGCCGTGGATGAGGCTGGTCACCGCCTGGGCCAGCGCGCGATGCGCCGCGCGCCCGCCCGGATTCTCGGTGTGCTGCCGCTCGAGGGCGTGAATCTCGTCTTCCGACAGGAAGGTGAAGAATTTCAGGTAGCGGATGACGTCGCGGTCGTCGGTGCGAATCCAAAACTGGTAAAAGCGATAAACACTGGTTCGCCGCGGATCGAGCCAGACGGCGCCCGCCACCGATTTGCCGAACTTCGAGCCGTCCGCGTTGGTGATCAACGGCAGCGTCAGGCCGTACACCGCCCGGCTGATCTTCTTGCGGGTCAGCTCAATCCCGGCGGTAATATTGCCCCATTGATCGCTGCCGCCGATCTGGAGTTCGCACTGGTGATCCCGGCGCAGCACAAAAAAATCATGCGCCTGCAGCAGCATGTAGCTGAACTCCGTGTAGCTGATGCCCGTCTCGCGATCCTCCATCCGGGCGCGAATGCTCTCTTTGGCCACCATCTGGTTGACTGAAAAATGTTTGCCGACCTCGCGCAGAAAATCCAGGTAACTCATCGGGTCGGTCCAGGCGGCGTTGTCGAGCAATCGCGCGGGGTTCGCGGGCGCCTCGAAATCCAGGAGTCGTTTGAGCTGCTCTTTCACCCGCGCGATGTTGTGCGCCAGAATGTCCGGGCTGAGCAATTGCCGCTCGACCGTCTTGCCGCTGGGATCGCCGATCGAGCCCGTGGCGCCGCCCGCCAGGGCGATCGGATGATGGCCGAGCCGTTGGAAGCGGCGCAGGGCCAGCAAAGGAACCAGATTGCCGACATGCAGACTCTCGGCGCTCGGATCAAAACCGCAGTAAACCGTCAGCGGCCCGCTGGCGATGCGTTTGGCCAATTCCTCGATATCCGTGCAGTCCGCCAGCAAGCCCCGCCACCGCAGTTCTTCCAAAATATTCATGCGGCACCAGCATAGGGGACAACCTCCGGATTTCAATCCCGGCGCGGCGGAGGTGATCCGGCCAGCTCGGCGGTCCGCCTTTACTTTGGCGCCGGCCTAAAGCACTTTTGGCTCATGTACAACCGAGGGTTTTATCTCCTGGGATTTGCGCTGGCGCTGCTGGGCGGCGGTCGAACCGTCCTGGCGGACGCCGCCGCGCCGGATTTTCAGGAGGTCTATCAATTGCTCCAGCGGCACCTCACCGACGCCACGCCGCAGGAGCTGAACCGCGACGCGGTGCGGGGGTTGTTAAGCGCCGTCGGGCCCCGGGTTAAACTCCTCGGGACTGAGCCGGGGCCGGACGACTCCGACCCCCGGCTGGTCACCCGGTCCAATCTTTTCAGCAGCGGGATCGCCTATGTTCGAGTCGCCAGGGTTGGACGCGAGCTCACCTCCGTCCTGGCCAAGACGATTCAGTCCCTGCGCGGAACCAACTCGTTGACGGGGGTGATTCTGGATCTTCGCTACGCCGGTGGGGATGATTACGAGGCGGCGGGCGCGGCGGCCAGCTTGTTTGTCGATAAAGACCTGCCGTTGCTGGACTGGGGACAAGGCATGTTTCGCTCGCAACCCGGGAGCGCCGCCATTTCCGCGCCGGTGGCCGTTCTGGTGAATCACGAGACGAGCGGCGCGGCGGAGGCGCTGGCCGCGGTGTTGCGCGAGGCCGGACGCGGATTGATCCTGGGCGGCAACACCGCCGGCGAGGCGATGATGTCCACGGATTACCCCCTGAGCAATGGCGGGAAGCTGCGCATCGCCACCGGGCCGGTCCGGCTGGGCGACGGCAAATCCCTCACCGGCGGGGCCGTGCGACCGGATATCGTCGTGGAAGTTTCGGCGGCGGACGAGCGCGCCTGGTTTGCGGATCCGCTGCGATCAGGCTCGGCGGCGGGCGACCTCGCCTCGACCAACCGTGTGGCCCGACGCCGGTTTAACGAGGCGGAACTCGTCCGCGAGCGGGCGACGGGCGCCGC
>JBDHQH010000067.1:0-18777 GCA_039806935.1 Verrucomicrobiota bacterium
CGAAGAGCCTGAGGTGGCATGAGGGTGGAGCTTTCCCAATTCTCGAATCCACAGTTTGACCGCGGGGCGGGGGTGGTCAAAGAGGCCCTTTGGTTGCTGATCAGCCGCGGTTTGTTCCAGTGGTGTCCGTTCAGCTTCTCAGCGCTGAAACGGGCGGTGCTTCGGGCGTTTGGCGCTTCGGTCGGGGCCGGAGTGGTGATCAAGCCCGGGGTTAAAATCACGTTTCCCTGGAAGCTGAGGGTTGGGGATCATGTCTGGCTGGGGGAGGATTGCTGGCTGTTGAACCTGGCGTCGATCACGATTGCGGGCGACGTCTGCATTTCGCAACGCGCCTTTCTCTGCACCGGGAACCACGATTACACCGCGGCGGCCTTTGATTTGGTCGCCCGGGAGATTCAGGTCGAGAGCGGGGCGTGGGTGGGGGCGGCGGCGTTTGTGGGGCCGGGGGTCACGGTGGGCAGCCATGCCGTCCTCGCGGCCGGCTCGGTGGCGGGGAAGAATCTGGAGCCGTTTGGAGTTTACCGGGGGAATCCGGCGGTGTTTGTTCGAAAGCGGGTGATGAGGGGTGCGCCCGGTTCGGCGTCGGGCGAGGGCGCGGGGTCGTAGCGTCCCGAGCTTTGGCCGTCGCCCGGGGCGAGGCGGTTGCCGGAGCTGGTGTCAGGCCGGTTGCGGAAGCCTGGCCGGCTCGTATCACCGTGCGACGGTTCACGGTCTGGTTCGCGGCGGGCTGCGGCTGCTGACGCATGGAGAACCGGTCGTCGCGGGGGGCCCCGGTGGCGGGGGAAAGGCTGCGTCAGGCCGGCTGTGGCGGTGATGGGTGGCGCGGCGGCCAGACTGGTTTTGGTCTTTCCGCGGAGAGCTTTCCGGCTTAGATTCGCGACATGCGATTGGGTGCTGACGAGGCGGAGGTAATCCGCGGAGCGATTCTCGAAGCCGACCCGGCCGCGGAAATCTATCTCTACGGCTCGCGGGTCGATGACCATGCGCGCGGCGGGGACATTGATCTGTTGGTAGTCTCTGAGATCCTCGGTTTTCGGGAGGTGTTGCGGTTGCGCCGAGAGATTCTAGATCGTATTGGCTGGCAACAGCTCGATTTGGTGGTAGTCGGCCCCGACGAACGGGATCAACCGCTGGCAATCATCGCTCGGGAGACGGGTGTCAGATTATGAAACCCGTCGCTTTACGGTTGCTGGAGGATGCGTTGGCTGAATTGGCCAGCGCTCGCGGCCATCTGGATTATTCTTCCGGCAGCGTCACGGCCTTGCCGCACGATCTGGCGAATGTTACCGAGGCGGAGCTGGAGAGCGCCGAAGCTTTCACCAGCCGCTTCGCCCGATGCGTGGATTTGTTGGTTAACAAGGTTTTGCGGAGTCTCGATCGAGTGGAACTCCTGCCAACGGGCACACTCCTTGACGTGGTCAATCGCGCCGAAAAGCGTGGTTTTATCAACCAAGCTGCTGGCCTTCGGGAAATGAAGGACGTCCGGAACCTCATTGTCCATGATTACGCTGGCCGGAAGCTTCCGGAGATTTTTGCCTACTGCCGCCAGCAAAAGCCGGTTTTTGACCGGGCGGCTGATCTGGCCGGCGACTATGGGAAAGCATTGCTGGCCGCCGCCGGTTAATCGCCGGAACGGGCGCGGCAGCTCCCTTTCCTCGCCCCGAGAGGGAGAGGAATGGCGATCCTCTCTGGCGGGATGGGATCCACTCATGCCGGCGTAACGCCTCGCTATTTTCACGTCGATCGTGAAGTTTCTTTTGCTCAACCAAACCTTCCACCCGGATGTGGCGGCGACGGCGCAATACCTGGCCGACGTGGCGCGGGGATTGGTTGGGCGCGGGCATGAGGTGACGGTGTTGGCCAGCCGGCGGGCCTACGACGATCCCGAGCTCCTGTTTCCGAAGCGCGAGGTGTGGCGGGGCGCGCGGGTGATGCGAGTCGGCTCGACGGGATTTGGGAAGGGAGCGAAGTGGCGGCGGGCGGCGGATTTTGCCTCATTCCTGGCTTTTTGCTCCCTGCGGCTGGCGGCCATGCGCCGGTTTGATGCCGTGCTGGCGTTGACCTCTCCGCCGCTCATCTCGGTTCTCGCGGCCTGGGCGGCCCGGCTGCGCGGGGCGCGGTTTTATTACTGGGTGATGGATTTCAACCCCGATGAGGCCATCGCCGCCGGCTGGCTGCGGTCTGGCTCGCTGGCCGCGCGGGTGTTGGAGGGAATGTCGCGATTCAGCCTGCGCCGGGCCGACCGGATTATCGCGCTGGACCGCTTCATGCGCGACCGCATCGCGGCCAAGGGCATCGCCCCGGACAAGATCGCCGTCCTGGCGCCGTGGTCGCACGATGAGGTCGTTCATTTTGACGCTGCCGGGCGGGAGCGATTCCGCGCCGCGCACGGTCTCCAGGACAAGTTCGTGGTGATGTATTCGGGGAATCACAGTCCCTGTCATCCTCTGGATACGGTGTTGGCGGCGGCCCGGCGATTGGCCGCGGATCCAGAAATCGTCTTTTGCTTTGTGGGCGGAGGGAGCGAGTGGAGAAAGATCAAGGAGACAGCGGAGCGAACCGGGGACGGAGGCGCCCGTCTGATCTGCCTGCCGTATCAACCGCTGAGCGAATTATCGGCCTCGCTCTCGGCGGCCGATCTGCACCTCGTGGTCATGGGCGAACCGTTTGTCGGCCTGGTGCATCCCTGCAAGATTTACAACATTCTGCGCGTGGGCGCGCCGATCCTCCACCTCGGCCCGGAGCCGAGCCACATTTCCGAAATTCTGGCCGAATTGGGAAGCGGGCATCCCTCGCGGTTCGCGCGTCACGGGGATGTGGAGGGGGTGGTCCGGGCGATTCGCGAGCTCAAAACAACAAACACCCGGCGAAACGTCCCGGCTTTGCCGCCGAGGTTTTCGCGGGAAACGGGTTTGCCTTCGCTGCTGGACATATTGCAGGGTGGCGCCCAGACGCCTCGGACGTCGAAATCAACCGGTGAACTTCCGAAACCCGGAGAGTTCGGCTCAGGCCAGAGCAAGGACGCCGCCGCGTGCGCGACAAAACTTCCGGGCGTTTAAAACACGGGGGCCTGGCGCTCTCCGGCCTCGTTTTGCTCGCGCTCTGGCTGCCGCTGATTGACGGTTTGCGGGTCGAGTGGTCCGTGAATCCGCAATACGGCTACGGCTGGGCGGTTCCATTTCTCTGCTGCTATCTCGGCTGGCTGCGCCTTGCCCGGCCCGCGGGCGCCCCCGCTTCCGCTCTCCCCGGTCCGCCTTCCGGCCTCGGTCCCGGCAAGACTGCGGCCTGGCCTTCGCGTCGCGCGCTCGTCCTGTTCGCGCTGCTGGCGCTGGCGTACGCGCCCACTCGCCTGATCCAGGAGGCCAATCCGGAGTGGCGTCTGGTGAGCTGGGCGCTGGCGCTGGAGGTTGCCGGCCTGACGCTGGTCCTCCTGCGTGGCGCGTCCTTCGGACCGCGGCTGGCCTTTCCGATTCTCTTCTTTTTGGTCGCCATCCCCTGGCCGACCATGATCGAGGGGCCGCTGATCCAAACGCTCACCAAAGCAAACACCGCCGCCTCGGTCGAGGCGCTGGGCTGGCTGGGCATTCCCGCCCTTCAACACGGCAACACCATCGAGGTCAGCTCGGGGTTGGTGGGCATTGACGAGGCTTGCAGCGGCATCCGCTCGTTCCAGGCGAGCCTGATGATTTCTTTGTTCTTGGGAGGGTTATTCGCGCTCGGCGCCCGGCGGGTGGCGGCGTGCGCGCTCGCCGGTTTTGCGCTGGCGATGGTTTTCAACCTGGCTCGCACCACGCTCCTGACGGCGGTGGCGGCCCGCCAGGGTCTGGCGGCCATGACTCGCTGGCACGATCCCGCGGGGGCGGCGATTCTCGTCGCCTGTTTTGCGTCGATTGGATGGCTCGCCCGCGCGCTCGCGAGACCGGGAGCGGGGCAGCCGGCCATGCCCCGCGGCGGCGGGCCGCCGGGCAAATCATCCGAACTCCCTCCCGACCGGACCGCGCAAGGCCAAAGACTTCCCGGAACCCCAGCGGCATTACTGCTGGGGTGGCTGATTGTGGTCGAAGCGGGAGTGGAGCTTTGGTATCGGGCGCGCGAGATGCGTTTGCCGGCGCCGATTACCTGGCGTTTTGAAATGCCGCGGGCGAATCCGGCATTTCAGGAGCTTCCTTTTTCCGGGAAAGCGAGGCAGTTGCTGCGTTATGACGAAGGCGCCAATGCCTCGTGGGAGGGAGCGGACGGCACGCGTTGGCAGGCGATTTTTTTGCGTTGGGATCCCGGCCGGGTGGCGGTTCATCTGGCCCGGAGCCACACGCCGGAAATCTGCCTCGCCGCCGCCGGGCGCGAGGTGAGTTCCCAGGCCGATCCGGTTTGGGTTGCCGTTCAGGACCTGCAGTTGCCTTTTCGCTCCTACGTCATGGCGGACGCCCACGGTCCGGTCCACATCTTCTACTGCCTGTGGGAAGATCGCGCGGAAAGCCAGTCCGCCAGCGCCACACGCCTTACCTATGCAAATCGGCTGGCCCCGGTTTTCGCCGGGCGCCGCAATCAAGGACAGCGTTCCCTGGAGGTCGCCATCCGGGGCTGCGCGGATGGCGGCCAAGCCGAGGCAGCACTCGCGGCCTGTTTGCAAAAACAGATCAAGCGGTAGCCGCCCGCCAATGACGACTCGAAGCCGCCACCTTGCCGGTGGCGGCTTCTTGCAGGCCGACGGATTCAGGAGCCCGAAAGGGCGCCTTCCGCCGCGGCGGTCTGCGAGAAGATCAGGTGCTCGCCCTCGGCGCTGACTTGAACCGGTTCGCCCTCGTGGAACGAGCCTTTGAGGATTTCCTCGGCCAGCGGATCTTCGAGGAACCGTTCGACCGCGCGCCGCATCGGGCGGGCGCCGTAGGCGGGGTCGTAGCCGCGGCTCACCAGGAAGTCCTTGGCCTTCTCGTCGAGCGTCAGCGAGATATTCCGTTGTTTGAGCCGGTGCAGGACCTTGTTGATTTCGAGATCGAGGATCTCGACCAAGTCGGGCTTCGTCAGCGAGCGGAACACGACGATATCGTCCAACCGGTTCAAGAATTCCGGGCGGAAGGTTTTGCGGGCCTCCTCGAGAATGCGCTCGCGCATTTTTTCGTAACTCGTCTCGTCGGTGATCGGCGAGAAGCCCATCGTGGATTGTTTCTTGATGGTGTCTGAGCCCACGTTCGAGGTCATCAGAATGATCGTATTCCGGAAATTGACCACGCGCCCGACGTTGTCGGTGAGTTTGCCCTCCTCCAAAATCTGCAGGAGCATGTTCCAGACATCCGGGTGCGCCTTCTCGATTTCGTCGAAGAGCACGACCGAATAGGGCTTGCGCCGGACTTGCTCGGTGAGCTGGCCGCCCTCCTCATAGCCGACGTACCCCGGCGGCGATCCGATGAGCCGGGAGACGTTGAACTTCTCCATGTACTCGCTCATATCGAGCTGGATCAGCGCCTTGGAATCGCCAAAAAGCTGTTCGGCCAGCGTTTTGGCCAGGAGCGTTTTGCCTACTCCGGTGGGGCCGAGCAGCGCGAAGGTCCCGATCGGCCGGCGCGGATCTTTCAAATCCGCCCGGGAGCGGCGGAGCGCCTTGCAAAGCGCGGCCACCGCCTCCTTCTGGCCGATGACGACCTTGCCCATCTCGGCCTCGACTTTGAAGAGGCGCTGCATTTCGCCCTGCTCCATGCGCTGGAGGGGGATGCCGGTCCATTTGGAAACCACTTGCAAAATATCCTCCTCATCGACTTTGACGCGCTTTTCCTCGCGGGAAGTGCGCCATTCTTTGAGGATCGTCTCCAGTTTCTCCTTGGCGTTTTTTTCCTGGTCGCGCATCGAGGCGGCGCCTTCGAAATCCTGGTTTTTTATGGCCTTCTCTTTTTTGCCTTTGATCTCCTCGATTTCCCCCTCGAGCTCCTTGACCTCGGGCGGGCGCGTCATGGTGCCAATGCGCGCGCGCGAGCCGGCCTCGTCCATCAGGTCGATGGCCTTGTCGGGCAGATAGCGGTCGGTGATATAGCGATCCGACAGTTTAACCGACGCTTCGATCGCCTTGTCCGTGAACTCGGCCTTGTGATGATCCTCGTATTTCTGTTTGAGGCCCATGAGAATCAGAATCGCCTCTTCCACGGAGGGCGCCTCCACCTTCACCGCCTGGAAGCGGCGCTCGAGGGCGGCGTCCTTTTCAATGTATTTGCGGTATTCGCTCAGCGTGGTGGCGCCGATGCACTGGAGCTCGCCCCGGCTCAGCGCCGGCTTGATGATGTTCGAGGCATCCATCGTTCCCTCGGCGGAACCCGCGCCCACGATCGTGTGCAACTCGTCAATGAACAGAATGATGTTTTTGGAGCGGCGGATCTCATCCATCACGGCTTTGATGCGCTCCTCGAACTGGCCGCGGTATTTGGTGCCCGCGACCATGAGCGCGAGATCCAGAGTGATCAGGCGTTTATCGCGGAGCAGCTCGGGCACATTGCCCGCGGCGATTTCCTGGGCCATGCCCTCCACAATGGCGGTCTTGCCGACCCCGGCCTCGCCGAGCAGCACCGGATTATTCTTCGTCCGGCGGCAAAGAATCTGGATGACCCGCTCAATCTCGTCCTTGCGGCCGATGACCGGATCCATTTCTCCCTTGCGGGCGATCTCGGTCAGATCGCGTCCGAAGGCCTTCAGGGCGGGAGTTTTGATTTCCCCCTTCTTTTCCTGGGTGGGTTTGTCCGCGACCTCGCCGGCGACGCCCTCGTCTTGTCCGGCGAAATTCGGATCCAACTCCTTCAGGATTTCCTGCCGTGTCTGCTCGATATCGACATCCAGATTCTTTAAAACCCGGGCAGCGACGCCGTCCCCCTCGCGCAGCAAGCCGAGCAGGATGTGTTCGGTGCCGACATAAGTATGGTTCAGCGCCTTGGCCTCCTTGGCGGCCAGCGCCAGCACCTTTTTCACCCGCGGAGTATAGGGGATATTCCCGATCATTTTTTGGTCGGGGCCGGTGCCCACTTGTTTCTCGACCTCCATGCGAACGGTCTCGAGATCCAGTCCGAGCTTCTGGAGCACGTTCACGGCAACCCCCTGGCCGAGTTTAATCAGCCCCAGGAGCAAATGCTCGGTGCCGACAAAATTATGGTTGAACCGGTCGGCTTCCTTGCGCGCCAAAGCCAGGACCTGTTGAGCGCGCGGGGTAAAATTGTTTGTTCCTTCTTCGCTCATAAAACTACTTCAAAATGCAGTCATTCGCGCGGTTTGTCCAATCCGGCGCTCCCCGGGGCGGGCGGCCTGGGCAGGGGGCGGCTGACGGGCTTTAATCGGTCGCGCAGCATGTCTGCCCGCAGCAAGTCGCGTTCCTCCGCCGAGAGTTTCTCGGAATGCGAGCGTTGGAGGTGCGCCGGCTGGGTGAGAATGAACAATTCATCCACCAACGATGGTTCCATCCCGGGGAAGAGATTCAGATCCATGCCGAGCCGCATCAGCGACAACAGATTCATGGTTTCCTTCGAGGAAATGCTGTGCGCATTGGCGAGGATGCCGTAGGCGCGCCCGATGTGGTTGAAGACCATTTTCGGTTTCTTCTCGAGCAGCGTGGCCCGGGCGTTTTCCTCGTGCTCAATGATCTGGGCCAGAACTTTTTCCAGGCGTTCGACGATGGCGCTTTCGGATTCTCCGAGGGTCATCTGATTGGAGACCTGGAAGATATTACCGAGGGCCTCGGTGCCTTCGCCATAGAGACCGCGCACGGCCAGGCCCAGCTTGTTGACGGACTGGATGATCGGGTTGATCTGCTCGGCCAATACCAATCCGGGCAGGTGGAGCATGGCGCTGACGCGGATGCCGGTGCCGAGGTTGGTGGGGCAGGCGGTCAGATAGCCGAGTTCCGGGCTGAAGGCGTATTCCAGCTTTTTTTCCAGGGCGGAGTCGGCCAAATCGATGGTCGTCCAGGCTTGCCGAAGCTGCAGGCCGGGCCGCAAGGCCTGGATGCGCAAGTGATCCTCCTCGTTGATCATGAAGCAAAGGGTTTCGTCATGATTCAAGACCAGGCCGCTGCCGGCGCTTTTGGCCGCGTGCTCGCGGCTGATCAGGTGTCGCTCGACCAGGATTTGCTTATCCAGCGTGCTGAGATTGTCCATGGTTTCCGAGAACGAGTCCTTCATGTCGGGCAGGTTCTCGATCACCGGGCGAAGTTGCTCGAGCACGCGGACGCGCTCGGGTTTTTTGGCCCAGCCCGGGAACGAAGCTTCCTTGAGATTGCGCGCCAGCCGCACCCGGCTGGTGAGGACGATGCGATCGTAGGGGCCTTTGCGACGCGCGATTTCCGCGGGGGGGATGAGAAATTTGTGGATATCCATGTCAAGTCAGCGTCGAGCCGCTCAGTTGGGCGGTGGTCTGCTTGATCTCGTCGCGCAACACCGCGGCTTGTTCAAAATCTTCGGTTTCGATGGCTTTGGAGAGGCGTTTTTGGAGCGAGCGCAGGCGCTCCGTCAGATCGCGGCTCTGCCGCAGATTTTCGGGAACCTTGCCGACGTGGCGGGTGCCTTTGTGCATCGTCTTGAGCAGGCCATCCAGCGGTTCGGAAAACGTTTGATAGCATTCGGGGCAGCCAAGGCGTCCGGCCTTTTTGAAGTCCGCCTGGGTGAAGCCGCAACGCGGGCAGCGAATCTCCGCGCCGCCGCCAGCCTGCTCGATTTCCTGCGAGGCGCCCAGGCCCAGCAGCAAATCCGCCAGGGAAAACCCGGTGGGATCATTGACTCCCTTGGTCTTGGCGCATTCCGAGCAGAGATCGACTTTCTGCATCTTGTCCCCGGAGATCTGGGTCAGATGCACCGTGGCCTCCCGCTCCTTGCAGATCGTGCATACCATACGCGCAACTCGTTAATCGTATATCGGCTCGCCCGAGGCCTTCGTCAAGGAGCGGTAGCGGCCGACCAAATCTTTGGTGACCGGCCCGGGTTTGCCGGCGCCGATCACGCGGCCGTCGATTTTGGTCACCGGAACAATCTCGGCTCCGCTGCCGGTGAGGAAGCACTCATCGGCGTTGAACAGATCGTAGCGCGTCAGCTCGGTTTCGGCGGAGTCGAGGCCCGCCTCGGCCGCCAATTCGAGCACTACCTTGCGGGTGATGCCGTAGAGAGCGCCGGCGGAGAGGGGAGGCGTCAGCAAGTCTCCCTCCCTCACAATGAAGAGATTATCCCCGGTGCATTCGGCGACGTAGCCCTGGGCGTTCAGCATGACCGCCTCCTCGCACCCGGCGTTATTCGCCTCGATTTTGGCCAGAATGTTGTTCAGATAATTCAGCGACTTGATCGCGGGATTCAGCGCGCTGTGCAGGTTGCGCGCGGTGGGCACGGTGACAATCTGCATGCCGCGCTGGTACAAGGCCGGGGGGTAGAGTTGGATCTGGCCGGCGATGATGATCACCGATGGATTCTTGCACCGGTTCGGGTTGAGCCCGAGCGTGCCCGCGCCGCGAGTGACCACCAGGCGGATGTAGCCGTCCCGGATGGCGTTTTGGCGGCAGGTCTCGAGGATCGCGCGGCTGAGTTGGGCGGGCGTGAGCGGAATGTCGAGCAGGATGGCCTTGGCCGAGCGAAAGAGCCGGTCAAGGTGCTCCTGGAGTTTGAACACCCGGCCGTTATAGGCGCGGATGCCCTCGAAAATCCCATCCCCGTACAGCAGCCCGTGATCAAACACCGAGATTTTCGCGTTTCGCTCGTCGTAATATTTGCCGTCGATATAGATTTTCATGCCGCAGCAATCGACACCGTAGTTCAAACCCGGCTGTCGAAGCAACAGAAACCCCCAAAACTCGAGTTCCGGAGCGTTCCCGGAGCGAGGCTGTTTCCGCTCGCGCTTCCCTCTCCCGCGGCGGCGAGGTTAAAACGGGAGTTTGACGGAGCGCACGCTCCAATCGTAGTGCATGAATACCCGCAGAGCGGGGGTTTTCGGGCCATGCACCGGCGCGGCCGGGATGTAGTCCAGGTAGGTGGCGGAGGTGATGCCGATGCCTTTGAGATATTGCTTGTCCGCGTCGGTCATCACCCAGGAATCGGACGGTTTGCGAATGACCGAGAGTTTCTTGGGTATGCCGTCGGGGGCGGGCGTGCCGTCCGGACGACCGAACGGGTAGATCACCCGGTCCGTGGGCGGGCCGACTTCATTCGTGACGACGCCCTGGCAGAAGTAGCTGATCGGAACATAGAGCGGGGGATTGGGCGTCATTTTCGGCAACATGCGGTACGAGGCAGGGCAGATCGTGACTGCGGCGGTGCGAAAGATGCCGTCTGGCGGATGAAGGCCGAGGTAGGTGGTCAGTTGGGCGACGATGGAGCCGTTGTATTTGGTCGGGTAAGCCCAGTTCCCGGACGCGACGCCGGGGGCGGTATCCATGTACGTGAAGAACACCCCCGTCCAGGCGGGTCCAGGCAGGTAATCCCGGTTGTCCTGCGTGTACATGCTCAGCGCGTAGGCGAATTGTTTGAGATTACTTGTGCATTGGATTTGATGAGCCTTTTGCTTGGCCTTGCTCAAGGCGGGGAGGAGCATGGCGGCCAGAATGGCGATGATCGCAATTACCACCAGCAGCTCGATAAGCGTGAACGCTCCCTGCGCCTGCTGGCGCAGCTTGGCTAAAGACTTCATAAGCGCATCGAAGTTTCACCCAAGGGCCGCGATAAGCACAAGCAAATTCCGGCCGCGGCGGGCTTAAATTGGCTTTGCGGTGGGCGCGTTTCGGGACGCCAGATAGCTTCCATTTTCGAGTATTCGCGCCCCCTTCCGGCCATCGCGAATCACGTTTCCGAGCCGATGCCCCGGAATCACCCGCGGCGGCAAAGTAACGCTTGTTATTACCGGTGGCCTGGCGTGGCCCGGCCAGCCTGATTCGCCGCCACGTCCTCGCCGCGGCCACGTTCGGTTTGGCTTTTTTCGGCGCGCGCGTCCGCCGGATCGAGGCGGCCCAGGCGCAAAGCGCAGGTGACCAGCGTGCCCTCGGTTTCAGGTTTGATCTCGAGCAGGGCGCCGACGGTGTTGGCGCGATAATTCATAATCCGCAGCCCCATCCGGTTCCTTGCCTCGGAGGGGGCGAAGGGGATGCCGTCGTTGCGCACGGTCATGATGAGCTCCTCGCCGTTCATGGAAAGCGTGATGGACACCTGGGTGGCCTTGCCGTGTTTGATTGCGTTGCTCACGGCTTCCTGGGCGATTTTGTAAAATTGCAGGGTGGTATCCGCGGGCAGGGGCGGGACGGAGCCGCGCGCTGCGAAAACGCAAGGAAGATCAAACATCTTATGCACACTCGCCGCGAGATCCTTAAGGATATTGCGCAGATCGTCGCCGTCGGCGTCCAGGCTGGCGTGTTGATGGGCGAGGTTGTGGGTATGCCGGATGATTTCATCGACCAACTCGCGGATCCGGGCCGCATCCTCGCGGGCGGGATGATCCGAGTGGCGGAGGCGTTGCTCCAGGCCCATGATCATGAGCGAGGCGCCGGTGAGTTTTTGGCCCAAATCATCGTGCAGATCCAGGCCGATGCGGCGCCGTTCATTCTCGGCGATCTCCAGCAACTCGTTTTCCAGCCGACGGCGCTCCTCGATCACCTTTTGCAGTTTGGCGTTGGCTTCGCTGAGCGCGGCGGTTCGCTGGGCGACCCGGACCTCCAAATCTTCGCGGGCGCGCTGCAGTTGCTGCTCGGACTCGCGACGGAGCCGGCGGCTTTCGGCTTCGCGCAACTCTCTTTCCACTGCGGGGAGCAAGCGCGCCAACTGATCCTTCATCACGTAATCGTGCGCGCCAGCTTCCATGGCGGAGATCGCCGTTTCCTCCTCGATAAAGCCCGAAACGATGATGAACGGGACATCGAGTTCGGCGGCTTTGACCAGGTCGAGTGCCTCGGGGGCGCTGAACCGCGGCATGGAATGGTCGGCCAGAACCAGATCCCAAGTCCCCGAACGGAGGGCCTTTTCCATCGTTTCCCGCGTATCCACCCGCAAACATCGCGCGGCAAAGCCGCCGCGTTCCAGCGCGCGCCTGATCAGCAAGGCGTCCGCTTCGGAGTCTTCGACCAGCAAGACCCGCAGGGGCCGGGCGGCCTTGACTTCCGCAGTCAAGGCAGCGCCTGAAAGCGAAGGATTCATGGCCGGTTGCTCGCGAGTTGCCGGTGAACAACCGGTTGCGGTTGAACGGTTCTTTGTGTCATCGGTTCTGCAAACGGGAATCTAAGCACGATGAGAGCAAACGTTTATGGGGTCAACCCCCCACAGCGCAAAAGTTTGATGTTGTGTAGCTTGCGCCGGGCGGCCTCGGCTTTGTTTCGTCGCGGATCACCCCTTGTCCGGGGCCTGCCGCCCCGAGCTCGAATCACTCCGCTTTCGTCCTCCCAGGGGGATGTCGATTGAGCCGCCCACCCAGAATTTTCGATCCGAGTTGTTTCCGGCAAAGGAAGTGCGGGAATGGAATCCAAGCCGGATGTTGTGCCAGGCGGTGGTGTAACTGAAGCCAGCCTCGACGGCGTCGTTGATTTCGCGCGGATCGCGCGGGTAGATCAACACCGGCGTGGCGCCGGGCAGATAAATGAGATCGGAGCCGGTGATGGTTTGCAGATGCCGATAGCCGGCGGCCAGTTCCCAACGACCGAGCTCCTGAAACAAACCCACGGCGGTGAGGTATTGATCGTTTCCGGTGGTGCGATTCCAGCGAAAGAGCGCGTCGAGATACGCTCCCAGCCCCGGCCAGCCGAAATGCTTTCGCGCCAGGACCTCAGGCTCAATCGCGGCCGAGCGCGTGCCGGGGGCGAACGGGAAATTCTCGGCAAACGAACCCGGCAGCACCGCCCCGGCGCGCAGCGTGAGGGTGGGGAGCCAGGGGTGGGTGGCTGGATCTTCCCTAAACACCTGATAACGCACCCCAAAGGCGACATCCATCAACCCGCTGGTCGAGTCGATCACGGAGGGGGCAGGACGAAATCCGGCGCTGGTGTAGCCGATGCTCAAATCTGCCGCCCAGCGTTCGTTGATCCCGTACTGGCCGGAGAGATAGCCCTGATTCATGTCGATCCCGTATTTCTCGCCGGCGCTCCGGACGGCGACGTTGTATTGCCGTCCGCCCGCCCAAATATGGTAGGCCTCCGATTCCTCATAGATGGCGCCCACGATGAACTGGCCGGGCTCGGGGAGGTTGGCGTACATCGCAAACGGGCGGTGGGCCACGTTTTCGGAAGCGCTGGTGGAAAGCAGGCCGACGGCCAGCGGCAGGACCGCCGCCAGAGCGCAGCGGATCTGCCGCCGCCACGATTGAAATGGAATCCGCTGGTTCATGATCCAAATACATTGAGCCGGGCGCCAGGGGCGCCGCGAGTGTTTCGGCGGCGGTTTATGTCACAACGAATCACTATTGCCAAGAAAAACCTCTTGCGTCGAGGAGGTGAGAACCCTATATTGCGCGCTCTTTTTTATTATGCGACGTCCAAAAGGCATCAAGACCAAGAAGTCGGTGGCCAAGCGGTTCAAAATCACCGCCACCGGCAAAGTGTTGCGTCCGCGCTCGGGCAAACGGCATCTGGCGGAGACCAAACGACCCAAGCGCCGCCGCAATTTGCGCGGGACGACCACGGTCCATGCGACAGACGAATATCGCATCAAGCAGAGTCTGCCTTTCACCCGCTGAAACCGCCTGATTTAATTTAGCACTATGCGAGTCACCAACGCGCCAGCTTCCCGCAAACGCCGCGCCAGGATGATCCGGGCCGCCAAAGGCTTCCGGATGCGCCGCTCAAAGCTCTATCGTTACGCCTCCGACGCCGTGGACCACGGCCGGCAGTATGCCTACCGCGATCGGCGCGTCAAAAAGCGCACCTTCCGCGCGCTCTGGCAAATCCGGATCAACGCGGCGGCGCGCTCCGCCGGCCTGACCTACAGCCGGTTTATGGAAGGGCTCAAGGCGGCGCAGGTGGCGTTGGACCGCAAGGTGCTGGCCGATCTGGCGGCGACCGACGCGGCCGCCTTCAGCGAGTTGGTAAAGATTGCCCAAGGCGCGCTGCAGGCCAAGCCGGCCAAAGCGGCGTAAGCGGGGCGAAAATTATTCTTGGCGAATGGGCGGCCAGCAATGGACGCCCATTTGCTTTCAATTTATGGCAGGATTCGTGGACCAGGTGGAGCCGCTGAAACAAGCGGCCTTGGCAGAACTGCGGGCGGCGGCTGATTTGCCAGCGCTGGAGCAGGCGCGGGTGAGCTATCTCGGCTCAAACGGCAGGTTTACCGCCTTGATGAAGCAATTGGGGGCCGTGCCGCGGGAGGAAAAACCGCTGGCCGGCAAGGCGATCAACCAGGCCAAGGTGGAACTCGAGGCGGCGTTGGCCGGGCGTCGCGCTGAATTGGAGTTGAAAGCCGCCCTGCCCAAGGAACCCACCGACTTCACCCTGCCTGGCCGGCGGCGGGTGGTGGGCAAATTGCATCCGCTCACGCAAGTGACCGAGGACATCGTCCGCAGCTTCCGCAAGATCGGCTTCGTGGTGGCCGACGGCCCGGAGATCGAGGACGAATACCACTGTTTTGACGCGCTGAATACGCCGGCGGATCATCCGGCCCGGGACACCCAGGACACCTTTTACCTTGCTTCCCAGGGCGCGTCCCCGGCGGCGCCGATGCTGCTGCGCACGCACACCTCCTCGGTGCAAATCCGGGTGATGAAACAACAACCGCCGCCGGTGCGAATCATCGTGCCCGGCCGGGTGTACCGGCGCGACAATGCCGACGCGACGCATAACCCCACCTTCCATCAAGTGGAGGGCCTTTACGTGGACCAGCGGGTCACGGTGGGCGATCTCAAAGGCACGGTGGAGTTCGTCTTTCGGGAGTTGATGGGGCCGGAGACGCGGATCCGGTTTCGTCCGCATTATTTTAGCTACACGGAGCCGAGTTTTGAAATTGATTTCAGCAGCGCGCTGACGCGCAAGATGGGCCGGGAATGGCTCGAAATCGCCGGTTGCGGGATGGTGCATCCCCAGGTGTTTGAAAACGTGGGTTACGATCCCGAGGTGTGGACCGGCTGGGCCTTCGGCTTCGGCATCGAGCGCGTTGCCATGATTCGCTACGGCATCAACGATATCCGGCTATTCTATGAAAACGACGCGCGATTCCTGCGGCAATTCTAAGCTTCACTTATGAAAGTGACTTTTAACTGGCTCAAGCAATACGTGGATTTCGACGGGTCGCCGGAGGAATTGGCCGAACGGTTGACTATGCTGGGCGTCGAGGTCGAGGGCCTCGAGAAGCGGGGCGGGGAATTCGAGGGCGTGGTGGTGGCGCAAGTGGTCACCCGGGAAAAACACCCCAATGCCGACAAGCTCTCGGTGTGCCGCGTCCAGGACGGCCGGGGCGAGCGGCAGATTGTCTGCGGCGCCCACAATTTCCAGGCGGGTGACAAGGTGCCGCTCATTTTGCCCGGCGCCCGCCTGCCGGCCCGGCCGGGCGCAGCCCCTTTCCTGATCAAAGTGGGCAAAATTCGCGGGATTGAATCGCAGGGGATGATGTGCTCGCCGTCCGAGTTGGGATTGCCGGGCGGGGCGGAGGGCTTGTTGATCCTGCGACCGGACGCTCGCGTGGGACAGCCGTTCGCGGAATACCTTGGCCGCGCGGGCCTGGACGTGGCGCTGGATCTGGAGATCACGCCGAACCGGCCGGATTGGAACAGCGTCATCGGCATCGCCCGCGAGCTCGCGGCGGCCACTGGCAACACCCTGCGGTTCCCCGGGATTCCACCGGCGCCGCCCGCCCCGGGAGAGCGGGCGGAGGAATTGGTGGCGGTGCGCCTGGAGGCGCCCGAGTTGTGTCCGCGTTACACCGCGCGAGTGGTGCGCGGGGTGAAAATCGGCCCCAGCCCGGACTGGCTCCGCAGCGCCCTCGAGCAGGTGGGCATTCGCAGCGTCAACAACGTGGTGGACGTCACGAATTTCGTGATGATGGAGTGCGGCCAGCCGTTGCACGCGTTTGATTACCGCTTGCTCGGCGCGCCCGCGGGAACGGCCCGGCCGACAATTGTGGTGCGGCGGGCGGCTGAGGGAGAAAAATTTGTCACTTTGGATGGCCAGGAGCGGACCCTGACCCCGGACATGCTGTTGATCGCCGACGAGACCCGCGCGGTGGCCCTGGCGGGCATCATGGGCGGGCAAAACAGCGAAATCCAGCCCTCGACGGTCGAGGTGTTAATCGAGAGCGCCTGCTTTGACCCGCGGAATGTTCGCGCCAGCTCGAAGAAGCTGGGCCTGCGGACCGAATCCTCCTACCGCTTTGAGCGCGGCGTGGATCCCGGCGGCTGCGACTGGGCGAGCCGGCGGGCGGCCCAACTGATTTTGGAAACCGCCGGCGGAAGCCTGGCGGGCGGCGTTGTCGATGCCTGCCCGCAACCGATCCAGCCCAAAGAGATCAGCTTGCGCCATGACAAAGTGAAGGCGTTGCTCGGGATCGAGCTCTCTCCCGAGCAGATCGAGGGTTACCTGACACAACTGGAGCTGAGAGTGAGCCGCCGCCAGCCCCGGCCCGTGGGTGGTGATGCCGGTCCGGCGGAGCCGGTCACCTTCCGAATTCCGAGCTTTCGGGCGGACCTTAAGCGCGAAATCGACCTCATCGAGGAAGTCGCGCGGTTGTACGGCGTGGACCGCATCCCGGCCACTCCCCCACGTGGCGCCATTGGCTCGAATTCGTTCGATGCGGTGCATGATCAATACGCCGAAGCGCGGCAAATCCTCCTCGGCTTGGGGTTGAGCGAGGCGCAGGGTCAGACCCTGATTTCTGAGCCGGCCGCCCGGTTGGCCGCCGAGGGGAGTCTGGCGCCGCTCGCCAACCCTTTAAGCAGCGATATGAACGTCCTGCGGCCGAGTTTGCTGCCGGGCTTGCTCGATACCTTGCGGCACAACCTCAGCCAAAAGTCATACGATGTGGCGTTGTTTGAAATCGGACGGGTCTTTGCGAGTTCCCCCACCGGTCAGTTCCGCGAGGTCCGGCGGCTGGCGGTGGCGCTGACGGGCCAGCGCCAGCCGGAATTCTGGAGCGGCGTCGAGCGGGAAGCCCGATTTGACGTTTTTGATCTGAAGGGAAGGATCGAGGAGTTTTTTGAGCAGTTCGGAATCCGGGGTCTGGCTTATCAGCGGCGCTCGGAGCGCACGCCGCTGCTGCTGGAGTCGGCGGTGATCCAGTTGGGCAAATTCCAGGTGGGCGAGTTGGGTGTGCTGCTGCCCTCCTTGGGCAAAGCCTATGACCTGCGCGATCCGGTGTTGCTGGCCGAGCTGGACCTGGATCAGCTCCTGGCGCGGCGCAACCCCGTCAAGGCTTTCAAGCCTTTGCCCGCCTATCCCTCCGTGCGGCGGGATGTGGCGATGCTGGCGCCCGAGGCGGTGACCCATGAAGCGGTATTGCGCGTGGTGAAGCAGGCCCGGCCGGCCGATCTCGAATCGGTGACCTTGTTTGATATCTTTCGTGGTCCGAGTGTGCCTGCCGGTCGGAAAAGCCTGGCTTATGCCTTCATCTATCGCAGCCCCGAACGCACGCTGACCGATGCCGAAGTCAACAGCGCGCACGAGAAACTGGTGCGGCAGCTTCAGCAAAGCCTCGAGGCCATGATTCGCGAATAGACCGGCCCGGAAAACTGGCGCGACGGGCAAAAGGGTTTACCTTTCCCTTTTATGTCGGAAGCAAAGAAAGCGCGCGTATTGGTGGGGATGAGCGGCGGGGTGGATTCCTCGGCCACTGCCGCGCTCTTGCTGGAGCAGGGCTACGAAGTCGTGGGGGTCACGCTCAAGCTCTGGCCGCAGGATTGCGTGTCGCGCGCGGAGGACAAATGCTGCGGCCCCCAGGCCGTCATGGACGCCCGGGCGGTGTGCCACAAACTGGGGATCCCTTATTACCTCATCGACGAGGCGGCCGAGTTCCAGGACAAGGTCATCCGTTATTTTGCCGACGAATACAAAGCGGGACGAACGCCGAATCCGTGCGTCATGTGCAACCAGAACCTGAAGTTCGGGCGTCTGATGCAGCGGGCGGATCAACTCGGCGCGCGCTATATTGCCACCGGTCACTTTGCCCGCGTCGAGCGCCGGCCCGAGGACCAGCGCTGGTTGCTTCGGCGCGGCCGCGATCCGCGCAAAGACCAAAGCTATTTTCTCTTTTCGCTGCGCCAGGACCAACTGGCCCGGACCCTGTTTCCCCTGGGCGGGAAAACCAAGGGCGACACCCGCGAGGTCGCGCGGCACTGCCAGCTCAAAACCGCTGACAAACCCGAGAGCATGGAAATTTGCTTCGTGCCGGACAACGACTACGGCGCCTTTCTCGAGCAGGCGAATCTCGTGACGCGGCGCCGCGGAGAAATCGTGACCACCGCCGGAGAGGTGGTGGGCCAGCATGACGGCATTGCGTTTTACACCGTGGGACAGCGGAAGGGCCTGGGGGTGTCCGCCGCGCGTCCGCTTTACGTCGTCAGCCTGGACGCGGCGAAAAACCAGGTCGTGGTCGGGGAGGCGGTCGAATCGGGGGAGGTGCGTCTGCGCAACTGCAATTGGATTGCTTTTGCGGAGCCGCCGGCGGAGTTCGAAGCCGTGGTGAAGATCCGTTATCAACACGCCGGGACAGCTTGCGTGGTCACCCCGCAGGCAAACGGCATGGCCCGTGCCCGGCTGCTCTCCCCGCAGCGCTCCGTTACTCCCGGGCAGGCGGCGGTTTTTTACCAGGACGACCTGGTTTTGGGGGGAGGGTGGATCTGGTGAGCCGGGCGTTTGGGGAGATTCCGCGCCCCGGC
>JBDHQH010000005.1:0-75700 GCA_039806935.1 Verrucomicrobiota bacterium
AAGGTTGCGGCTACAGGAAGACCGTCCAAGCGGACATTCCGGATGTAGCCGCAGCCTTTAGGCTGCGTTCCCTGTTTCGTCCCGGCGGCGCCTCCGCCCTTTACGCGAGTTTGCGCACCAAAAAGACCCCTTCCTCGCGCGAGGGCGGCAGCCATTCGTTGGTGATCTCGAGGCCGTGCTGGCGCAGGGATTCACGCAGGATTTGGGGCGTGTGCCGGTTGGAAAAAAAGAGCCGCACCCGCTCTCCGGCGGCGAAGTTAAACACGCGCCCCTCCAGGCGCAGCGAGCGGGCGCGCAGGAAGTCGAACCAGGCCTCGACACGCTGCAAACCCGCGGAGCCGGCGGGGCTGATCGCAAAGCGCATTCGCCCATCGGCGGGTTCAACGCCGAGGTCCGACAAAAAAGAGAAGAGCCAGGCGCGCGTCGCGGCATTGTCATATTGCGGCAGGATTTGCCGGAGTCCGGCGGCGTAATCCGGACCTGGCGCGAGGTTCGCGCTCAGCAGGAGTTGATCCCGTGAGGACACCAAACGGGCCAGCAACGGCAGGATTTCCTCGGGGGCGAAATTCGGCAGCATGCCAAAAAAGGTGTACACGCGGGGCGCTTTCGGCGCGGAGGCGTCGAGGACTTCGGGCAAATCCTTCGCGGCGGCGAGATCGCAGACCAGAGGGAGGCAATTCGTCTCCGGAAGCGCCGCGCCGGGGGCCCGGCGGGCGGCCAATACCAGCGGCAGGCTGGCGTCCACGGGGGTGTAAAACAGCTCGGCTCCGGCCGCGCGCAGCCGCCGCAACAGCGCGGCGTCTTTGCGTCCGCCGCCGCAGCCCAGCCCGGCGACGTGAACGCGGCCGGGCGCGAGCGCGGCGGCGGCGTCGAAGGCGCGCCGGTAGGCGGAGCGCGCCCGGGGATCCCGGCGGGAGGGGGCAAAGGCCTCATGCAGAGCCAGCCAGAGAGCGGCCTGTTTGTAACTGGCGTAGTGGAATTTGTGGTGGACGGCCCGCCGGGCGAGCGAGCGGAACAAATCATCGCGCACCGCCCGGGGAAACTGGCTGGGATGCACGCGAACCTGGGCTGTTGATTCCATGGGGTTATTGTGCCCGGCCGCGGCGTTTCGGCAATGGCCGCGATACCGAAGATCGACTTTGCCGCCGGGTTGCCCTAGCCTCGGGGCGCATGAAAATCATCCGGCACACCGACCGGGATTACGCCGCCCAACGGCGGGCCTTGACGGCTCCCTCGAGTTTATTTGATTCGGCCATTGAAGAGCGCGCGCGCGCCATTCTCCGGCAGGTACAGGAGCGGGGCGATGCGGCGTTGGTCGAGTTGACGCGGCGTTTTGACGGCGCGGAGCTGAGGCCGGAACGTCTGGCGGTTTCGCGCGCGGAACTGATGGAGGCGTCGCTGGCGGCGGGAACGGGGCTGCGGGGCGCCATCCGGGCGGCGGAGAAGAACATCGTGGCTTTCGCGCGGAAATCGTTGCGCCAGAATTGGTCCATGAAGAATTCGCACGGCGCGGTGGTCGGCGAGCGGTTTGATCCTTTCCAGCGGGTGGGTATTTACATACCGGGCGGCGCCGCGCCGCTGGTCTCCTCGGCGCTGATGACGGTGACGCTGGCCCGGGTGGCCGGTTGCCCCGAGATTGTGGTCTGCACGCCGTGCCGTCGGGACGGGTCGATGGATCCGGCGCTGTTGTTCGCGGCGCGCGCGGCAGGCGCCACCGGAATTTATCGGGTGGGCGGCGCCCAGGCCATCGCCGCCCTGGCTTACGGCACCGCGTCCATCCCGCGGGTGCAAAAGATTTTCGGGCCGGGCAACGCCTACGTGGTGGCGGCCAAACGGCTGGTGGTCGGGCGGGTGGCCATCGATCTCCTGCCCGGTCCCAGCGAGTTGCTGGTGCTGGCGGACGACTCGGCTCCAGCCCGATTTGCCGCGGCTGATCTGCTGGCCCAGGCCGAGCACGGCTCGGGGCACGAGCGCGTCTGGCTGGTGACCACCTCGGCCGCGCTGCTGCGCGCGGTGGAGAAGGAAATCCAGCGGCAACTCGGCTCGCTCGCCCGCCGCGCGCAGATCGAGCGCGCGCTCGAGAACGCCTGGCTCGTGCGGGTGAAATCCCTCGAGGACGGAATCGCCCTGGCCAACGAACTAGCCCCCGAGCATTGCGAGATCATGACGCGCCGGCCCCGGCAAATCGCCGCGAGTGTGCGGACGGCCGGCGCGATTTTCATCGGCCCGTGGTCCCCCACGGTGTTGGGCGATTATGTGGCCGGCCCAAGCCATACGCTGCCCACCGGGGGCGCGGGTCTTTCCTTCGCCGGGTTGACGGTGGATCAATTTCAACGCCGCACCAGTTTCGTGGAATACAATCGCTCGTCGTTGCGCCGGGCGCTTCCCGGCGTCCGGCAGTTTGCCGCGCTGGAGGGGTTGGACGCGCACGGGCGCAGCGCGGACATCCGCCTTTGATTGGCCATGATGACCTCCTCTTCCTCCTCCTACGCGCGGCCGCTGGTGCGCCGCCTCCAGGCCTATGTCCCGGGCGAGCAGCCCCAAATCGAGGGTTTGATCAAGCTGAACACCAACGAGAACCCCTTTCCGCCCTCGCGCAAGGTGCTGGCGGCCGTCAAGGCCGCGGTGGATGACCGGTTGCGGCTTTACCCGAATCCCACCTCGGCCGCGCTGCGCGAAGCGCTGGCGCGGCTCCACGGCTGCCGGCCCGAGAACATCGTGGTGACCAACGGCTCGGACGAATTGCTGGCGCTGGCGGTGCGCGCGTTTGTCGAGCCGGCCCGGACGCGGCACAGTCCGCGCTCGATGGTGCAATTCTTCGATCCGAGCTATTCCCTTTACCCGGTGCTGGCCGAGATCCACGGCGCGGCGGTGAATCCCGTCCCCCTGCCGCCGGATTTCGCTCTGCCTTCCCTGAGGGAACTGCGGCGGGAGAGGCACTGGGACTTCGCCGCGGCACTGAGCCTGATCACCAGCCCGAACGCGCCGAGCGGGCGCGCCTACGCGACGGAAGCGCTCGAGCGGTTGTGCCGCGCGCAAAAAGGACTGGTGCTCATTGACGAAGCCTATGTCGATTTCGCGGAGGAAGACGCGCTGGCGCTGGCTTTGCGGCTTCCGAATGTGCTCGTGGCCCGGACGTTCTCGAAGGCCTACTCGCTCTGTTTCCAGCGGGTCGGTTATGGCGTGGCGCATCCGGACACGGTGGCCGCGCTGGACAAGATTCGGGACAGCTACAACGTGAACGGGTTGGGCCAGGCCGCCGCGCTGGCGACTCTGGACGACCTGCCGTATTACCGGCAGAACTTCCAGATCATCATCAACACCCGGGAAGAATTGACCCGGGAGCTGGCCGCGCTGGGTTTCGCGACGTTCCCGAGCCAGACCAACTTCATTTTGACCCGGCCGCCCCGGTTCCCGGCGGAGCGCTGGCTGGAGAAATTACGGGAACGCAAAATTCTCGTGCGCTGGTTCCAGCATCCCGCGGTGCGCGATTGTCTGCGCATCACCATTGGGACTCCGCGCGAGGCGCGGGCGCTGGTGCTCGCCGCCCGAGCCATCCTGGCGGACTGACTGTCCGGTTCCCGGACAGTCTCCGCGCCCCGGCGTGGTGATTGGCGGCCACCCGTCCGCCGAAACGCGGCCGGTCGGCCCGCGATCGGGGGCGGGGCGGAACTTTTCCCGCGCCTCGGCATTCTTATTGCTGCGATACCGGGGTGTATTTGGATTATTACGGATTGAGCGAGCCGCCGTTTGATATCACGCCGAACCCGCGCTTTCTCTTCTACAGCCCGAAGCACCGGGAAGCCTACAACCACCTGCTTTACGGATTGCGTGATCGCAAGGGCTTTGTGCAATTGACCGGCGAGGTGGGCGCGGGCAAGACCACGCTCTGCCGCGCCCTGCTGGATCAATTGGACGATCATTACGCCACGGCGCTCATTTTGAATCCGGTGTTGAGCGCGGGCGAGTTGCTCAAGGCCATCGGCCTCGAGTTCGGACTGCCCTGTCACGGGCTGGACCGGCTGGAAATCCTCTCGGTCTTCAACCAGTTTTTGTTGCAACAGGTCGAAGGCGGCAAGGAGACCGTGCTGATCATTGATGAGGCGCAGGATTTGAGCGAGGACCTGCTCGAACAGGTGCGGCTGCTCTCGAATTTCGAGACCGCCAGCCGGAAGCTGCTGCAAATCGTTCTGTTGGGCCAGCCGGAGCTGCGGGACCGGTTGAACAACCCGGCGCTGCGCCAGCTCCGGCAGCGCATCACCGTGCGCTATCATCTGCCGCCGCTCAGCCGGCACGAGGTCGCGCAGTACATTCAACATCGAATTCACACCTCCGGCGGCAACGGCGCGCCGTGTTTCACGCGCCCGGCGCTTTGGCGAATTCACCATTACAGCCAGGGCATTCCCCGGCTGGTCAACGCCGTCTGCGACAAGGCGCTGCTCGCCGGCTACGTCCATCAACAGGAATGCATCGATTTTCGGCTGGTGAATCGCGCGATCCGCGAACTCGAGGGAATTATTGACGCATGAGCCTTATCAACGACGCTTTAAAACGCGCCGGCCAGCAGCCGCCGCCCCCGCGCGCCAGGCTCGAGTTGCGCCCGGCCGAAGCCGGGGTTCATCCCGGCCGCGGGGTCGGGGTGCTCGCCCCGGCGGTGCTGGGGCTGATCGTGATCGGGGCGGTATTGTATTTGTGGCCGTCGCGGCACGGCTCCGGCGTCTCCCGCCCGGCGCCGCTGGAAAAACCGGCCGCGCGGATCGAAGCCGCTCCGGCGCCCGCGGCTGGACCGCCCGCTCCGACCCCGCCCGCCGCGACCATCATCACCGCGAGCGAGCCCGCCGCGCCAGCGCTTCCCGAGACCGGATCCGCCGGCCCCGGCGTGACACCGGCAGCGACTGGCGCCGGGGCGGAGCCGTCGCCCTCGAGTGCCGCTCCGCCGCCGGCTCCGGCTTTGAAGCTTCAGGGCATTATTTTTCAGCCCGGCCGCTCCTCGGCCAACCTCAATGGGCGAGTCGTTTTTACGGGCGAGCGCGTGGGGGAATGGCGGGTGGCGGAAATCACCCGCGACACCGTCACCCTGGCGGGGGCGGAAGGGAAGGTCGTGTTAAGTTTGCCGTGACTTGGCGCAAAAAACCGGGTACACACCCCGGCGTCAGCTCACGATGAGTTTATTGCGCAAACATCTCACCGCGTCCCCGGTTCAGGCCCGGTTCCTGCCCTTTTTCCTCTTTCTGATCCCCATCATTGCCCAGGATTGGTTCGGCGAGACGGGGCGGTATTGGATTTACCTGGGGCGGACCGTTTTCGGCGCCTGGTGCTTGTGGGAAATGCGCTCGCTGGTGCCGGAGATGCGGTGGAAAGTGAGCTGGGAAGGTTTCGCGGCCGGCGTTTTGGTGTTGGTGATCTGGGTGGGTCTCGATCCCTACATCCCGCCCAACCATTTGATTTTCAAGCCGGGGCCGGCGTGGAATCCCTTCGAGACCTACGGCCAGGAATCCGGCCTGGCCTGGTTTTTTTTTAGCGCGCGCGCGCTGGGCTCGAGTTTGGTGGTGCCGCCGCTCGAGGAGGTTTTCTTCCGCTCGTTGATTTACCGCTATTTGATCAGTCCGAATTTCGAGAAAGTTCCCTTGAACCGTCTGCACTGGGGTTCGCTGATTGTGACCTCCGTTATTTTCGGCTCCGAGCATTACCAATGGCTGGCCGGGATTCTGTGCGGGTTGATCTACCAGGCGCTGGTGATACGCAAGGGCCGCCTGGGCGACGCGATCTTCGCGCATGGCGTCACCAATTTTCTTCTGGCCCTTTACGTTGTCTGGAAGGGCGCCTGGGGGTTCTGGTAGGCGGCGGGGGAGCCGTTCGCAGGCGGGTTCGCGGTCGGTTCGCCCAGATTGGCGCGGACGAATCGGAGCAAGGCCGGCCAGATCTCCTCCTCGCGCACGCCGGTGAGGCAGAACGGGGCGGGGAAACGGCAGTAATCCGAGCAGGGCTTGTAGGGGCAGGGTTTGCCTTCCCAACAGATGCCGCGCGGATGCATGGGGGCGAACCATTCCCATAGCTGCGGGCCGAAGAGAGTGAAGGGGGGAACTCCGCAGAAGGCCGCCAAATGCGCCGGGCCCGAGTCATTTCCGAGAAACACCCCCGCGCGATCGATGAGCTCCAGCAGTTCGGAAACTCTGCGCGGGGCGGCCACCCCCGTCTCCCCCCGCTCCAGCCACCAGGAGCGCTGATCCGGATCGCAGGCCACTTGCACGACGTACCCCAGTCCGCGCAGCCGGGATGCCACCGAAGCGTAGCGTTCCAAGGGCCAGACGCGCACCGGTTGTCCGGCGCCGCTATGGACCAGAATTTCGCGGCCCGGCGGGCGCGGCGCGGCCAGCGCGTGCCGCGGCGGCAGCCGCAATCCCAGCGCCTCACCCATGGCGCGCCAGTGTTCGTACCGGTGGGCGGCCGGCTCCGGGCGGATCAACCGGTCGGTAAGAAACATTTCGCTGCGCCAGCGCGGAAAACCCAGGCGTCGGCGGACGCGCAAGATCCAAAGCAGCCAATGATCCCGCGGATCCCATCGTGCTGAGAGGCCCAGATCAAATCGATGCCGCGCCAGGCGGAAGATCGTCCGCCAGGGACACTTCCAGAGCTGGTACTTGCGCCGGAAAGCCGTCCAGGGCGCGACAAAGGAATGGACGGTCACGGCCGGCCAGAACCGCGCGCCGAGTTCTCGGGCGTAGGGTTTGGCCAGCAAAGTCACGTCGTAACGCTGGCTGGCCGCTTGCAGGAACGGAGTGGCAATCACGAGGTCGCCCAAGCCCCACAATTCCACAATCAGCAATCGCCGGCGCGGCGCCGTGGGAGGTTTTACCACCTCGGGGGAGCTTAAGGGCGGGGACGGCTCGTCCTCGCCCGGACGCTGGCGCGTGTCCGGAAAGTTCGCCTTCGTGGAAGACAGCGGCTCGACCATCCCGCTGGCCAGTAAAACGCACGGGGAAGCGGGTGGCAACCTCTTATTGCAAGCGCCGCACGATCACGACATTGGGGACCCGCGCCTCGGCCTGGACCACGAGGATGGGCCGCGTCAACGGCACCGGGTGAGGCGCGCGAACCGGGGTGGAGAGCAGGGCGGCCGGCGTGGGCGACGACGTCTCTTCGGCAGCGGCGAGGACGGGCAATTCCGCTTCCGGCTCCCGAACGATGATGGAGGAGGGGACTGGCGCCGCGGGCTGTTCGAGCGCGGGCTCGGGGATCAGCGGCAGGCGAAAGGGCGGGGTCTGAAGCGGCACGGTCGAGGCGGGCACAATGAACAACCCGGCGGCGATCTCGGCGTCGTGCCGCAACGCCGCGGCCAGAATTTCGCTCGAGGCGCCCAAATCCCGCAACGCGATCAACTGATCTGGCGCGAGATTATAGGTCCCGGGGGTTTGCTCGATGTAGGGGAGGATGATCTCTTCGGCCACGCCGGCTTCGAGCAATCTGGCCAGTTCAAGCTGCCAGCAGGAGACAAAAGGTTCCGCCGCGGCGTGGAGGCGCGCGGCGGAGCGGTCGGAGAGCACTGGGGGCGGAGTTGCCGCGGAGGCTTGTGCGCCCGCCTCGCAGAGCGGAGCGGCGAGCGTCAGAACTGTCAAGCATAGGCTAAGCACCCGTGGTTTCATTCCTCAGTGCAACCATCCGACCAGGGGTTGGACGTCGGGCGGAACGGGCTTATTCAGCGGAAAATCCAAGTTAACAGCGGCGCGAAGAGAAGCGAGGGCAGGTAATCGGCCACTTCGATTTTCTTCAACTCGAGGACGATCAACGAGACCGAGAAAATCAACAGGCCGGCGACGAGATTGACCGAGTCCAGCAATTGGCCCCGCTCGAGGAAGGGTTGCAGCACCCGCAGGGCGAGCAGGGAGATGCTGCCCTGAAAAGCCAGCACCGGCAGGGCGGAAAGCAGGACGCCGGGGCCGAACAACCGGACGAAGCCGAACATGCCCAGGCCCTCGATCACCCCCTTCAGCGCCAGGGGATAAAAATAGCCGGAAAGGCCATCGGGCAGCGCGCCCAGAACGGCCAGGGGCGCCGCGCAAAACAGGATCGAGCAGACCTGAAAACCCTCCGCCGCGCGCGGCAGTCCGGAGGCGCCGGGTCGCTCCATCACCATCCGGGCGTAACGACCCGCGTGATTGGAGAAGCGCTGCAAACCGAGCAACCGTCCGACGGCTTTGCCCAGGCCCATGGCGACCAGGGTGATCAGCAATTGTTTGATGACATGGAGGAAGGGGCCGGTGAAGCTGATCCAACTCAGGCGCAAGCCATAGAAGACCATGAAGGCGCCGAGGGTCACCTTGAGCCAGGTTTCCTGGGCTCGCGAGGGCCGCGGGTTGGCCAGCAACGCAAGGCTGCCGCCGAGCAAAATGCCCGCGACATTGAGGATGGTCCCGATCACGCCGGCATCATAATTTCCGCTGGCTGCGTTCAAAGTCCAAACTCACGGACGCGAGAAGCCCGCTGGATCGGCCGCGGGGGCGGCGAGTTCGCCGTTTTCGCCGGCCAGCTTCCATTGGGAATCCTGGCGCAGGTAAATGGTCTGGCTGGGCATGGCCAACCGGATGTCCTCGGCATCGAGGCGGCGTTTGAGCTCGAGATTCAGGTGCTGAAAGCCCTCGATGTATTCCTTGAAATTCGTGGAATCCCACCAATGGATCACCAGCAGATTCATCGCCGAGGCCTCGAATTTATCGAAGCCAACCACCAGATCGACGGTTTTGGGATGCCGGCCATAGACCTCGCGGATGATGGCCATGGCTCGTTCCACCCGGTGCGCGGGAGTGGCCAGCGTGATCCCGAGGTTCATGACGGTTTTGATGTTGGGCCGTTTGCTGACGTTGATGATGCTGGCGCTGGCCATGGTTTTGTTCGGGATTGCGACCAGATGGCCGTTGAGGTTGCGCACGCGGGTGCTGCGCAAACCGATGGCCTCGACCGTGCCATCGATCGAGTCGAGTTGGATGCGATCGCCGATGCGGAAGGGTTTGTCGGCGAAGATGGCCACCGCGCCGAACAGGTTCGCGAGCATATCCTGCGCGGCCAGGCCGACAGCCAGGCCGCCGATCGAGAGCGAGGCGAGCAGGCCGGTGGCGTTCATCCCGAGATTCTGCGAGGTGACCAGCACCGCGACAATGACCACCACGATTTTGAAGGTCTTGCGCAGCATGGGGAGCAGATGCAGATCCAACACCGCCTCCTGCTGCGCCGCCTCGATCCGCCGCTGCCATACGCTCATGGAGAGATCGACGAGCTTCAGCGCGAGATAGGTCAGGGAGCAGGCGACCACGATTTTCAGGCCGTTCGAGACAAAATCGGCGGCCCAATCCGGCCATTCAAAGACGTGCAAACCGATGTGCAGCAGGATGACGAAGGTGATGACCGTGATCGGCCCGTGCAGCAGCTCGAGCAGGATATCGTCGAACCGGGTCCTGGTCTGGCGCGCCCAATGGCGGAGCTGCGTCAGGACGATCCAATCCAGCAGCTTGGCCGCATAGAAGGAGAGGACGATAAAAATCAAAAACGCCAGATAACGATGGAGCGGGTTGCCCAGCACCGGGGTTTGCAACCAGGGCAGGCGGTCCAGGCCGAAGGCCAGCCGGTCCATGAAGGCGCGTTCCGGGGCGGGGCCGGACGCTTCAGCCGCGGCGCAGGGCCGGGCGGCCCAGGCCAGCCAGAGCGGCAGGCACGGGAGCAATCGGCGAACAAACCATTTTGCAAGTCCTGGCATACGGAATTTTGAGCGGTGGAGAGTCTAAAGGTTGGGCGGGCGCCGGGCAAGCTGGAGTGGACGATCAGGCTCGGTCTAGCACTACACCCCATCGCCCCGGGACGCGGCGAATGGTAAATGAAATTCATGAAAAAGGAGATCGCTTCTATTTTGTTAATGTCGGCTGTGGCGGTCGCGCCGCTGGCTTTCACCGGTTGCGCTGTGACCCAGGGCAGGGAGACCGTGGGCGCTTACGCGAAGGACAAGGAGATCGAGACGCGGATCAAGACCGCCATGTACGCCAGTCCGGAGGTCAAAGGCACTCAGGTTTCAGTCAGCGCGTTGAACGGCGTGGTTCAACTCAGCGGCTTCGCGGAGTCGCAGGAAGCCAAGAATCGGGCGGGCCAGATCGCGGAATCCGTGCCGGGGGTGGTGGCCGTGCATAACGACATCTTGCTCCCGACCGGGCGGCCAACGATCGGCAACCCGAACCAAAATCCGAACGAGCCGAACACAAACCATTCCGAACCAAACACCAATCAGCAAAACCAGAATTCCTCCAGCGATCAGAACCAAAATCATCAGTAGATCGCGGAACTGCCAACCGGTGGCTGGCGCCTGGCCCAGGCGCCAACTTTCCTGTGTCTGATGCCCGCCCAATCAAGGAAACAACAGAGGACCGCCGGCGCGGCGCTGTCCGCCAAGAGAGGCGGACGCCCGAAATCCTCGCTCCAAGACGCTTCGCGGAGCATGGCCCAATCGATGAATGAGGGCCAGTTGCGGGAATTGGCGAAGACGAGAGGCTGCAAGCTGCCCCAGAAAAAAGTTGAGGCGTGGGCAAGAGGATCTTCCCGCCGCCCTTGCGCCCGGTTTCAGAAATTCTTTGCAACCCGCGGGCGATGGGGTAGAAATCGTCCATGGCTGAGGCGACCAAGCGAGGAGAGCAAACTTTCCGGGGCATACCGGTTTCGGCCGGGGTGTGCCGCGGGAGGATTCTTGTGCTGGGCCGGGATCGTCCGAAGATCCTCCGTCGCGAGGTGGCGCCCGAGGTGGCGGGGGCGGAGATCGGGCGCTTGGAGCGGTCGCTGGTGCAGACGCGGCAGCAGATTTTGGAGGTTCAACGCCGGGTCAGCGAGCGGATGGGTTCGGAGGAGGGCAGTATTTTCGACGCCCACCTGCTGGTCCTGGAGGATCGCACGCTGCTGGATGAGGTGATCCGGATCATCCGGGAGGAACGCGTCACGGCGGAGTACGCCTTTCATTCGGTGGCCGAGCGCTACGCCGCGACGCTGGCGGCCATCGAGGATGATTACCTGCGGGAGCGCGCCGCGGATATGCGGGACGTTACCGCCCGGGTGCTCAACAATCTTTTGGGCGTGGATTCCGAGTTTGACCTGCGGAACCTCAAGGAGCCGTGCATCATCATCAGCCGGGACCTGACGCCCTCGAACACCGCGCAACTGGACCGGCGTCAGGTGCTGGGCTTCGCCACGGACATCGGCAGCAAGACCTCGCACACGGCGATCATGGCTCGCTCGCTGCGCATCCCGGCGGTGGTCGGGTTGCGGGACATGAGTCAGCAAGTGGAGACGGGGCAATACGCGCTGCTGGATGGCTTCAACGGGGTGGTGATCGTCAACCCGACCGACCAGGCGCTCTTCGAATACGGGCAGCTCCTGCGCCGGCAGGTCACGTTTCAGGAAAAACTGCGCGATATCCAGCTCAAGCCGGCGGTGACGCTGGACGGGCAGCGGGTGTTTCTCTCGGCCAACATCGAAAAACCGGCGGACGCGGAGGAGGTCAAAGATCATGGCGCCGAGGGAGTGGGCCTGTTCCGCACGGAGTACCTTTACCTCAATCGCGAGCTGCCGCCGACCGAGGAGGAACAGTACACCGCCTACCGGGACGCGGCGCGGGCGCTGAAACCGCTGCCGGTGGTGATCCGCACCTGGGATTTGGGCGGGGATAAATTCATGGCGCACCTGCCCCAGGCGCGCGAAATGAACCCCTTTCTGGGCTGGCGGGCGATCCGGTTCTGCCTGCAACAGCGGGACATGTTTCGCGAGCAACTCCGCGCCGTGCTGCGCGCCAGCGCCGAGGGCAACATCAAGATGATGTTTCCCATGATTTCCGGGCTGGAGGAATTGAAGCAGGCCATCGCGCTGGTCGAGGAATACAAAGGCGAGCTGCGCCGCGAGGGAGTTCCCTTCGACGAACACCTCGAGCTTGGGGCGATGATCGAAACCCCCTCGGCGGTGATTGTGGCGGACTCGCTGGCCAAGCGCCTGAAGTTTTTCAGCATCGGCACGAACGATTTGATTCAGTATTCGCTGGCGGTCGATCGCATGAACGAGAAGATCGCGCACCTTTACGAACCCACCCACCCGGCCATTGTGCGCCTGATCAAGGCGACCATCGAGGCGGGGCATCGCCACAAAATCTGGGTCAGTGTTTGCGGCGAGATGGCCAGTGATCCGGTGCTGGCGCCGCTGCTGCTCGGCCTGGGGATCGACGAGTTCAGCGCCGCGCCGCCCCTGGTGCCGTCCGTTAAATTCATCCTCCGCCGAATCAAACTTTCCGAAGCGAGGGAACTGGCGGAATTCGCCCTGCAATCCGAATCCGCGGCGGAAATTCTCGCCCGTTGCCAGGATTTAGCGCGCCATGCGGCGCCCGGCTTGTTCGACAAGTGATCTCCGGGATGCCGGGCAGGGCCGATCCGGAAATCTCGACGGAACCGGTCGTTCACCCTAGAATGAGGGAAATGAGTTCGTCCGTGATTGACCCGTTGCCCGACGCGCAGGGCCATTTTGGCCCCTACGGGGGCCGGTATGTGCCGGAGACGCTGATGCATCCGCTGCAAGAGTTGGAGCGGGAATACTTCCGCGCGCAGGGGGACGCGGAATTTCAGCGCGAACTGGACTATTATTTGCGGGAGTTTTGTGGACGTCCGACTCCGTTGTATTTTGCCGAACGGCTGACGCGCGAGCTGGGGGGCGCCCGGATTTACCTTAAACGGGAGGATTTGCTGCACACCGGGGCGCACAAGATCAACAACTGCCTTGGACAGGTTCTGCTGGCGCGGCGCATGGGTAAAACGCGGGTGATCGCCGAGACCGGCGCGGGTCAGCATGGCGTGGCCACTGCCACCGTCGCCGCGATGTTCGGCCTCCGCTGCGTGATCTACATGGGCGCGGTGGATTGCGAACGCCAGGCGCTGAATGTTTACCGGATGAAGATGCTGGGAGCGGAGGTGGCGGCGGTCAAAGCCGGCCAACAGACGCTCAAGGAGGCGATCAACGAGGCCATGCGCGACTGGGTCACCAACGTGCGCGGCACCCATTACATCCTGGGCACCGCTTATGGTTCGCATCCTTATCCGCTGATGGTGCGCAACTTCCAACGCGTGATCGGAGACGAGGCGCGCGAGCAGATTCTGGCGCGCGAGAACCGCCTGCCGGATCTTTTGATCGCGTGCGTGGGCGGCGGGTCGAACGCCATCGGGTTGTTCCATCGTTTTCTGAATGATCCCACCGTGGAGATGATCGGGGTGGAGGCGGGCGGCGAGGGCCTCGCGACAGGCAAACATGCCGCGCGTTTTCAGGGCGGCTCGTTGGGAGTCTTGCAGGGAACCCGCTCATATCTTTTGCAGGATGAGTTTGGCCAGGTGCAACTGACGCACAGCATTTCGGCGGGACTGGATTACGCGGCGGTCGGGCCCGAGCACGCCTGGCTCAAGGACCATCAGCGGGTGGCATACACCTACGCCACCGATGAGCAGGCGCTCGAGGCCTTCACGCGGCTGGCGCGGCTGGAGGGCATCATTCCCGCCCTGGAAAGCGCCCATGCCATCGCCGAGGTCATCCGCCGGGCGCCCGCTCTGTCGCGGGATCATATTATCATCGCCAATCTCAGCGGCCGGGGAGACAAGGATGTCGCGCAGGTCGCCGCCAGGCTGGGGCTGTCCATGCCGGCGTGAAGGGCGGTCGAGGCAACGGCTGGTCCTTGCGTGCCAGACCACCATTTTGCCGAATGACGAGTGCCGGGTCGCCCGGGTGGGGGCGCAGCCGCCGCCCCTGCCGGATTTCGCACGGCCGGCAGGATGTGGCGCGGTCTATTTGTCCGCGCCGGGAGGCGGCAGCTCGAGCGACCAGAGATCGGCGATCGTTTTGGCGATCTCGGTGTTGTCAATCAGGGGCTGGTCGAATTTTTCGCTGCCCGGGCCGAAGGCCAGCAGGCGCACCGGGATCCCGGTATGGCTGGTCGTGTCGTAGGACAGTTTCAACTTTCCGTGCTCCCTGACCGCGCTCAACGCCCCCGTCTCGTGGTCGGCGGTGACCATGATGAGCGTGTCTGGATGCCGGGTGGCGAAATCCACCGCCGCCTTGGCCGCCCAGTCCATTTGGAGCGTGCCGCGCACCGAGAGTTCGGGGTTGTTGCCGTGGCCGCCGCCGTCGGGGGTGGCGCACTCCAGCATCATGAAGAAGCCCTTGCCGCCCGGCTCGAGCCGGGCGACCGCCGTTTCAAAAAGCCCGGCCAGGCACCGCTCGTCGCTCAGGGCGTTTTTGTCGATGAAGCCGAGCACTCGCCGGTCCGGCGGCGCCTTTGAAAAATCCTCGTGGCTGGCGATCACGGTGTAGCCGGCGCCCTCCATTTCACGGATCAGGTTGCGGCCATCCTCGCGCTGGCCTTGCGCGCTTTTCTCCAGGAACCACGGCCGGCCGTTGGCGTTGCCGATCAAAATCTCGAAGCCGCTCGCCCAGGCGTCCAGGGCGACGTCCGCCAGCATGCCGCGCGAGGGCACATGCGCGTAGAAACCGGCGGGCGTGGCGCCGATGACCGAGTCAGACGTGATGATGGCCACGGCGCGTCCCTGCCGGTGGGCGGCCTCGGCCACGGACCGCAGGCGTTGTTTGTCGGGAGTCAGCCCCAGGTGGCTGTTCTTGGTTTTGTGCCCGGTGGCGATGGCGGTGGCGGACGCGGCCGAGTCGGTCACGTTCTCGCCCTGCGACAGGGTCACGCAGCGGGTATGCACGGGGAACTGCTCCATTACCAGCCGACCCTCCGCCCCGTGTTGGTAAAGCGAGGTCAACTGGATGGCTCCCGGCCCCATGCCGTCGCCAATCAGCAGGATGATATTCTTCGGCGCGGCGCCCCCATGCGACTTCGGCAGGGTCCGGTCCAGAACCGGCGCCACGTATTTTTTGTCCAGCGTGAGGTCCTGCTTGAGATTGGCCAGCTTGACCTCCCCGCCGATGGTGGCGGCCACCACCATCCAGGCGCTGTCCACGGCCACCAGGCGAATTTCCTTGATCTCCTTGCCGGCGTCCAAAGCGAATCTGGAGACAAAGAGCGAGACCTGCGTGCTGCCATTGTACTCCGACCAGGCCCGGAAGGCGTTCGGATAAGCCTTCGGACTATTCCAGTCTCCGACATCGCGTCCGAAACGCACATGCTGCTCGAGGGCGGAGCCGTCGGTGTATTCAACCAGCAGCAAACCGGTCATGCGCCCGGATTTGGCGGGTGGGCACCAGGCCGCGCCATGCAGCAAATACAGGAATTTGGCCTTCGGTCCGCCCGCGACCTTGATCCGGGCATGCGCCGGCAGGTATTCGCGTTTTGGCCCGCCCAGCACGATGCACGATTTCCCGCCGGTCGCCTCGTCTCCCAGGATGTCGAACGGCACTCCCGAAACCACCAGGCGGCCTGGCTTCAAGATCCCCAGATCGTTGCTGCCCTCGTCGGTCCAGCCGCCCTGGCGATCATCCGCCTCGCGGTCCGTGAACGCGGTGTTGGCCCCCTTGCCCAAGGGCAGCGGCGTCAGCGTGGCGCCCGCTCCGGCGGCCAGCGTCACGGCCGCCATCAAGGCCATCCAGGAAAACAATAATTTTCTCGTCATGCTCGCTTGGCGTTGGCGGCTTGGTTCCAAGCCGCTATCGATGCGGAGTTTAGGCGGTTCGCTGAAAACGCGTCAAACGATATTGAATCAAGCGTGGCGGGAACGGTGGGCGGTGTAGCGGATTTCCTTGATTTCAAGCGCGCCTTGCGCCGGCTCGAAGAAAGGCTTGCCGCGGCGCACCCCGACGGTGCCGTAGCCGGAGGCGGTGGCCAGGAAGCAGCGGAAATCGCCGGGAATGGCGGGCTCGAGGTGGAGCACTTTTTCGACGGCGTCGTAGCGGGCGCCGGAGAGGCCGAAGAGCAGGGCATAGGAGGACATGGCGCGGGCGTACCAGTGGCCGCACTCGTATTCGTTGAAGGGATTGCGCACGCGGCCGTCGTAACGATCGCGGCAGGCGCGGACGATCTCGAGTCCTTCCCTGACCAGGCCGAGGCGCATGAGATGCGAGGCGACCTGGTACTCGATGCCGGTCCAGACCTCGTTGGAGTACACGAAGGGGAGCGAGAGGGCGTCACCGCGGGGCCAGGAGCAGAGCAGCAGGCCGCCCTCGGCGCCGCAGGCGTAGGTCGGGCGCTGGGGATTGGCGCAAGCGGAGAGGTCGGGTTTGAAATTATGGCGATGCACGGCGCGCAGGTGGCTGCGCACCCGGGCCGCGTCCAGCACCTGGCCCGCGCCGCAGACCAGGGCCAGCCAGGAGCCGAGGACGCCGTCGGACAGGCAGCCGTTGCCGTACTGGTATTTCGGCCCCTCTTTTTCCAGCAGCGCCAGCGCCTCGGGCGAGTAACCTCCCCCGCTCTCCGCCGGATTTTTCGCGCGGAGGTTTTTCCATTCGATTTTTTGGTGGAAATACTCGCCGTTGAACAATTCCGTCTCGACCCGCGCGACGCCGCGGGCGAGCAATTCGGCGTAAAGCGGCGTCTCGTCCCCGAGCGCCCGGCCCATCAACACCGCGGCCCGCAGGGCCCCCAGGTAGAAGCTGGAGCACATGCCGTCGGGCCCCCAGAACTCGATGTCGTAGGTGTTGTGGTGCGGCTCCTCAAGCCAGCCTTTATGGCCGGGATCCCAGGTTTGGATGCAGTAATCCAGGCTGGCTTTCACCCGGGGCCAGAGCGCGCGCAGCCATTCGGTGTCGCCGCTGATCCGCCACTCGCGGAAGACCTTCATGACGCCGCCCAATTGGCCGTCGGCGGCGGCGTGGAAATCGTGTTCGAGCGGGCGGACGGGCAGGGCGCTGCGGAACATCTGGTGGCCGTCCGCGTTTTGCGACGGGCCGAACTCGGTTTCGCGGAGGGTGCGTTCGAGGCCGGGGAAGAGGTGGGGGATGGCCTGGGCGTAGTTCCACACGTGCGTGCAGGAGCCGTGGCAGCAGCCGGCATTGTCGCCGCAGCCCTCCCAGGCCCAAAGCGCGCCGTCCTGCTGGCGAAGCACGGTGGGCGATTTGAGAATGGTGAGGTTGGCCGCCGCAGCCTCAAGCACCTCGGGCGGCAGCGTGGAATCGTAAAAGCAATCGCGGAACCGCGCCGAGCGGTCGCGGAGACGGTCGTAATTCTCGCGCCAGTAGCGGCTGACGCTGTTGATGTCAGCGAAGCGGCCCGAGTACCAGGGGCGGTAGCGCGCGCCCGCGGTGGGGTCGGCCTGGCCGGCGGGATCTTTGCCGAAGCGCAATCCGGTGCGGCCGGTGTACCAGGCCAGGCGAACGCGGATGGTTTTGGATTCTCCGGCCGCGAGATTGAGCGGCACAAAGAGGCTGGCGCCGGGGCTCGGCTCGCCGCTGGTGACCGGCGGGCGGTCGTAGCAGGCGCCCTCCTCGACCTCCTTCCAGGCGATGGTCAGCGGGTCGAACCAGCCGCCGCGGAACCAGGCGTGATTCACCCGCGCCTCCGGCTCGGAAACGCAAATGGAGAAGGCGGCCTCCTCATCGGGCCGATCCGCCGCCGGGCCGCACCAGAGGATGTAGCCGCCCGGGATGGGGCGCACGGCGCGGGGGTTTTGGCGGAGGGTGAGGAAATGCCGGGCGTTGAAAGAAAATACCGACCGAAGCGGCCGCCCGGCGCGGTTGGTGAAGCGGTACTCGAGACCCGCCGCCGGCAGGCTCGAGTCATCCGGTTCGCCCGGCTCGAACGGGCTCCAGCCGGTGATTTCCACCGCCACGGGCAGCCGGGGATCCGCGAGCTGGATGGTGGCGAAGGGAAACCGGGCCTGGAAAACCGCCGAGCCGCAACGGGGCAGGCCGTAGGTTGCGCCGCCCGAGCCGTTGCCCGCGCCCGGCCGGCCAAACAGCTTGTGCCCGGGCACCGGCCCCTCCAGCACGCGGGCGAGGCGCACCGGCTCGAGCACGCTCAGCGCGGCGAAGATGCAGGGTTCGTTGAAGACCTCGGGATGATTGCGCACCGAGAGGTGCGAGAGCGCGCCGGTCCCTTCGAGGCAAACCATGCCGGCCCCCAGGCCGCCCAGCGGAAAGGCCACTTGCCGCAGGTGGTCACCGGCGTATTCGGCGTTGAACTTTCGCGCGCCGCGTCCGCGCGGGGCGCGCGGCTTTGGCCGCGGTTCGGCCGCCAGCGCGGCCGCGGAGGCGGGGCTGAGGGCGCCCACGCCCAGCGCCGAGCGCTTTAGGAATTCGCGGCGGTCCATGGCGGAGGAGGAGTCTGTTTTCATGATCAGGTCGGCGGTGGCAAGAGATCCCTTTGCGGAGATAGCGCGAAACGAACCAGGGTCAAAAGCAGGCGTTGGCGCTCAAATATCATCCGCGGGAAGGTTAATTCCGCGGCTTGGGAAGTGAAAGGATGGAATCAACGGCGGCCGGGATTGGGGCAAAGCACCCATTACCCCTGGCCCGAGCCGGGCTGAACCTGAAGCCGTTGCCGAGGATGGAAAGAGGGGGTGTGTTCAAGGGCCGGCCTGGGGGGCTTCGCGCCGCGGACGGCGGGTTTATCTCCGGTCCCGGGAAATTATCGACTGGGTGCGCATTACCTGGGCGGGCCTCTGTTTTTGGTTTGGGCGCCCCAGGCCACGCGGATGGAGGCGCGCCGCCCGTTCGGCTGGGCCCGCGCGGGGCAGCCGTGCTCGGGCTCCTGATTCTAAAAAATCTTCCGCGGCAAGCCGGCGGGCTGGGGTTTTCCTGTTCGCGTGAATTTGCGTGGATTCGCGGCAGGATCGCCCCTTCAGATCTGTCGGTGGCGAGGTTTCGAGGACATGGCCCTGGACTGGCGCGAACCGCGCCGTTGGCGATGAAACCCATCGCTGCCCTGATCCCGGTCGAATTTAAGATTGGCAATTCCGGGGCGGAGGTGGTAGATACAACGTCCGCGCCGAACCGGGGCGGGCCGGAGTCGGCGCATTAGCGAGAGATTTTTTGTTATGTCACAGCATCGAAGTTTGCGAGCGGCCGCCGCATTGGGCGGGAAACGAAACGTGTTGAAGCGGTTCGAGCGGGTGGAACTGCTCAAGAAACGCGGCCAGTGGAAAGAGGGCGACCGGATCACCGGCCTGCGCAAAACCAAGGTCGAGGCCTAAGGATATTTTTCACGGCCCGGCTCGCGGCGGTTTTCGTCGAGGCCGGGCCTTTCTCGTTTTCAGGAAGGCGTGGTCCGGCTGCAGAAATTTCTCGCGGAGGCGGGGGTCGCCTCGCGGCGCGCGAGCGAGCAAATCGTGCTCGCGGGCCGGGTCGCGGTCAACGGCCAGACGGTGCGGACGCTGGGGACCAAGGTAGAGCCGGCGCGCGACCGGGTGACGGTGGATGGCCAGCCGGTTCGCGCGCGCCGGAAGGCCTATCTGGCTTTGCACAAGCCGCCGGGGTTCGTGTGCTCGAAGGCGGATGAGCACGACCGGCCCACGATTTATGAATTGCTGCCCCAGGAGTGGCGGCATCTGCATTCGGTCGGACGGCTGGATTACAACAGTGAGGGGCTGATTTTGCTGACGAATGACGGCGAGTTCAGCCTGCGCCTGACCCATCCGCGCTACGGCGCGCGCAAGAAGTATCTGGCGACCGTGGAAGGGCGGGTCGAGCCGGCGTTGCTGCGGGAGTTCACGCAGGGGATTTTTCATCAGGGCGAGCGGTTGCGGGCGGAAAAGGCGCGTTTGGCGGGGGGCTCCGCCGCTCGAAGCGTGGTCGAGTTGGAGTTGACCGAGGGGAAATACCGCGAGGTGCGGCGGCTCTTCGAGGCGCGGAACCGGACCGTGCGGAGACTGCAGCGGATTCAAATTGGGAGTGTGCGCCTGAGCGAGCTCAAGCCCGGGAAATGGCGGACATTGACAGCCGCCGAGATAAAATCTCTACTGTCCTCAGATTATGAAACTGAATTTTTGGTTGATCCTCGGGACGTTGCTTTCCGCCAGCGCGCTCGCGCAGCCGCGGGTGGCCGACGCGCCGCCGGCAGGGACGACCTTGCCGGCCGGGACGAACGCCGCCCCGGCGAAGCCGGCTCCGGCCAAGGCGAAAAAGAGCGCCGCCCCCGCGGCCCGGCCCGCCGCGCCAGCCGCCGAATTGAGAACCGTTCCCCTGACGCCAGGCCCCGCCATCGTCGTGGCGAGCAACGTCAACGTGCGCGGCCAGGCCAGACTGGCCGGCGAAGTGGTGGCGCGCGTGACCAAAGGGCAGGAAGTGGCGGTGCTCGAGGAGATCGTGGACCCGCACTCCGCCGCCGACGAGCCGTCGGCCTGGGCCAAAATCCGCCTGCCTGAAGACACCCCGGTTTATGTTCACGAAATGTTCGTGGACGCGGATCATAAAGTGACGGCCAGCCGGTTGAATGTGCGCGGCGGCCCCGGGGAGAATTACAGCATTCTGGGACGGTTGCCGCACGGCGCCGAGGTGAGGGAGATCGGGCGCAAAGGCGACTGGCTCGAGATCCAGGCGCCGGCCAGCGCCTGGGCGTTTATCGCCGCGCAGTATTTGTCGCAGGAGCCGCCCGCCGCGCCCGTGGTGGCGGCGCTGATCCCCGCGCCGGCCGCGCCCGAGCCTGAGCCCACGCCGGAAACGGTGAGCGAGGGCCCGGCGGTGGCCGAGGCGCCCGCGAGCGCCCCGGTCGTTCCCCCCGCCATTCCCGCGCCCGAGGTGGCGCCGGCAGAACCCGCGCCCCCCGCGGCGCCGGTGGCGGACGAGCCGGCGCCCAAACGGATCGTGCAGCGCGAGGGCCTGGTCCGCGGGACGGTGAGCATCCAGGCGCCCACGCCCTTCGGCCTGGTGAATCCGGACAACCTGCGATTGATTGACTATTTGCACACCACCTCGACCAACCTGGATTTGAGCCGCTATAAGGGCCTGCGGATCATCGTCACCGGGGAGGAGAGCCTCGAGGAGCGCTGGGGCAACACCCCGGTGTTGACCATTCAAAAAATCCAATTGCTGGATTGATGCCCCCGGACAACCTCATTGACGGACGCGCCCTGGCGCGCGAGTTGCAACTCGAGCTGGCGCCGCGGGTGGCGGCGCTCCGGGCGCGCGGGATCACGCCCGGCCTGGCTTTCGTGCGGGTGGGGGAGGATCCCGCCTCGAAGGTGTATGTCGGGCGCAAGGAAAAGACCTGCGCCGAGCTGGGCCTGTATTCCGAAACCCACGTGCTGGCCGGCGGGTCGGGGGAAAGCGAATTGCTGCGGCTGATCGAGCGGCTGAATGGAGATCCGCGGCTGCACGGCGTTTTGGTGCAAGCGCCGCTTCCCCGCCAGATCGATCCGGCCAGGGTGTATTCGGCGGTTTCCCCGCGCAAGGATGTGGACGGCTTTCATCCGCTGAATGTCGGCAAGCTGTTGCTGGGCGACCCGTCGGGATTCCAGCCCTGCACGCCGGCGGGCATTGTCGAGCTGCTGGCGCGGTCGCAAATTCCGCTCGCGGGCGCCGAGGTAGTGATCCTGGGCCGGGGCAACATCGTCGGCAAACCACTGGCGGCCATGCTTTGCCAAAAGCAGCCGCGGGCCAACGCCACCGTCACCCTTTGCCATTCGGGCACGCGCGACATCGCGGCGCATTGCCGCCGGGCGGACATTCTGGTGGCGGCGCTGGGCGCGGCCGGGTTTGTGAAGGCGGACATGATCCGCGCCGGGGCGGTCGTCATCGATGTGGGAGTCAATCGGGTGGCGGATCCCGCCGCGAAGAGCGGCTCGCGGCTGATGGGCGACGTCGATTTCCCCGCGGTGCAGCCCCGGGCCGGCCGGATCACGCCCAACCCGGGCGGGGTCGGGCCGATGACCATCGCCCTGCTGATGCGCAACACCGTGCGCGCGGCGGAGGATTTTGCGACCGCGGTTTAACCCCCTGTTTTATTCATGCAACCCACCCGCATTTTTCCCGACCTGCAATGCTCGCTCCTGTGCGAGGAAATCCGCCAGGAAATCACCGGCAACTTCATCCTCATCGGGGTGATCAATTTTGTGCGCGTGCCGCAACTGCCGGTGGTGGCCTTCAAGCTCAGCGTGTTCAACCGCTGGACGGCCGGGATGGGCCAGTTCACCGAGACCGTCCGGCTGATGGCGCCGGACCAGACGACGGTGCTGCGCAAGGGCGAGGTCAAGTTTGCCTTGCAGGACGCCGCTTTTCACGCGACGAATGTCACGTTGTTTGCCCAGGTTGAGTTCAAGACGCCCGGGACGTATTATGTCGAGGTGCTCGTCGATGACGTCATGAAACTTCGTTATCCCGTGCCGGTGATTCTCGCGCCGCCGGCGAATCAACCGCAGCCGCCCCCGGAGGCTTCGGCGACTTGAATTCCGCCCAGCGTGGGGACGAGGCCACGCCTTCGCCGGCGAATCCGGCGCCGCCCGCGAGGGCGGAAACCGGCGGAGCGGCCGAGGTCGCGTGGCTACCGCTGACGCCGCGGGGCGTCGCCGCCTTTGCCTTCGCGACGACCGGACGTTTGTTGTTGGTGCAGGCGCTGGCCGCGTTGCTGGCGTCCGGCGTGGTCGTTTGGTTTCTCGCCCAGGCATGGTTCCCGGGCATCGCCGGAGCGATTCAGGCCCTGCCGGCCACGGGGGAAATTCGTGCCGGCTCGCTGCACTGGCCGGCCCACCGCCCCCGGCTGCTGATGGAAACCCGATTCCTCGGGCTGGCGGTGGATTTGGAGCACACCGGCCAGTCCCGCTCCGCTGCTGACGTGAGCGTCGAATTCGGCGCTGAGGACTGGAGAATTTATTCGCTTTTCGGGTATGTCGAGCTGGCTTATCCCACCGGCTGCACGATCGCCTTCAATGAACGCGATTTGCGGCCCTGGTGGGGGGCGTGGTCGCCGGCGTTGCTGGCGGGTGTCGGGCTGGCGACCCTGGCGGGGCTGCTCTTGGTCTGGGCGTTCCTGGCGGCCGTTTACGCTCCCGCGGTATGGGGGATGGCGTTTTTCCTTGATCGTCCGCTGGGCTGGCGCGCCAGTTGGCGGCTCGCTGGCGCCGCGCTGATGCCGGGCGCGGCTTTTCTCACCATTGCCATTCTCATGTACGGCTTGCATGGGCTGGGTCTGCCGCAACTGCTGTTGGCTTTCGGCATCCATTGGTTGATCGGTTGGCTTTACTTGCCGCTCGCTCCGCTGTTCATCGTGAGAGCCTCGCGCCCTCCGAAAAACCCGTTCGCGGCCGCGGCGCGATGAACCCGCGCCGCCGATAACCGAGGGACTCCCGATCGGGTATTCGGGACGCAGTCGGCAACCTTCAGGTTGCGTTTTCCCGTTTGATGATCGGGACGCCGGCGTGAGGCAGGGGCGTTTGGCCGAAACGCCCTTTCCTCTCGAAGCGCGGATGCCTCATCCGGACGCCTGAGCCAGGCGTCCCTACCCGGCCGGAGAATTGGGAAGGCGACTCGGAATTGCTGGAATGCGGGGCGGCATTTTGTTAGTCTGCCGGTTCTATGAGTTTTTCTGCCAGCCTGGTCCGCGGGAGCGCGCTCCTGCTGATGGCTTTGTGGCTTAGCGGCTGTCTGCCGTCGGCCCAGAGCCGGTCGGACGAGGAGCGGGAACCTTACTTTCTTTCGGGGAAGAGCCGGGTGAGCGCCATGGATTACAAAGGCGCCATCGAGTCGTTTAGCAAAGCGCTCGAAGTCAACCCGCGATCGGGTCTGGCCCATTTCGAGTTGGCGTGGCTCTACGACCAGAAGGAGTCGGATCCCGCCGCGGCCATCCACCATTACCGCCAGTATCTGCGATTTCATCCGGGCGCCGATAACGCGGAGATGGTTCGCACGCGGATCATGGCCTGCAAGCAAGAGTTGGCGCGCACGGTTTCACTGGGGCCGGTGACGCAGACCATGCAACGCGAATTCGAGCGGCTCACGGAGCAGAATCAAAAACTGGCCGAGGAGAACAAAGCGTTGCGCGAGGAATTGGAGAAGGCGCGCGCGCTGACCGCGGTCCGCAGCGAACCGGGCGGCGCGCCGGCCGCGCCCGTCAGGGGGCCCGATCCCGCGCCGCGCGCCGCGCCGCCGGCCGCGCGTCCCGCGCCGGATCCATCTTCCGTCCGCGCCGCCTCGCCGGTCGCGCCGCCGGCGCGCCGAACCCACACGGTCAAAGCCGGCGAAACCGCCACCGTCATCGCCCGGCGCTACGGCGTGAAGCTGGAGGCGCTGCTGGCGGCCAATCCACGGGTGGATCCGCGCCGCATGCAGATCGGCCAAAGCCTGGTGATTCCGTAGGCCCGGCACGAGGCGGTGTCGGCCCCGTCCACACACCTTTCGACGGCGCGGAAAGCCGCAGCCGGGGAGTCCCCCCGATGCTCAGGGCGGCCCAATCCCGTTTTTGCGGATTTTCGGCGCGCATTTTTCCACTTGAATTTTGGGGTGGTCAGGGTCAATGATTATTCGTGACAAATGCTGGGGTCGGCCCTATTCTCCTCCGGGAAAATCCGGAACTGGGGCGCGAAATTTGCAAAAGATTTATTTGACAGCGTTTGGAAATCCGGATAAAAGCTAGCATTAAATGAGTTCCTGGCACCGCGTCTTTTGGGTGTGAGTCAGAAAGCTAATACAAATATGAAAAACATAGTTGCTTCCGTCGGACTGATTGCGATTGGCGCCACCGCCATGCAAAACGCCAGCGCGCAGAATCTCGCGTTGGATCAAACCAAACCATGGAGTGTTGCGGCCACCCTGCGGGGGTTTTATGACGACAACACCGCAACCCTTGCCGATAATCAGGCGCTCCCGGCAGGGCAGCACAAGGGGAGCTTTGGTTTCGAGGTCAGTCCCTCGCTTTCCTTCGCCTGGAACCTCGAGCAGACGACTTTCCGGGCCGGGTATTTGTTTTCCTACAAATATTTTGATAACGAGATTCCTTACACGACCGACAAGGACAGCCTGGTTCACACCTTCAACCTGTCGCTGACCCATCAGTTCAATGAGCGCTATCAGGTGGCTCTGAGCGATTCGTTCGTGGTGGGCCAGGAGCCTGACCTCCTGCGGGCCGGCAACACTTTCTCCACCTTCCAACGCATCTCGGGCGACAACATCCGCAACCACGGCTCGATTGCCCTGGACGCGCAGTTCACGCCGACCTTCGGAGCCAACCTAGGTTATGACAACGCGCTGTACCGGTACGACGCGGGCGGTCCCACCGTGGTGGGCGGGCAGATCACGCCGAGTCCGGTGGGGTCGCTGGATCGCATCGAGCACGCGCCGCATATCGAGGGCACCTGGCTGTTGCAGCCGGAGACCAAAGCCCTGCTCGGCTACCGTTTCCGCGAGATTGACTACACCGGAGATGAGTTGATTGCCGGCACGGTCACGCCATTCGGCGTTCTGGCCCCGGTGATGAGCCGCGACCGCGACAACCGCGAGCACACGGTGTATGTCGGCGGGCAGCACAGCTTCCGGCCCGACCTCACCGCTTCGGTGCGGGTGGGCGCGAGTGTGAGCGACTATTTCAATCAGGCGGGCGCCAAGGACACCTGGACGCCGTACGTGGCGGCCAGTCTGCGCTTCAACTACCTGCCGGACAGCTATATCGAGGGCGGTTTCTCCTACGACCGGAACTCGACGGATCTGGTGGGCGCGACCGGGCTGGGCACGTTCACGATGGATGCCGAATCGGCCTCGATTTACGCCGCCGTCAACCATCATTTCACGCCGAAGCTGGTGGGCAACGTGATGGGCCAATTCCAGAACTCGACCTACAACGGCGGGCTCTACAACGACGATTCCGAGCAGTACTACCTGGCGGGGGTCTCGCTGGAGTATCTGTTCAACCCGCACTTCTCGGCGCAGGTCGGCTACAATTACGACAAGCTGGATTCCGGCTTGACCGCTTTTCCGCGCACTTTTGATCGAAACAGAGTTTACATCGGAGTGACGGCTCGGTATTAATATCAGCCGAGTCTAATGACCTCGGGGGCCCCGTCGTTAAGACCGGGCCCCATTTTATTTATTAACTTATGGATCCTTTGAAAGCCGCGGCGCCGCAGGAGGCAAAACTTCACTTCCTCGATTACTGGCGCATCATCCGCATCCGGAAAACGGTCATTCTCGCCGTTTTTCTGCTGGTCGTGATTACCGCCACGCTGGTGACGTTCATTCTGCCCGAGAAGTACTCGAGCACGGCGCGCATCCGGGTCGAGCGCGATCAGTCGGACATCGCGGAGTTGAACGCGCGGCAGTACAATCCCGGGGCTTACGATCCGTATTTCATTCAAACCGAGTTCGAGGTCATTCAATCCGAAATGATTCTGGGCAAGGTGATCGCCGATCTGAATCTGAACCGCGAGTGGGGCAAGAAGTACGGCGGCGAGACCCTGAAGACCACCGAGACGATGTTGATTTTTAAGCGCATTATGGACCTGCGCCCGGTTCGCAACACCTCGTTGATCGAGATCCGCGTGGTTTCCGAGAAGCCGGAGGAGGCGGCGCAACTGGCCAACGCCATCGCCACGACCTATCGCGACCATCGTCTCAACGAGCGCAAGCGGCTTGGCTCCTCGGGCATCGAGGCGCTCGAGAAGCGCTGGGCCGAGCAGGAGCAAAAAGTTCGGAAAACGCAGAACGAGCTGGAGGAATTGCGCGACAAGCTCAAGGTGCCCGACGCGATGGTCACCAGCGATTACAACGCCCCGGCGCCGCTGATGACGGCCGAGACCCTGCGGCGATTCGAGACCCTGCGCATCGAAAGCCAGGCCGAGTACGTGCGGCAGGAGACCATGCTGCAGAAACTCAAGCAACTCAGCCCCGACCAGTTGGCCCAGGCTATTCCCACCACCTTGCAGGACGTGCTTCTGAGCACGCTGCTCGAGCAACTCACGCTGGCGGATCAAAAGCTGATCGCGTTGAAGAAGGATTACGGTCCGGAGCATGCCGAGGTGCTCAAAGCCAGCGCCTCGGTGGAGGATTTGCACAAAAAGATCACCAAACGGGTGGACGGCATCCTGATCGGGTTGGAAGCCCGGGTGGCCTCGCTCAAGATGGGCCTGGACAACCTGCAGGCGCAGGTGGATCACGCCACCGAGCAGGACATCGAGAAGGCGGCGCAGACCCGGCCCTATTTCGAGAAGAAACGCGAGCTCGAGGAGTTGCAACGGTTCCGCCAGATTCTTTTCAGCAAGATGGAGATCGAGCGCACCGACCTCGAGTTGCCGAAGACCTCGATGGTCGAGATTGTGGACACCGCCAAGCCCGGCTTGCGCCCGGTGCAGCCGAACAAGACCCTGAACATCGCCTTGGGAGTGATAGTGGGCCTGGTGGTGGGCATCGGTCTGGCCTTTTTCATCGAGTATCTCGACACCAGCGTGAAGACCATCGACGACGTCGAGCGGACGCTGGGCTCGCCGGTGCTGGGCGTGATTCCGCAGAATGTGGGCCTGCTCCTCGACGAGGGCGCCGAGAGTCCGCACGCGGAGGCCTACCGCGTCCTGCGCACGAACCTGCTGTTCTCGCGCAAGGACGAGAAGCTCAACAGCATCGCGGTGGTCAGCGCGGGGGCGGGCGAGGGCAAATCCACCACGGTATTCAATCTGGCGGTGGTGTTTGCGCAGAGCGGACAGCGCATCCTGCTGGTGGATTCCGACCTGCGCCGCCCGACGCTGCACAAGCTGCTGCGCGTGACCAACAGCATCGGGCTGACCAATTACCTCCTCAAACAAAACACCCTCGAGGAGGTGATCCAGACCACCAGCGTGCCGACGCTCGATTTCATGGCCAGCGGCAAGCTGCCCAGCAGCTCGCTCGGCATCCTCAGCTCGGGCAAAATGCGCGACCTGATCAGCGAGCTCAAGCAGCACTACGATTACGTGTTCTTCGACTCGCCGCCCGTGATGGGCGTGAGCGACGCCTCGATTCTCGCGAGCGAGGTCGATATGACCATGCAGGTCATCCAGTACCGGCGCTATCCGCAGCCGATGAACATCCGCGCCAAGCAGCTCATTGAGAAGGTGGGCGGCAATCTGGTGGGCATTGTGCTGAACAACATCAACATGTCTCAGGACGAGAGCTACTATTACTACAGCGGTTATTACCACGAATACTATTCCCGCAACGAGGAGGAGGCTTCCGCGGAGGCCGCCGCCGCCAGTTCGGCCGCGCCGAACGCCGGGGACAAAGCCTGAGACTCAAAACAGACCTTTTAATGAACAAAACATTTCTGAAAAAAATCGTCGGCCGGTGGAGCTTTCCCGCCGGACTGCTGCTGGCTGGGTTGGCGCTCGCCGGTTGTCAAACCAGCAATCAGTTTTCCGAGCTCCCGGGATACTACGCGCCCGAGCCAGCCGCGGCGGCCGTCGGAACGGCCCCGGCCCCCTACGAGCCGGCGGCGGCGGCCGCTCAACCGGTGGCGAATACTCGGCCGGAGGCCGCTCCGAGCGCTTCCGCCGGGTCGCTGGACCGGATTCATGTGGGCGATACGCTGACGATCAGCTTCTCGGATGTCCCCGAGATCATGGCGCCGCGGGAGGAGCGGGTGAAGGAGGACGGCTCGATCACGCTGGTGCTCAACCAGACCTTCAGCGCGGCGGGCAAGACCATCGGTGATCTGGAACGGGAGATTCGCTCCCGTTACGTGCCCCGTTACTACGTCAACATGACCGTCTCGGTGAAGCCCGCGCCGCAGAGCCAGTTCTACTTCGTCGGGGGCGAGGTCAAAATCCCCAACCGGCAGGTGTATATCGGGCGCACCACGGTGACGCGCGCCATCCAATCGGCGGGCGATTTCACGGACTTCGCCAACAAGCGCAAAGTGATCCTGATCCGCGCCAACGGCAAGAAAGAGACCATCAACTGCCTCAAGGTGTTGCGCGATCCCTCGCTGGATCCGGAGGTGTTTCCGGGTGACCGCATCACCGTGATGCGCCGTTTGTTCTGATGGTTCAGCTCCGGCTGCTTTCTGGAAGTCAGGCGGGTTTCTCGTGGGAAACCCGCCGTTTTCCTGTACGCATCGGCCGCGCGCCCGACGCCGATCTCCAACTCGAGGAGCCCGGGGTCTGGAGCCGCCACGCCCGTTTGTCGTTGCAGCCAGGCGCGGGGTTTGTGCTCGGCGCGGAATCGGCGGCGGCCGTCCTGGTCAATGGCGAACCGGTCACCGAGGCGCGCCTGCGCAACGGCGACACGATTGAGCTGGGCGCGGTGAAGCTCCGTTTCTGGCTCACGCCCACCGAGCAGCGGAATCAGCGGCTGCGGGAATGGCTCGCCTGGGCGGGCATTGCTCTCGTTTCCCTGGGGCAGGTGGCGCTGGTGTATTGGCTGTTGCGGCGGGGTTGAGCCAGGCGGGAGGCGCGCGCGGCGCTGCCAGGAAAAAATCTTGCTTTTGAGCGCGGGTTGGGTGTTCACTATCGGGCGCGCCGACCGTTTATCGAAGACATGAAATCCGCCTCCGCTCCGCGCCGCGCCGGCCTGCTGGCCGGCGGCAACTGGATCATCGATCTGGTCAAAATCATTGATGTCTATCCGCAACCCGAGCAGCTCGCCAATATCAAACGCCAGAGCGAGGGGACGGGCGGAGCTCCGTTCAATGTGTTGATGGCGCTCGCCAAATCCGGCGCCCCGTTCCCGCTGCACGCCGCCGGCCTGGTCGGCGATGACGCGCTGGGCCAGCGCATTTGGCAAACCTGCCAGGACCACAAAATTGACCTGAAGCACCTGGGCCGGACCCAACAGGCGCCCACCTCCCACACCAACGTGATGACGGAGGAAACCAGCGGGCGGCGGACGTTTTTTCACGCGCGGGGCGCCAATGTCTTGTGGCGCGGCGAGGGGCTGGATTTTACGCGCCACAAATGCCGGATTTTCCACCTCGGCTACATTTTGCTGCTCGATGAGTTGGACAAGCCGGACGCCAAGTATGGAACGAAAGCGGCCCGTCTGCTGGCCCAGGCGCAGGCGGCGGGAGTCAAAACCAGCCTGGATGTGGTGAGCGAGGACAGCGATCGCTACGCGCGCCTGGTGACGCCGGCGTTGCGGCATGTGGATTATTGCATTCTCAACGAATTCGAGGCCGGACGCACCACCGGCTTCAAATGCCGGGATGGCCAGGGCCGCCTGGATACCGTCTCGCTGCGCCACGCGGCGGGCGCTCTGTTGCAAAAAGGAGTCAGGGAACTGGTGGTGATTCACTTTCCAGAAGGAGCCTTTGCGCGCACGCGCAAAGGCGAAGACGTGTGGCAGCCTTCGCTCAAGGTGCCGGCCAAGCACATCGCCGGCACCGCGGGAGCGGGGGACGCCTTTTGCGCCGGGGTGTTGCTCGGTTTGCACGAGGGCTGGGAATTAGAGCGTTCGCTGCGCGCCGGGGTTTGCATCGCCGCCGCCTCGCTCGCGGACGCGACCTGCACGGCGGGAATCAAGTCTCTGCAGCATTCTCTTGGATTGGCAAAAAAATACGGCTTCGGACCGCGCCTCGAGCCGGAGTGATTCGGATCCGCGGCGCGCCGGCGGGGGACGTGGAGGAGGGGGGATCCCCGTCATTTTTCTGGAGAAAAGCGCCCTCTTTGCCAGGGGTGGTTTTCCATAAAAACCGCGCGTCCGGAGAGGGGGAAATAAAAATAATTCACCTTCGACTTGACAGGAACTGCTGGGTGGTGAAGAATCCTGACTATTACAGGTATTTTACTCATGATTACTGCATCAGAGCCGATCAAGCTGAGCAAGAACGAGGGATTGAAAGCGTCCAGCCCGATGCTCTCGGGGACGATAGTCGAGGCGCTTGCGGATAGTGCTACGGATCGGTTCAGCGACTCGGACTACGAGTTTTTGAAGTTTCACGGGGTCTATCAGCAGGATGACCGGGATCAGCGCAAGATTGCGAAACACTATCAGATGATGGTGCGGACGCGGTTTCCCGGGGGCGTGTTGAGCGGAGCTCAGTATGTGGCGTGCGATGACCTGGCCACGCGGTATGGGAATAACACCTTGCGGATCACCACCCGGCAGGACTTTCAGTTTCACGGGGTTTTGAAGTCGAACTTGCGGGAGACCATTCACGGCTTGAACCGCGCGTTGATGACGACCATCGCGGCCTGCGGCGACATTGCGCGCAACGTGATGGCGCCGCCGACTCCGGCGACGAGTCCGTTTGTGGATCTGGTGCTCAAAGAGGCACGGAAGCTTTCGGCGGCGCTGGCGCCGAAGACGCCCGCTTACCACGCCATTTGGGTGGACGGACACGAGATTGATTTGAGCGCGGAGGCGCAGGCGGGTTATTCGGATCCGCTGTATCGGCAGGCGTACTTGCCGCGGAAATTCAAGGCGGCATTCGCGATCCCGCCGGTGAACGATATCGACATTTTTTCCAACGATGTCGGCTTCGTGGCGATCGCGGAGGGAGACCGGTTGGCGGGCTTCAACGTGCTGGCTGGAGGGGGGCTGGGGATGTCGCACGGGAACGCGCAAACTTTTCCACGGGTGGCGGATGTCATCGGGTTCATCACGCCCGAGCACGTGGAGGCGGTGGCCAAGGGGGTGGTGGGGATACACCGGGACTTCGGCAGCCGGGCCAATCGCAAACAGGCGCGGCTGAAGTACGTGATTGAGGAGCGCGGGGTGGCGTGGTTTCGCCAGGAACTGGACCGGCGGGTGGGCTTTGCGCTGGCGCCCGCGCGCGCGTTCGAGTTCACCCGGCAAAGCGATTTGCTGGGTTGGCATCGGCAGTTGGACGGCAACTACTTTCTCGGTTTGTTTGTCGAGAACGGGCGGATTCGCGATCAGGACGGGTATCAGCTCAAGACCGGTTTGCGGCGGGCGATTGAGCACTACCAGCCGGAGGTGCGGCTGACGGCGGCGCAAAACCTGTTGCTGGTGAACGTGCGTCCGGAGCAGCGGAGCGGGATCGAGAGCATTCTGGCCGAGCACGGGGTGTCGGTGAACAATCCGTTCAGCCGCTCGCGGCTGGCGTCGATGGCCTGCCCGGCGTTGCCGACCTGCGGGCTGGCGCTGGCGGAATCGGAGCGCGTGCTGCCGGCGTTGCTGACCCGGATTGAGGAGGTGCAGGCCGAGCTGGGTCTGGCGGAGGAGGAGCTGGTGATCCGGATGACGGGCTGCCCGAATGGCTGCTCGAGGCCGTACCTGGCGGAGATCGCTTTCGTGGGCAAGGCGCCGAACAAATACCAGATTTATTTTGGCGGCAACGAGGCCAGCACCCGCATGAACCGGCTCTACAAAGACGCGGTGAAGGGGGAGGATCTCATTCCGGAGCTGCGGCTGGCGCTCGAACGCTTTGCGCGGGAGCGCGAGCCGGGCGAGCGGTTTGGGGATTTCTCGGCGCGGACCTTCTGGCAACCGGCGGCGCCGGCGGCCGAGCCTGTGGCGACATGAAGGCGGAGGAATTGCAACACTGGAACCGCGAGCTGCGGGACCGGACGCCGCTGGAGATCACGCGCTGGGCCATCGAGCGGGCGGAAGGCCGCGCGCTGGTCTCGACGAATTTTCGCCCCTACGAGGCTGTGGTGCTCCACCTCTGCGTGCAGGCGCAGCCCGACATTCCGGTGCTCTGGGTGGACCACGGCTATAACCGGCCGGCCACGTACCGCCATGCCGAGGCGCTGCGGCGCCGGCTGGGGCTGAATTTGCGGCCTTATCTGCCGCGCCTCACGGCGGCCCATCGGGACGCGGTGTTTGGCGAGGTGCCGGCGCCGGGCGACGAGACGGGTCTCCAGCGCTTCAGCGCGGTGATGAAGCTGGAGCCGTTCCAGCGCGGCATGCGCGAGCTGCGGCCCGCGGTCTGGATCACCGGGCTGCGCCGGTCGCAGAATCCGCACCGCGCCGGGCTGGACATCCTGGGCGCCGACACCCATTTTGGATGCTTGAAAGTCAGTCCGGTGTTTCATACCTCCGACGCCGGGATGGAAGAATGGCTGCGGGCGCACGAGCTGCCGAACGAGTGGGACTATTTCGATCCCGCCAAGGCGGACGACCAGCGCGAATGCGGCTTGCACGCCGCCTGGGGCAGCCAGGCGCTGGCGGGCGGGGCGGTCAGCGCCGGCGCGGGCATTTGATCCGGGGGGAACACACCATGCGAAGCTATCATCTGGACCATTTGGCGTATCTCGAGACCGAGGCCATTCACATCCTGCGGGAGGTGGCGGCCGAGTTCGAGCGGCCCTGCCTGCTGTTCTCGGGCGGCAAGGACTCGATTTGCCTGCTGCGCCTGGCCGAGAAGGCGTTTCGCCCCTCGGACCTGCCGCTGCCGCTGTTGAACATCGACACTGGCCATCATTTTCCGGAGCTGAATGAATTTCGCGACCGGCGCGCGCGCGAGCTGGGCGCGCGGCTGATCGTGCGCAAGGTCGAGGACGCCATCGCCGGGGGCATCGCCGTGCCGGCGCCCGGCGAGATCAGCCGCAACCGGTTGCAGATTCCGACGCTGCTGGCGGCGATCGAGGAATGGCAATTTGATTGCGCCATCGGCGGCGCCCGGCGGGACGAAGAGAAGGCGCGCGCGAAGGAGCGGTTCTTCAGCTTTCGCGACAGCTTCGGCCAATGGGATCCCAGGAATCAGCGGCCCGAGATCTGGAATCTGTACAACGCCCGGCTGAATCCGGGCGAACACATGCGGGTGTTTCCGCTCAGCAACTGGACCGAGTTGGATGTCTGGGAATACATCCGGCGCGAGGAACTCGAGGTGCCGGGCATTTATTTCAGCCACTCGCGGGAATGCGTGCGCCGGGCGGGTCAATGGCTGCCGGTCAGCGAGCTGTTGCCGCTCAAACCCTCCGAGCGCAGCGAGCGGCTGGTCGTGCGGGTGCGCACCATCGGCGATATCATCAGCACCGGCCTGGTGGAGAGTCCGGCGCGCTCCGTGGATGACATCATCGCCGAGATCGCCGCCGCCCGCGTGACCGAGCGCGGCAGCCGCGCCGACGACAAGGCGAGCGAGGCGGCCATGGAAGACCGCAAAAAACTGGGCTACTTTTAAGCAAACCATCCCTCACTCATGGAAACTTTCCTGGCGAATGGGAGCGGCGCCCCCGGCGTCGCGCTCGCATTTTCCGAAGGGTCCGCCGCGCGGGCTGCCGCGGCGGCTCCCCCGGTCGAAATTCTGCGCTTTAACACCTGCGGCTCGGTGGATGACGGCAAATCGACTTTGATCGGCCGCCTGCTCTACGACTCGAAGGCGTTGATGGAGGACCAGCTCGAGGCGCTCCAACGCTCGGCGGACATTACCGGCGGCGGGCAGGTGAACCTGGCCAACCTGACGGACGGGTTGCGCGCGGAGCGCGAGCAGGGCATCACCATTGATGTGGCCTACCGCTATTTCGCCACGCCGCGCCGCCGGTTTATCATCGCCGACACGCCCGGTCACGCGCAGTACACGCGCAACATGGTCACGGGCGCCTCGACCGCCAATCTCGCGGTGGTTCTGGTGGATGCGCGGCTGGGGTTGATCGAGCAAAGCCGGCGGCACACCTGCCTGGCCGCCCTGCTGCGGATTCCCCATCTGGTGGTCGCCATCAACAAGATGGACCTGGTTCATTGGAGCGAGGCGCGCTTCCTGGAAATTCGCGCGGAATTCGAGAAATTTCTGCCGCGCCTGGACATCAAGGACGTGAAGTTCATCCCGATCAGCGCCCTGCTGGGAGACAACGTCGTTTCGCGCTCGACCCATACGCCCTGGTACCAGGGCCCCACGCTCCTGGGACAGCTCGAGACCGTGCATATCGCCAGCGATTGGAATCTCGATGGGTTCCGCTTCCCGGTCCAGTGGGTCAACCGGCCCAACGCGCCCACGAATCCCGCGCTGCATGATTTTCGCGGCCTCAGCGGCCAGATCGCCGGCGGCATCGTGCGCGTCGGGCAGCCGGTCATGGTTTTGCCCGGCGGACAACGCAGCCTCATCAAGGAGATCTGGACCTATGATGGACCGCTGGAGGAGGCCTTTTGCCCGCAATCGGTCACGCTGTTGCTGGCGGATGATCTGGACGTGAGCCGGGGTGACGTGCTGGTGGCCCCGGACGCGCTCCCGGGAATGAGCAACGACGTGCGCGCCCGGATCTGCTGGATGCGGCCGCGGCCGCTGCGGGCCGGGCAAAAGCTGCTGATCAAGCATCTGGCCCAAACCGTGCCCGCCGCCGTGGTGTCGCTCGAGCATCGGTTGAACATCGACACCTTCGAGATGGAATTGTCCCCGCCCGAGCTGGGCGTCAATGACATTGGCGAAATCCGGCTTCGCACCGCGCGCCCGCTGGTGTTTGATGGTTATGCCGGCAACCGGCTGACCGGATCGTTCATCCTGATCGAACCGGGCGCCAACGCCACCGTGGCCGCGGGCATGTTGCCGCCGCCGGCGGAGCTGGCGCGCCCGGAGTACACCGATTTCGCCATTTAGCTTTTAGGCGCGTCCCCCCAGGCGCGGCCAAAGTTCCAGGAGAATTCCGGGCGCGCGGCGGGGCCCGCGGCGCCGAGTTTTTTCCGGCCGCCAGAGATTTGCCGGCGGCGAGCGGCAGGCGCGCGATTTTCCGTCTCGGCGTCACCTAAGATGCAGACGATATTCAATTGCTATCCAAAGACTTAAGTTGGGTTGATCCGTTCGATTTTTGACACCGCGATGGCGTTTCCATATATACCTGAACTTAAAGTCATCGTTATGAGCCCAATGCGAGCCGTATGGAACGAGCAGGTCCGCCTATACTGGGAGCGCGAGCCGTGCGGGACCTCCCCGCAATTGACGCGCGGCTGCGCGGAGGGCTCGCTGGAATGGTTCAGACAAATCGAGGAGCACCGCTACCGGATCGAGCCGTTCATTCACGCGATTGCGCAGTTTACCCGCTTTCGCGGGCAGCGCATGCTGGAGGTCGGCGTGGGCGCGGGAACGGATCATCTGCAATGGGCGCGGGCGGGGCTGGAGTGCCATGGCGTGGATTTGACCGACGCTGGAATCGCGACCACCCGGCGGCATTTGGCTTATTACGGCCTGAGCTCTGATTTGCGGCGCGCGGATGCCGAGCACCTGCCGTTTGCAGACGGACTTTTTGACCTGGTCTATTCCTGGGGGGTGATTCATCACTCCCAATCGCCGGAAAAGGTGATCCGGGAGATCCACCGGGTGTTAAAGCCCGGCGGGTGTTTTGTCGGCATGTTGTACGGACGCCACTCGATTCTGGCGTTAAAGAAGTGGCTCCGCCACGCGTTGCTCGCGGGCCGGCCCTGGCGCAGCGTCGAGGACGTCATCTGGCACCATGTCGAGAGCGCCGGGACGAAGTCCTACACGCAAACCGAATTGCGGCGCCTGTTCGCGGAGTTTTCCCGCGTCGAGTTGTTGCCGGTGATCACCCCCCACGACACGTCGCACTGTCCGCGGTGGGTGTCAAAGTTTTTCCCGGATGACTGGGGATGGTTTATCGGGGTGCGGGCCACCCGCGCCTGACGCCAGCCGCAACACCCGTTCGTAACCGGCGAAAAACTTGCTCGCCATCACCGCAGGCGAGAGGTACTCGCGCGTTTCCGCCAGGGTGGCCGGATCGACCTGACCCAGGGAAAAGCGCGGATGCGCCACCGCCTCGCGAATGGCGGCCACGAAAGCGGCGAGATCACCGGCGGGGAAGGTGATGCCGTTGCGTCCCGGCTGAATGTAATCCACGATGCCGCCGATGGCCGAGGCCACGACCGGCAGGCCGGCCACAGCGGCCTCTTTGACCGAGTTCGGGCTGGTGTCCACGCGCGTGGGGAAGAGCATGATGGCGGCGCGGGCCAGCTCCTCCGCCACCTCCGCGGGCTGGAGCTGGGCGCGAAATTCAATCCGGCGCCACAACTCGGCCGAGCTGTTCCGCTTGAGCTCAGCCACAAATTCCGGCGCGCCGGAGCCGACGACGCCCAGCCGGAAATCGAATTGCTCCTGGAGCTGATCCAGGGCGCGGAACAGCAAATCCGTGCCTTTGATGGCGGAGAGCACGCCGATGAACAGGAAACGCAAAGGTTGGAGCTCGGGCCGCCTCCGGATGCGGTGAAACACCCAATTCGGCGCGTGTTCGGCCTGGCGCACCTCGAGGCGCGGATAATGCTCTTTGAGCCAGCGCACCGCGAAGCCGGATTCGGTGGTGGCCACCCGGGCCCGGCGGAGACTGGGGTCCTCCAGCCGGATATCGATCTGATGGTACGGGCCGAGATTTACGTGTTGCGAATACCATTGGAGCAATCCCTGCATCGTGACCAGGTAAGGATAGCCCAGACGGGAGGCGACCATGGCCGCGCCCCGCTCCGTGCCCCAGGCATGGACGAGGTCCGGCTGAATTCGTCGCAACCGTTTTCGGATGCGCAGGGTCTCCCACCAGAAGAGGCTCAGGGAGCGCGCCCCCCCGGGCACCTTGAGGCAGTGGAACCGGACGTTTTCCCACTGCACTTCGAGGTCGGAGGGAAATTGCTTGCGGACCACAATGATCTCCAGTTGGAGATCGGGGCGGGTTTTGAATTCGTCCAACAACACCCGTTGCCAGGTGGCCGGGTGCAGCTTGGGCAGGGCTTGGATCACCGGCGGCATGCCGGGCAGCCACTCGATCGGGAAATACGAAATCCACGCAACCTTCACCATGAGCGACGCGAATCATGCCGAAAATGATTTGTGGTTGAAATGATTTTTTATTTCAATCCGGCTTTTTCGCCATCGCCGGAGCGGAATTCCACTTGCCACATCATCAGACGCTACGATGGCGCATCGCCATTCTCCACGACCCTCGCCGGGCGTGAAGGTTGGCAGTGCTCGCGGCCCAGCGGCGCCTCGATGGCGCGTCCCGGCCAATAAAATTCGTTGCGCCAGCAACAGTGACGGTTAGACTGGCGCTTATGGCTTAAGAATTCCACCTTGATGATACAGAAGCCATCTGGATCACAACATGAACCGCCCTGGCCGGAGGCAAGCTCCGAGGGCCGCTGCGCACCCAGGCTTGTTTTTATCAAGTGCCGACAAGAAACCCCTTTTCAACCTCCGCCCAAGGCCCATGGATTTCGTGATAAACCGTTTAAAATTGCTGTTGAAACGCCTGTTCATGCGAGGTTTTATGCGGGCGTGGTGGGCGGCGCGCCGGACCCGCCAATGGGAGCGCGCCTATTGCAAGCAGTTGCTGCTTTCCTCGGGAGAACCGGATTCCGGGGCAGCCCCGGCTGTGCTTTTGAATGCGGGAGCCTTGCGGTCGATCCTGTTTATCGCCGATTGCATGTGGGAGCAGAACGACTTGGTGCCCGAGTTGCGGAAGATTGCCCAGGTAACTGTGCTCGACCTGCATCCCGGACTCAAGGAGTGCGCGCCGGAGGCTGAGAAAGGGTGTGTGGCGGCTCGCGTCCAGGCGTTTGCCGAGGCCGCAAAATCGCTGGAGCCGGATGTTATCCTGTTCTACGCCCGTCCAGGGTTGTTGTCCGAAGAAGTCTTCGAGACGCTGCGGCGGCGCTGGAATTGCCCGCTATTCGGGTTGAACCTGGACGACAAGTTTCAGTTTTTCCCCTACGGCATCTTCTCGAAAGGAGACGACAACTATCAGCAATGGGCGCGGCGGTTTGATTTGAATCTGACTAGCTCGCTGGCAGCGACCGATTGGTATCGGGAGCGCGGGCTGGCCTGCCTCTACGCGCCGGCGGGAATGCATCGACCGGAGGGCTTGAGGGCGCCCGACTCCGCCAGCTTTGAGTATGTCCTCAGCTTCGTGGGGTCGTGCAAACCGGACCGGGCCATCCTGATCAACCAGCTTTTGGGGCACGGTGTTCGCGTAAACGTCTTTGGCTCCGGGTGGCCGCGCTCGCAATGGCTTGACGATGCCAACCGGGTGTTTCGCGGCACCCAGATCAACCTGGGCATGGGGTTTGCCTCTGAATCGCGCACCTTGACCGCGCTCAAAGCCCGGGACTTCGAGTGTCCTGGAGCGGGCGCCTGTTATCTGACCACCTACAACTGGGAGCTGGCGCGGCACTACGATCTGGGGAAGGAGATTTTATGTTACCGCTCGCTCGAGGAGTTCCTCGAGCTTTACGCCTACTATCGGAAGCGGCCCGCGGCGTGCCTGGCGGTTGCCCAGGCGGCCTGGCGCCGGTGCTCGAACGAGCACACCTGGGAGTTGCGCTATCGCCGCATTTTCGAGCAGACTGGATTCAAATTGAAATAGTTTATTGCCAAAGCAGCGCCCTTGATTGGCGAGCGCATGGGATACCTCGAATATTATAGTTACCAGGCCAAAGCGCGCGGAGTGCATACGCTGGAGGACATCCGTCGAAACGCGGATGAGAAAGCCTATCTTTACAACCGAATTGTGCTCCCCTGGCTGCCCGCGCAAAAGAGCACTCGGATAGGCGAGCTGGCCTGCGGCCACGGCACCTTTTTATGGTGGCTGAGGCAGCACGGGTACGCGGAAGCGGTTGGGGTTGATTCCAGCGTCGAACAGGTTGTGCTGGCGACTCAAACCGGCGCGCGAATCAGCCGGATGGAGGTCAACCCTTGGTTGAAAGAGCAGCCTGCAGGCGGATTCCAGACCCTGGTGGCGATCGATTTCATTGAGCATATCTCCAAAGACGATTTCATGGATTGTCTTCGGCAGACACACCGGGTTCTGGCCCCCGGCGGACGGCTGATCCTGCGCTATCCGAATGCCGATTCACCATTGCTGGGCCGAAATCTTTTTAACGACATCACCCATGTTTGGACTTACACGACCAACTGCTTGACGTCGTTGGGCCTCATGCACGGATTCTCTCAATTCTCGTTCGTGGATGAGTCAATCGCGGCCGTTCGCGATCGACGATGGCTCAAGGCGCCGCTCTGTTGGCTGAGCCAGGCGCTGTTGAGAACTTTAGTGCGCGCTGCCACCAAGGAACGGATCACCTACTGGAGCCCCCACATCTGGGCTTGCCTGCAAAAATGAAGTCGCCGAAGGAGTTGCCTGAGTTTGCGAATCCCAGGCCAGTGGCGTCGCCGGCCTGGCGCCGGGATGTTAGTTAGCCCCGGCGGCCTTGAGTGACCTGTCCGCCGCCGCACCGCTACGGAGGGCGCGGTGCCGCGCCCGGGCGTAAATTTCCAGCAGGCGATCTGCGTAATCTCCCCAGGAGTTGTCACCCGCACCCCGTGCGTGGGCAGCCTGGCCCATGCGCTCGTTTAGCGCCCGATCCTCCGCCACTTGAATCATGGCCGCGGCCAGTTCGGGCACATTTCGGCCGTTGATGACGCGGCCCTCGACGCCGTCGCGCACCAGGGTGGTGGCGCCGCTCTGGTAGGTGGTGATGACCGGCAGGCCCGAGGCCATTGCCTCGATGATCGCGCGGGCGAAGCCCTCCTCGTTGGTTGGCAGCACAAAGGCGGTGCAACTTCTCAGCAGTGCCGCCAGTTCGCGATGCGGCAGATGCGGGTAATGGGTGAACGTGCCCTCCCAACGCGGCCGTTCCCGGCTGAAATCGGCGTGATACCCGCCGGCGCAAATCAGTTCAGCTTCCGGCAGGCGCTCGCGCACCCGCTGAAACGCGCGGAACAGATATTGTTGCCCCTTCCTGAGTCCGATCAGCCCGACGCAGATGAACCGGGGCTTTTCGGGAAGCCGATCCCGGGGGATGAAGGTGCGGGTGTTTACCCCGTAGGGATTCAACACGCATTTCTCCTCCGGAATGCCGTTATAAATCATCGAGTCCCGCACAAAGACCGAAGGGCAGGAAATCAGATCGGCGCGCTCGAGGTCACGGTTGCCGCGGGCGAAGATTTTTCGCGGCACCCCGGGCCGCGTCCCCGGATTCCAGAGATCGCATTCCCGCTGCCAAAAACCGTAATAGCTGGTCGGGTGGCTGTTGGACGCGTCGATCACTTTGAGCGCGCCAATTCGCTCGGCGTGGTCGAAGACCTCCGCGCCGTAGCCCATGAGCGCCTGCACGGCCTCGAAGGCCGGCGGCTTTTGCCGTTTTACCCAGTTCGTCCAGAGGGGGAGCAGACCGTGAAAAATCCGCTCGGGGAAACGAGGTGAGAGGTGATAAAACGGCTTGATCGCAAGATGAAAAACCCAGGCGCGGCGGTATTTCGACGCCGGCAACCCGGCCTCGTTTTTCGTGCTCGTCCAGAGAGCGGCCAGCGCGTTTCGCTCGTGCAAAGCGGCGGAGACGGGGTTCAGATGGGTGGCGTCGCAGGCAGCCAGCAGGATTTGCATCGAAGGAGAGTTTAGGCGGATGAACGTGTGGAGGCAAACGCCTTCCCGAGCCGCCGCGCCGGTTCAGCCAGTTTCGGTTGATCATTCCCGGTGCTCCGTTCATGCTCTCGCGCCGATCATGGCGAAGACCTTGCTCGCGACCATCACCGAGACGCTGGCCCTGGGGGGCAGCTCCACCTTCTTGCTCAATCTCGCCAGGGGATTCGCGCGCCGGGAGCGATCGCTGCCCATCGTCGTGATGTCTGAGGGGATGGATCTGGCACCCGAGTTTCGAGAGACCACGGCCCGAATCCACGGCCCGCCGCGTAAGGAGTTAATTTACGAGGACCGCCTGGCCTGGGCTTACGATTGCCTGCAGAGCGACTCGCCGCGAGCGGTGCTCGCCTGTCTGGGACCGGTGAGCTTTGAGGGGCTTCGTCTCGTTCCCCCGGGTGTGGCGCGGCTGGGCATTCTCCAATCCGATGATCCCGGACCGTATCAACTGGTTCGGCACTTTTCCCCCTGGGTGGACGGGTGGATCGGTGTCTCTCGCGAAATATGCCGGAAAATCGAGGCTTTGATCGGGGTGAATCGCGCGCGGGTCGAGTTTATTCCGTATGGGATTGATTTTCTCCCACCTCAACCGAGAGCCCCGGCGGATCCCGGCCAGCCGCTGAACATCGTTTATGTGGGACGCCTGGTCGAACTTCAAAAGCGCATCAGCCGGATCATCTCTTTGATCCGGCTGGCCGAGCGGGAGCAGTGGAATGTCCGGTTCACGCTGGTCGGCGGCGGCCCCGATGCGGATCTGGTACAGTCCAGCCTTGCAGATTGCCAGATCGTCCGGATTCTCGGGGCCGTCCCGAACCGGGAAATCCCCGCGATTCTGCGTTCTCAAGAGGTCTTCGTTTTATTGTCGGATTTCGAAGGCTTGCCCTTGAGCCTGTTGGAGGCGATGGGCGAGGGTCTCGTTCCAGTCATTTCGGACTTGCCCAGCGGGGTGGGCGAGGTGGTGACGGCGGAGACGGGGTTCCGAGTGCCGGTGGGTGATCTGGACGCCGCGGCGGTGGCCATTCGGCGATTGGAACGTGACCGGCGCCTCTACGTTCGCCTTTCTGAGAACGCGCGGAGAGTCGCCCGGGCAGACCATAGCGCCGACCAGATGGCGGGGCGGTTTATTGCCCTTGCCGAGGCGTTGAGCCGGCTTGATCCGCCGAAATGGCCCGCCTCGGTCCGCGTCCCCGTCCCGCGGACGGTGCGGGTTCCGTTTTTATACCAGGGCTTGGGCAGACGCTTCCGGCGGGCGATGCGCAGGTTTCGGAACCATCGACAGCCCTGAACCGGCTCCGTATTCTTGGGTCGGCATGCGGAATTTCGCTCAAAGTCGGTGGATGTGGTTCCTGAAAGGGTTGCCGTCGCCGTGGCGGGCCCGGGCCCTTTTCCACGCGAAACGCTACACAATGACCAACCCGGAGCGTTGCCGGTCTCTCTGGGATTTGAGCCGGCGGGCACTCCGGAGCGGCACGCCTGGTTGCTTTGTGGAATGCGGAGTCTGGAAGGGCGGCTCGGCGGCGATCATGGGCTTGGCGCTCCAAAGATGGGGCGCATCAACAAATCTTCACTTGTTTGATTCTTTTCAGGGTTTGCCGGAGCCGACGGAAGAGGACGGCGTCGCAGCCCGGCAATATAGCGGCGGGAGGAACTCCGGCTCCCTGGTTTCCATCCATCAATGCAAAGAAGGTCTGGAGCCGGTGAGAGACTATCTTTTGTCACGATTGAAGCTCCCTGCCGAGCGGACGCATTTTCATCCCGGCTGGTTTCAGCATACGATCCCGCAGATAGCCCCGACCCTGGGACCGATCGCTCTCCTGCGTCTGGATGGAGATTGGTACGAGTCCACCCGGATCTGTCTGGAACATCTCTATCCGTTGTTGTCGCCGGGAGGCATTGTTATTCTCGATGACTATAACTTCTGGGAAGGCTGTCGGCGGGCGACGGACGAGTATCGTCAGTCCCGCGGCCTCACCGCTGAAATTCAGCAAATCGACGCCGAGGCGGTTTTTTGGGTTAACCCGGGCTAAACCCGTCCACTCGTTAACTGCGGGTTTCCCCGGGCGGGCAAAATCAGGCGCAGCACACGAGTTGCCAGGGGCGGCAGTTTGCCGACCAATTCCTTCTGAAACTCCTCGGGGATACCCTGCCGAAGGAGGCACCATACGCCGGTGATGAAACAGAACCCCGCGAGCGCGCCGAGCCGGCCCAAGGGCGGGAGCTTTCGGGCGATCAGCCAGGCGGCGAAGGCGAGCGGGGCAAAGCGCAGCGCCACTGCCCAGGCCCGGGACATCCACTGGATTGCGACCTCGCGCCAGGAGAGGCCGAAGAGGGCGGTCGCCCGCCGGACGCCGTAGCTGAAGCTGAAAAGGAGGGTGCAGAGGATCGAGCTGGCAATCACGCCGTACAATCCGGCGAGCCGCGCGCCGGCGATGGCAAGCAGGACAAAGCAGCCCCCTTCCAGAAAATACACCAACCCCATGGCGCGGAGATCTTTCGTCGCCATGATAATGGAGTTGTGCGAGCGGGAGATGGCGCTCAAGAGCAACCACGCGGCCAACAACACATCATAGGAGGCGCGCCACTCGATTTTTCCGCGCATCCAGACGGTCACGAAGCTGGCATTGCAAGCCGCGTAGGCGATGCCGCAGAAAACGGCGAAAGACGCGGTGAGGACGAGCACCGTGCGATAGCGCGCCAGGAGCAGCCGGGTTTCGCCCCGGGCCACCATCTCTCCGAAGCCGGGCGAGGCGGAATCATAGACCCGCCAAACCAACTGGCTGATCATGTTGAAGGCTTTCGTTCCCACCGCCCAGACCGCGGCCGGACCTAATCCCAGGCAGCGGGTGATGACAAAAGTCTGGCTGGCCAGGATGAGCTGGCTGCCCACCGAGACCAGAAAAATGTCTTTGCCGTAGGAGAATAATTCTCCGAGATGCCGCCGCGAGACCCGGCCCCAAAACCCGCGCGCGGGGAAAAGGGCCAATCGCCAGCAGACCGCCGCCTGGAAAAGATATCCGCCGCAGGTGCTGATCAGCCCCGCCCAGATCAGGCTGAGCACTCCGTGCCCGGCCGCGAAAAACCCCCACTGAATCAACAAGTTTGAAATCAGGATGAGGATGCTCGAATAGCCCCAGTAATCCACGCGCTGGTGGGCGTAGAGCACATGGCCAAAAATGCGGACGGCAAAAGTCGCGAACAACGTGATTCCCTGCCACTGCACCAGCCGGATGAATTCCAGCCGGAGGTCATCCTGCACCCGCAGCACATCCGCCAGAATGGAGGCGGAGGCGAAGCAGATCAGCAGTCCCGCCAACCCTTGCAACACCAGGACCAGCCATCCGGTCTTGAGCAGGCTGCCATACCCGGTCTCGCTCCTCGCGTCTTTATGGTCAATTAATAATCGCGAGATGGACGAAGACATCCCCAAATCCACCAAATTCAGGTAGCCCAGGAGCGAGGCCATGAGCGCCCACAAGGCAAACTGTTCCTTGGAGAGGTAATGAAGCGCCAGGGGAACCGAGGTCAGTGAATAGAGCGCCGTGACCCCGAGCAACAAATAGTTCGAGATCGCTCCTTGCAGGGCTCGGTGAAAACGCGACATGCCCGCTCAGTGATTGACCAGCCCCGTGTTGCGGGGGTTTGCGCGGAACGTCGGCCACGAACTCCGGGCCGGCGGTTGGCCAATGCTCAAGGCGGTCAGGTTGGTCCAACTGTCGAAGATGTACAGCGCGCCCGATGGAGACACCGCGGGCGAGGCGGATCCGTAGGCCGCCAAAAAGCGGCTCCAGACGTTTTCGCTGGGCTGGACAAGGTTGACCAGCAACCCGAAGCGCGAGACCGCGCAAACCGAATCGTCCGCCAGCACCGCTGCGGAGGATTCGACGGGATAGCCGAACCCGCGCACCCAGCGCTTCTCGCCGGCGGGGGAAAAGGCCCATAACTCCGTGTTGACGCCGAGATAAATCCCGCCGTCGGCGGCGAGCACCGGCGAGGATTCGGTGATACCTCCGGTATGCGTTTTCCACCGCAAGCGCCCGTCCGGCTCCAGCGCGTAAAAGAACCCGTCGGTCGAGGTGAAATAAACCGCGCCATCCGCGCCGAGGGCGGGAGAGGAGACAATCGGCCCGCCGGTTTTGAAGGACCAGACCCTTTCGCCCGCCGGGCTCAGCGCGTACAGCGAACCATCATGGGAGCCGAAGAAGATCCGGCCTTGGGCGTCGATGGCCGGGGAGGAAACGACCGGTCCGCCGGTCGGGAAACTCCAGCGTTTGGCGCCCTCGGGGCTGAGAGCGTGGAAAATCTTGTCCCAGGAGCCGAAATACACGGTGCCGTCCGCGCCGATCGCCGGTGAGGAATCCACCCAGGCGCCGGTGGGGAAAACCCACCGGGGCCGGCCCGCGGGGGTGAGCGCGTAGAAGTTGCGGTCCCGAGAGCCGAAGTAAATGGTGCCATCGGCCCCGAGGGCGGGGGAGGAGTGAATTTCCATGGCCGAACTTTGTCCGCGGCCGGTGTAAAAGGTCCACTTGGGCTTCCCCTCGGCGGACACCGCCCGGAGTTGTCCGGCGAAGGTGCCGAAATAAATCGTGCCATCCGGCGCGATGGCGGGCGTCGAGTCACCCGAGTCTTTGATATCGAGGGACCAGAGATTCGAGACGGTCGCCTCGGCGGGCTGAGCGACAGATTCGAGGCCGCGCCAGCTCAAGACCAGCGCGCTCACAATCCAAATCCAGGCTCCCGGGAATACGGCCAAACGCACGGGAAGATGATATTCGGCCCGGCGCGGGCTGGCAAAAAGATAAAGGAAATGGGCAGGGACATTTCGCCGAAACGTCCTCCTTTTCGGGAAGTCGCCGCCCAATTGATTTGACGGCGGGGAGGCCTTTTGGTTTCGTGATGGCGCGCAGATGAGCGCCTGGCCATACAACATGCACAAGCATTCCAATCCCCGATTCTCCCGCCGTTCGTTTCTTAAAGCCACGGGCGCCCTGACTTTGGGCGCGCCCTTTTTCATGCGCGATTTGATGGCTCGGCCTCCGAGCGAGACGTTGCGTCACGCGAGCTTTGGCGCCTCGGGCATGGCGTGGGCCGACCTCACCAACATCGCGCAGGCCAGAAACGTCGAGTTGGTGGCGGTGGCGGACGTGGATCTCACCAAGACCGCCGAGGTGAGGAAACGCTTTCCCGGGGCCCGGGTTTACCAGGATTGGCGGGAACTGCTGGCGCGCGAGGCCAAGCGCATTGATTCGGTCAATGTCTCCGTGCCGGACCACATGCATGGCGTAATGGGCATGAGCGTGCTGGAGCTGGGCAAGCACCTGTATTGTCAAAAACCGCTGGCGCATGATTTGTTCGAAGTGCGCCGATTGGTCGAGCGCGCGGGCCGCACGCCGGTGGCGACCCAGATGGGCATCCAGATTCACTCGGTCAACCATTACCGCCTGGCGGTGATGCTGATTCAGTCGCAGGTGATCGGCAAAATCAAGGAAGTGCATTCCTGGTGCCCGAAATCCTGGGGAGACACGACGCCGCGGCCGGATCGAATCGATGCCATCCCCGCCGGTCTGGATTGGAATTTATGGCTGGGGGTTTGCGAGGCGCGGCCGTATCTTGGGGAGGCGTATTACCACCCCGACAACTGGCGCAAGCGGCTGGATTTCGGCACCGGAACTTTCGGAGACATGGGCTGCCATATTTTCGACCCGGTGTTTTCGGCGTTGGAATTGGGCGCGCCTTTATCGGTGCGCTCGATCGGTCCGGCGCCCAACGCCTGGAACTGGGCGATGGACTCGAACATCGAGTATCTTTTCCCCGGCACCGCCTATACCGCGGGGAAAACGGTGAAGCTGCATTGGTACGACGGCGCGGGCAAACTGCCGACGGAGGTGCTGGCTTTGCTCGAGGGGGATCCGCGCCCGGGGACCGGCTCGATTTTCGTGGGCACGCAGGGCACGCTGGTGCTGCCGCATATCAACCGTCCGTTGTTGTATCCGGACAAAAAATTCGCGAATCTGCAATTCCCAGAGGTGACCTCGAATAATCACTGGGCCCAATGGGCCGACGCCTGCCGCGGGAAAGATCGCGCCTCGGCTCCGTTCTCCTACGCCGGGCCGTTGACCGAGGTCGTGCTGCTGGGCGGCGTGGCCTCGCGCTTCCCGCAGACCACCCTTTTCTGGGATTCGGAGCGGCTTCAGTTCAACCTGCCGGAAGCGAATCAATATCTCCGCCGCGCCTACCGGCCCGGCTGGGAGGTCAAGGGACTGGCCTGAGCCCCGCGGGGGCGCGCTCCGGAAACCGCGCCGCGATCCACAGCGTGGTCGCCAGCAGGACGCCCGCGCAGATCAAGTACGGCAGCGCGGCGTGGAAGGGCAGCAGGGAGGTGGCGAAAACCGGCCCGAAAATGCGGGCCAGGCTGCCGGCGCTTTGGGCCACGCCAATGGTGGCCCCCTGCTCATCGGCGGCGGTTAAATTGGACAGCAAGCCGAACAACGGCGGCCGCGTGAGGCCGGTCCCGATTGCCAGCAAGCCCAGCGCCGCCAGCATCGCCAGCCAGGGCCAGCCTTCCGGTCGAAACAACACCCCCCAGGCGAGCGGCGTGGTCCCCCGGATGAAAGGCAGCGGCGCCAGGCTCACCGCGGTGAGCGCCAGGCTGAGCGAGATCAGCCGCACCTCGCCCAGCAGCTTCACCAACCGCCCAATGGCCCCGCCCTGGACGAAGGCGCCGATCACGCCGCAATAAGCGAACAAATAGACCACGGTGGTCGCCGAGGTGGCGCTGGCTTGAATATCCAAATGAAAGTTTTCGCTGACGATCAGCGGCAGCGTGCTTTCAAAGCAGCTAAAGCAGAAGGTGGCGAGGAAAAAGACCACGATCAACAAACCCACTTTCGGCTGGCGCAACACGCGCAGCCACTGATCGAGATGAGGCCGCGGAGCGACCGGCTGGGCATTCGGCTTGCGGCTTTCCACCAGAATAAACAACGCCAGGAAAAAGTTGAAGGCGCACAGGCCGGCGGCGGTCCAACCCGGTCCGGAATTGCCCAGATAATGCAGGCTGACGCCGCCCAGGACCGGCCCAAAGATGAAACCCAGGCCAAAGGCCATGCCGATCAACCCCATCCGCCGCGAACGATCCTTCGGGGGGGTAATATCGGCGATGTAAGCCTGGGCCACGGTAATGTTGCCGCCGCACGCGCCGGCAAAGACGCGGGACAACACCATGAGCCACAGCGCTGTCTCATTATGAGGCACTTGTGCGCTGATTCCGAACAAGGCATAGGACAGCGCCGCTCCGGCCGTGCTGATCAGCAGAATGGGCCGGCGCCCGTGCCGATCGGAGAGCCGCCCCCAGATCGGCGAAAAGAAGAATTGCATCGCCGAGAACGAGGCGATGATCAGGCCGATCATGAACCCGCGCGCGCCGAAATGGCTGCTGTAAATCGGCACCAGAGGAACCACGATCCCGAACCCGATCAAATCGATGAAAACTGTCAGGAAGACTACGAGAACGGAAGGTTTCCTCATATACGGCGGCGGCGCCTCTTAAACGACAAAATCTGACACCCTGGTAGGTTAGTGGGCGAAATGGGTTCGTCAAGCGGAGCCGTGGCGAGAGGAGCCTCCCCCATGCAGCCGGGCCGGGCGAAATTCCTCTTGCGAGAACGCTCGCGCGCGCTCGAATTGGCGCGGAACTTGCGGCCAACTTCTTCAGCATGGCGCAGGCAAAAGGCACTCCGGTCACCACCGACCGACGCACACGGATACTGCTCGTGGATGATCACGCGGTGGTGCGATACGGCATCGCGCAACTGATCAACAAGCAAGCGGACCTGGTGGTCTGCGGCGAGGAGGAGGACGCGGCGCGCGCGCTGGGAGCGATTGAAAAGCTCAAGCCCGGCCTGGTGATCGTGGATATTTCGCTCAAGGAAAGCAGCGGGTTGGAGTTGATGCGCAACATCAAGGCGCGGTTTCGGGGGTTGCCGATGCTGGTGGTCAGCGCGCACGAGGAGTCGGTGTACGCGGAGGTCGCTTTTCGGGCCGGGGCGCTGGGTTATTTGATGAAGGCGGAAGCGCTCGAACGGGTGATTCCGGCCATTCGCCGGGTGCTGAGCGGCAATGTGTACGTCAGCGAGGCCATGGCCGCCCGGATGTTGCATCAGCAAATCCGCGGAAAACCCGATCTGCGGCAGTCGCCGGTGGCCGAGTTGAGCGATCGCGAGCTCGAGGTGTTTCAACTCGTCGGGCAATGGAAGCGCACCAGCGAAATCGCCGCCGAACTGCACCTCAGCATCAAGACGATCGAATACTACCGCGAGCAGATCAAACGCAAGCTCAACCTCAGCAGCGCGGCGGAGTTGATGCAGCACGCCACCGCCTGGACGCAACGCGAAGCGGCCGTTTAGGAGAGTGGCGCCCCCTTTCCGGAGTGCGGAAAGGGAATGGGATGGGCGGCACATTTCGCTCGCCCCGACGGGAGGAGGCGGTTACAACAGAGGCGACAGCGATGGCCAAACTTGTTTTCGATATCGAGACCTCCGCGCTGCCGCTCGAGCAATTCGATGATGCGCAGCAGGAGTACCTGTTCCGCGAATGCGGCAAAATCCCGGACGAAATCGCCCGCGCGGAGCGGCGGGCCGAGATCGGGAGGATGTTCAGCCTCTGGCCGCTCACCGCCCAGGTGGTTTGCATCGCCATGCTGAACGCCGAAACCTCCCGCGGCCAGGTGCTCTTCATCGCCGAGGATTACGAGGACAACGCCGGCGATGCCGGGCCGGTGGAGTTTGTGCCGTGCGTGGATGAGATCGAGTTGCTCACCGCCTTCTGGGATGTGGCCCGGCATTATGAGCAGGTGGTCACGTTCAACGGGCGCGGCTTCGACGTGCCCTTCGTCTATCTGCGCTCGGCGGTGTTAAACGTGCCGATTTCGCGCAAGGACTGGCTGGGGTACCGGTTTCAAACCGAGCCGCATTGCGACCTGGCCGAGCAGCTCACGTTTTACGGTGTCAGCGGGCGCGAAGGGGCCGCCCGGCGGTTCAACCTCGATTTCTATTGCAAATGCTTCGGGATCGAGTCGCCGAAAGGCCACGGCGTGACCGGACAGGACGTGAATGACCTGGTGGCCGCGGGGCGCTATCGTGAGATCGCCGAGTATTGCCTGCGGGACGTGCGGGCGACGGTGCTGCTGCACCAGGTCTGGCGGGAGCGGCTGGCGGGAATCAAATGAACGGCGGCCGCCCGAGGGTCCCGACGGTGCTCTTCGCCGTGCCGGAGGAGGCCGCGCCTTTCCGCCGCCGCATGGCCGGCCGGCCGGACCTCGCCGTCGTGGTCACCGGCATGGGACGGCGGAATGCGTTGCGCGCGCTGGAGCGGCTCTTGAGCGGCCCCGCGCCCGGGCTGATTATGACCTGCGGCTTTGCCGGAGGGTTGGATCCCGAAGCCGTCCCGGGCTCGTTGTTTTTTGACACCGCGGATCTGGCGCTTGGGGAACGGCTGCGCGCGGCGGGCGCGCGGCTGGCCCGTTTTCATTGCGCCGAGCGGATCGCGGTCACGGCGGCGGAGAAGGCGGCGCTGCGCCGGCAGACGGGCGCCGACGCGGTGGAGATGGAGTCCGGCTGGATTCGCGAGGCGTGTTCCCGGGCGGGGGCGCCGAGCGCCACGTTGCGCGTGATTCTGGATCCCGCCCACCAGGATTTGCCGCTGGATTTCAACGCGCTGGCGACCCCGGAGCAGCGGATCGATCCGTTGAAACTGGCCGCCGCGATCCTTCGGCGGCCCGGCAAAATCCCCGCTTTGCTGGCGCTCCAACGCCAGAGCCGGGAGGCAGCCGAGGCGCTGGCGTCGGCGCTCAGCCGGTTTTTTGCTTATTGACTGGCGGGCGGGGCCGCCAGTTCCGAACCAGGCGCCGGATCCGTCCGCTGATGCTCGCTATAGGTGATCAGCGCGGCGCCAATCATGATGAACACCACCCCGGCCCACCGCAAAGGCGAGACCCGCTCATGCAGGAACCAGATGGCGGCGAAGGTGGCGAAGACAAAACTCAGCGCGGTGAGCGGCCAGAGAAAGCTGATGCTGCTTTTGGACATCAAAACCAGGAGACAGGCAAAGAAGAGCGCCTCGAAGAACACGCCGAGCAGCACCCGCGCATTGGTCGCTCCCGCCTGAAGCACGCGCCACACCTCGCCGGCGCTGACCTGGCGCACCTCGCCGACCTGGTTGATGCCCTGTTTGAGCAGCACGATGCCGGTGCTCTCAAACACCAGGCCGACAAGTAAAATCAACAACAATTTGGTCATAGCGGTCTCACAGATCCTGGTAGCGGATCAGCCCGACACCCGATTCCCGCAGCCGCCGGGCCACCGCCGGACTGATCAAGGCCTCGAATTCATGCCTAAATTCTCGCAGCGATGGATGCGAGTAAAGCTCCGAGTCGCCGGCGGGAAGCCGCGGCAGCAGCCGCAGCAGGTAGCCTTCGTCCACGCGGGCATTCTGGAGCAGGCCGAACACGGCGCGGGTATGGCGGATCCCGCGCGCCCGCAGCTCCGGGCGCGCCCGCCGCGCGAGGGCGGAAAAAATCACCGCGTGCGACACCCGGTAGAGCCAATTCCCGCGCGCCAGCCGCAGATCCAGCCGGAAGGGATCGCGGGTCAGCCGGACGCGGCGGATATCCAGCCTGGCGGCCTCCTCCATCAACAGGCGGAAAATCACCGGATGCAAATGGAGGTGCAGGTGGCCGTTGACGTGGTCCAGCGGCAGCCCGGTCGCGGCGAACCGCAGCAACTGCGCGCGCAGTTCGGCGCGGAGCTGCTCGCGCAGGCCGCGCTGGAAGAAATAGCGAAACCCGGCCCCGGCCGGATTCCGGGTGAACTCCCCCGCGCGGTCCACCAGCCCCGGGATGCGTTCCGGCGGCAGGGCGGAGCGTCCGCAAAGAAACGTCAAATGCAGCCCCACGCCCAGCCGCGGCAACTTCCTGGCCAGCTCGACAGCCTCGGCGCAGCCCGGCTCATTGACCATCAGGCTGGCGGTGGTGAGGATGCCTTCGGTATGGGCGCGGAAGACGGCCTGGTTGATTTCGCTCGAGCGGCCGAAATCATCCGCATTCACCACCAGCCGCCGCGCGGTCGCGGGCTGGGCGGGCGGCGCGGCCTCAGGCATAGCCGTAATTCGGCTTCCCCGTTTGGAGTGAAATCCGCGTCCAGGTGCGCAGGATGAGCGCCAGCTTGCCCAACCCGCCGACGCGCACCGGACGGGGGCCGAACACATCGAAGTGCCGTCGTTTCAACAGGCGCAGCAGCCGCCAATACACCGCCCCCATTAACTCGGCGGCGATCATCGAGCGCCGATCCACCGCCGGCAGGGCCGCGGCCGCCTGGAGATAGAACTCCTCCGCGCGCCGAGCCACCGCGGCGGCCGCCTTTTGGAACCGGCCCGAGTAGCGGCAGGCCAGCACCTCGTCCTCGGAGACTTGCTGCCGCGCCAATTCCTCGCCCGGCAGGTAGATGCGCCCCCGGCGGGCATCGACGCGGACGTCGCGTAAAATGTTGGTCAACTGGAGCGCCTGGCCCAGGCAGGCGGCGTAGCGCCGGCACGCGGGATCGGTGTAGCCGAAGATTTCGATGCTCAGCAAGCCCACCACTGAAGCCACCCGGTAGCAATACGTTTCCAGCTCCGCGTAACTGGCGTATCGCCTGATGTCGAGATCCATCTCGACGCCCTGGAGCAGTTCCTCGAAGTGTTTGCAGGGCAGATGAAAGCGCCGGATCACGCGCTGGAGTTCGCGGTTCACCGGTTTTTCGGGGGCGCCATCCCAGGCGCGCCGCAAATCCTGGCGCCACCCGGCCAGCGCGCGGCGGCGTTCGGACTCGGGGATCTGTTCCTCGTCCGCCACATCGTCGATTTCACGGCAAAAGGCATACAGGGCGGACATCGCGTCGCGTTTCTCGCGCGGCAGCAGGAGGAACGCGAGGGCCAGGTTCGAGGCGCTCTTGCGGGTGATCGCCCGGCTCTCTTGCATGCTCAGGGAAACGGCTCGACGCGCCGCTCGGAACGGGCGGGCAGCAGCCCTCCGGTTTCGGCCAGCGTCGGGTTGCGCGGACGATGCTCGCGGCGCCGGCGCCGGCGCCGGCTCTTCCTTTCCGCTTTTTCCCCGGAGGAGGCGCTCCGCGCCGCCGTGGACGCGCGGGGGTAGCGATGCCGCTCGCGTCCCCGCCGCCGGCGCTTGCGAACGTAGGCCGCCCATAATATCAAAATCAAAGTCACCGCCAGCAGCGCCAGCAGCACAATCATCCCCTCCTGGAGCGTCGGGCTAAGCCGCGTCAAGGAGCGGGAGGCCATCTCCGCGGGAGTCGATTCCATATCAAGCCAACCAATCCAATCCTCAGCCGCGCCCGTTTAGTTCGGCGCGGTCTCATCCGGACCCTCTCCGGACCCGGTCAAACCCAGGCGCTGCATCCGATAGCGCAGCGCGTGCCGGCTCAACCTCAGTTGATCGGCGGTCTTGGCCAGACTATGGCCATTCTGCTCGAGGACTTCCAGAATGAAATTACGCTCATAAGCCGCCATGATTTCATCCAGAGATCCGTCCGGGGCGGCTGCTTTGGCGGCATCGGGATGCAGCCGGGACTCCAATTTAAAATCCGGCAGGCTGGCGGGTTGAATCTCGGGCGAGGTCTCGAGAATCAGCGCGCGCTCGATCACGTTGCGCAACTCGCGGACGTTGCCGGGCCAGTGATGCGCCGCCAGCTTCTGCCGGGCGGCTTTGGCAATGCCGCGGGTGACCTTGTTCATCGAGACGCCGAACTGCCCGAGGAAGTAATCTGCCAGGAGCTGGGTATCCTCGCCCCGTTCCCGCAAGGGCGGCAGCCGGAGCTGCACCACATTGAGCCGGTGGAACAGATCCTCGCGGAACTGCCCCTCGGAGATGGCGCGGATGATATCGCGGTTGGTGGCGGCGATCAGCCGGACATCGACCCGGAGCTCCTGGGTGCCGCCCACCCGGGTGAAGGTGCCGTCTTCGAGAAAGCGCAGCAGCTTGGCTTGCAGCGGGCGGCTCATATCGGCGATCTCGTCCAGAAAGATGGTGCCCTCGTCGGCCTCCTCGACCCGGCCCGGCTTTTGCCTTAACGCGCCGGTGAAGGCGCCGCGTTCGTGGCCGAACAATTCGCTCTCGAGCAGCGTCTCGGGGATGGCGGCGCAGTTGATGCGGACGTAGTTGGCCTGGCGTCGCCGCGAAAGCCGGTGCAGCGCTCCGGCCACCAATTCCTTGCCGGTGCCGCTCTCGCCGAGCACCAGCACCCGGGCCCCGGTCGGCCCGATGGTCTTGATCAACTGGCGCAACTCGGCGATTTGCGGGCATTCGCCGATGATTTGCTCCAGCCGCGCCGCTTCGCCCGCCCGGGCCCGCAGCGTGGCGTTTTGCTGGATCAATTGATGCCGCTCGGCGCAGCGGCCCACCTCGTGCAACAATTCCTCGGGGGCGAAGGGCTTGGCCAGGTAGCCGATGGCGCCGGCCTGGATCGCCTCGACCGCCAGCTTCGGGGTCGCAAAGGCGGTGATCATCAAAATCGGCAGGTCCGGCCACTCCGCGCGCGCCTGGCGGACAAACTCGTACCCGCTCATGCCGCCGAGCCGCGCGTCGGTGATCACCATGAATACCTCCCCCTCGCGCAGCAACTCGAGCGCCTCCTCGGCCGATTCCGTGGCCCGCACCGTGTAGCCCTCGTCGCTCAACACCGTGGTGAGCGACAAACGCAGATTCTTTTCGTCATCGACGACGAGCAGCGGAGCGCGCGGCGGGTTCATGAGCTTGCCGCGTTACGCCAGTCGGCTGCGCCCCGCCGTTTTAGGGGTTGCTCGCGCTGGACTTTTCAAGGTTGCCTCGCCAGTTTCATCAGAGTTCTCGCCGGAAAGACTAACCGAAAAAGAGCGCCCCGGCCAAGCTCGGATTCGACCCGCACCGTGCCCCCGTAGAGTTCCACCGTGTTCTTCACCGTGGCCAAACCGAGCCCGCTGCCGCGTGGTTTGGTGGTGTAATAGGCCTGGAAAATCCGCTCGATTTTGTCGGGCGGGACTCCCGGGCCATTGTCGGCGATGACCGCCTCGATCAACGATTCCGGCAGCAGCCGGAGGCTCACCGAGACCTCGCCCCCGGCCTCGCCCAGGGCCTCGCGGGCGTTTTGCAGGATATTGATGAAAATCTCCGAGGCGTGCCGTTTCTGCATCACCAGCGGCGGGAGCGCGGGGGGGTACTGCCGGCGCACCCGAACGGGATAACCCGCGGCGGGCGGGAAGACCCGCTCGATCGCCCGCTCCATTTCCTCGGTCACGTTCAGCTTCTCGACCTTGCCCTCGGAGAGTTGGGCGTAGCCCATCACTTCGGTGATGATGCGGTCCGCCCGCTCGACCTCCTCCTGAATCATCCGCACCTTGGCCGGGGCGTCGGCCCGTCCGGCCTCGAGGGCGCGCTGCAACGAAAACGCGGCGGTGTTGATGATGGCCAGCGGGTTCTTGATTTGGTGGGCGAATTCGGCGGCAAAACGGCCGGCCGAGCGCAATTGCGCGTCCCGCACGGCGAACTCCCGCGCATCTTCGAGCGCCCGGCGCTGCCGGTCCAGCAGCACCTGCACGCCATAGGCGCAACTGGTCATCAGCACGAGCAGAATCAACCGCACCGCCAGCGGTTCGGCGTCCCCCTCGGGGCCGGTGAGCATCAGCGCCTCGAGCCCTTCGTCCGGCGCGCGGGCGGGCGGCGGGCGGGCCTCGAGCCGGAGCGGCGGCAGCGAAAGATTGGTGGTGGTGGGCGGGCCGGTCTCCGGAACCGGCGCCACCAGCGCCACGCGCGCCTGCCGGCGCATGGCCAGCGCCTGCGTTTGCTGCTCCCAGCTCTGGGCGACATACTCGAAGACGTAAATATTGATGATGCCGGCGATCACGTAGCAGGCGATCAGCGTGAAGTTCAGCGCCAGTTGCGAGGTGCCCCGCGGCACGCTGACCGCGCTGCGCACGATCAAGCCCAGAAACAGCCAGTACAGAAAACTGTGATACCCCCCCGTCACCAGCGTCAGGGCGGAGAGAAACAAACCGTCCAGCAGGCCGGTGACAAAAACCAGCCATTGCACCAGCCCCAGCGGGAGCCTTCGGAGGTTGAACAGCGCCACCGCGAACGCCAGGTTGGCGGCGATATAAAACCAGAGAAAGTACTGCGTCAGCTCGACGGCGATCTCGAGCTCGCTCACCACCCGTCCGATCCAGGGCGTGAAATAAAACGAATGCAGGAGCATCGCGATCCCCGCCGCCTTGAGCGGCAGGATCAAGTCCCGCTCCATGGTGATGATCCGGCGCAGGAGCTGCTCCGGCTCGGGCGTGGGCAGATCGACCAGCGCGAGGGCCTGGCGCAGCAGGCGCGCGCCGCCGGCGCGCAGTCCCGAAACGCGCTGCCGCCGCAACCAGCGCCAGAATTCCACCACCAGCGAACCGCGGGGCGCGGGAGGCGCGGGCGTCGGCGCGGGAGGTTCGACGGGTTTCGCGTTCAATCCGTCTTCAACAGGGCCAGCGCGCGCTCGAGCACCTGCTCGACAGGCCACAGGCGGCCCAGCCCCTCATAGCCGCAGGAGAGCAGCCCCGCTTCGGGGCCGATGAACTCGACGCCGCGGCTTTTCAATGTTTGCACGTTGTGCCGGGTGGCCGGATGCAGCCACATCTTGCCGTTCATCGCCGGCGCGATCAGCACCTGCGCCGCCGGATTCAGCGCCAGCGCCACGCACGACAGCGCGTCATTGGCGAATCCTTGCGCCAGCCGGGCGATGGTGTTGGCCGTGGCCGGCGCGATGAGCAGCAAATCCGCGTGGTCCGCCAGCTCGATATGCGCCGGTTTCCACCCCTCGACCTCGTCATACAGATCCGCGGTGACCGGATGCCGCGAGAGGGTCTGGAAAATCAGCGGCGTGAGAAAGCGCCGCGCCTCGGCCGTCAGCACCACGCGCACCTCGCAGCCGTGCTTGACCAGTTGGCTGGTCAGCTCGGCGGCCTTGTAGGCCGCGATCGAGCCGGTCACGCCCAGAACCACGTTGGTTTTCATGCGCCCCTCACAATTCCGGCGCCAGCGCCCGGCTCGAGCGCAGTTTTTCGCTTTCCACAATCGCCAGCATTCGCCGGAGATCCTCCGGAATGCTCGCGCTGATCACCAGATAATCGAAATTCCTCCATTGCGAGATCTCCTGCCGCGCGACGCTCAGCCGCTTCTGGATCACCGGCTCCGGATCGGTGCCGCGGCGGCGCAACCGTTCCTCGAGGAGGGCCAGCGAGGGCGGCGTGATGAAGACCGACACCAGCGCCCGCTTCAACTCCGGCTCCTCCTGCGCCCGCTCGCGAATTGCCGCCGCCCCCTGCACATCGACATTCAGCAGCACGTCGCTCCCCTGGCGCAGCTTGCCCAGCACTTCCGCCTTCAACGTTCCGTAGCTGTTGCCGTACACCGTCGCGTGCTCGAGGAAATTGCCCGCTTGCACCCGCTTCAAAAAGGACGCCGCGTCGAGAAAATAATAGTCGATTCCGTCCCGCTCGTCACCGCGCGGCGCCCGCGTCGTGCAGGTGACCGCCCGGGTCATGCCCCCCCGCGCCCGCAGCAATTGCTGGCAGACGGTCGTCTTGCCGGCGCCGGACGGGGCGGAAATGATCACCAGCAGGGGATTGCCCGCCGGGGCCCGGGCGGCGGCCTCGCTCTTTCCTTCCTGAGCCGTCGTGAGATTCATTTACTCCACATTCTGGGCTTGTTCGCGGAATTTTTCCAACTCCGCTTTCAGCGTCACCACCTCGCGCGAAATCGCGCTGTCGTTGGCCTTCGCGCCGATGGTGTTCACCTCGCGGTTAATTTCCTGCGCGAGAAAATCGAGGGTGCGCCCCACCGGCTCCGCCGCCCCCTGGCAGTCCTCGAATTGCTGAAAATGGCTGCGCAACCGCGTGAGTTCCTCGGTGATATCCGAACGATCCGCGAAATAGACCACCTCCTTCAGCAACCGTTCGTCCTCCGCCGCCGGCAGTTCGAGTCCCGCCGCCCGAATCCGCTCAAGCAGTTGCTCGCGGTAGCGGCGCGCCACCGCGGGCGCCGCCTTCCGAATCCGCGCCGCCGCCCGCCGCATGAGTTGGACGCGCTTGATCAAATCCTTCCGCAGTGCCGCGCCCTCGCGTTCGCGCATGGCCACGAGTTGCCCCAGCGCCTCCCGCAACGCCCTCTCGACCGCCGGCCAAAAATCCTTCGTCTCGGCCAGTTGCTCGTCGGTTTGAAACACTCCGGGCGCCTGCACCAAATGGTCCAGGGTCACCGTGCCCGGGAGATTCAACTGGCGGGCCAGCTTGCTCAACTCCGCCGCGTAGGCTCGGGCCAGTGGCGCGTTCAGGTGCTGCCGCGCCGAAAACTGCGGCGCGCTGGCGTGCAACGTCACCCGCGCGAGCAAACGGCCGCGCGAGATCTGCCGGTTGATCAGGTCCCGCAGGGAACCCTCGAGCATCTCCATTTCGCGAGGCAAATGGATCGAGATCTCGCTTTGCTTCCGGTTCACGGAACTGAGTTCGACGGTGATTTTGAAACCGTCCCGGGAGCACTCCCCGCGCCCGTAACCCGTCATCGACTTCATCCCCGGCAGGGTGCCTGATCCCGCCCGCCATGTCGAATGTCTGTTTGGGGGGCAGGGATGTTTCGCCGAAACGTCCTTCCTTGGACGCGCGGACGCCTCACGCGGATGCCTGGGCCAGGCGTCCCTACCGACGTTCAGGGGGAGCGGGCCGGGGTGACGCCATTGACCACGTTTTCCGGCTGGCCGCGCAGGAAGGCGCGCAGGTTCTCGAGGGTGACCCGCAGCAACCGCCGCCGGGCGGCCAGGGTGGCCCAGGCGTGGTGCGGAGTGATGATGCAATTGCGGGCGGTCAGAAGCGGATGATCCGGCGGCGGCGGCTCGGCGCTGAGCACGTCCAACCCCGCGCCGGCCAGGCGGCCCTCATTGAGCGCGCGGGCCAGAGCGTATTCGTCGATCAGCCCGCCGCGGCTGGTGTTTAATAAAAAGGCCGCGGGTTTCATCCAGGCGAGCCGCTCCGCGTTGAGGAGTTGATGCGTCTCGGGCGTCAGCGGGCAATGCAGGCTCAGCACATCGCTCGCGCGCAGCGCCGTTTCCAAATCCGCCTCGGGGATGGGCGCGGCGGCGCCTTTCCGCCGCGGCACGCCGATGACTTTCATCCCGAGGGCGGTAGCTAATTCCGCCACCGCGCGGCCGATCCGGCCCAGGCCGATGATTCCCAGCGTCAAGCCGTCCAACTCGATCAAGGGGGATTCCCAATAGCCGAAATCCGGGCATTGCGACCAGCGTCCGGCGCGGACGCCGCGGGCGTGCTCGCCGACGCCATTGGTCAGCTCCAGCAGGAGGGCGAGGGTGGCTTGGGCCACCGAGCGGGTGCTGTAAGCGGGCACGTTCGTCACCGGAATGCCGCGTTCGCGCGCGGCCTCGAGGTCCACCACGTTGACGCCGGTGGCCGTGACGCCGATGTACTTCAGGGCCGGCAGCCGCGCGATCAGCTCGCGCGACAGCACCGCCTTGTTCACCAGCGCGAGCTCGGCGTCCGCCGCCCGGACGAGGGTTTCCGCCGGGGTCGAGCGCGGGAAAATCCGGCATTCCCCAAGCGCCTCGAGCTCGCTCCAGCTCAGGTCGCCGGGGTTCAACGTCGCGCCGTCCAAGACCACGATTTTCATTTGCGGAAGCCGGCTCAGCCGCGGTCGCGATTGGATTTGCGCCGGCCCAGGCTGTTGCTCTCGTGGAGGTACATCTCGAAAAGCCGATGTCGAGCGGGGCCGCCGGGGCGGGGCCGCCTGCGGCTGAAGACGCGCCGCAGCCATTGAACCAGCCAGGACATGCCGCTCACACCCTTTCACCCGCGAGGCGGGCGGCCACCCGCGCCGCGCCCAGCAGTCCCATGGCTTCGTTGAGCACTACCCGCACCGGCATGGCCTCCATGAGCGGGCGCATCCGGCCTTTGTCGGTGAAGGCCTCGAGGAAAGCGGGGGCGCGCAAGGCGCGCAGGATTTTGGGCGCGACTCCCCCGGCGAGGAACACTCCGCCGACCGCCATCGTCTTGAGGGCCAGGTTGCCGGCTTCGGCGCCGAAGGCCGCGACGAACAAACCGAGCGCCCGCGCGCAGAGCGGGCAACGCCCCTCCAGGCCCGCGTTCGAGATGACGGCGGAGGGGTCCCCCTGCTCCAGGGCTTCGGTCAGCCAGGCCGGCTCCTCGCCGCGGCCGGTGCTTTTCAAAAACTCGTAAATGTTGACCAGGCCCGGGCCGGAGAGCACGCGCTCGCAACTGACCCGCTGAAACTGCGCGCGCAAATGGAGCATCAACTCGGTCTCGAGCGGGTGGCGCGCGGGGAAATCCGCATGGCCGCCCTCGCAGGCAAAGGGCCAATGATCCCGGCCATCCCAGAACAGGCCGGCTTCGCCCAGCCCGGTGCCCACGGCGATCACGGCCTGGTTGCCCTGGGCGTCGGGGGCGCCCGCGTTGAGCGTGACAAGGTCCTCCGGTTGCAGCGCCGCCACGCCGTGGGCGCTGGCCTCGAGATCGTTGATCAACCGGAGGTGGGGCGCGCCGAGCGCCCGGATGAGCGGCTCGGCTTCCACCACCCAGGGCAGGTTGGAAGTGACCACCCGTCCATCCCGCACCGGGCCGGGAACGCCGAAACAGGCGTGGGTGACCTCAATTTTCCGCGGGGCGGCAAAAGCCCGCGCGATTTCCTCCAGGCTGCGGTGTTCCCGGCTGGGGAAGGTTTCTTCCGTCACCAACCTGAGCCGGCCCTCGCGGATCTCAAAGAATGCCAGGCGGCTCGAGGTGCCGCCGATGTCGCCTGCCAGAATCATCCGTGCAGGATAAGGGGTTCAACGGGGAAAACAAAGCAGGTAGATGGCTTTCAGGTATTGCGCTTCGGCAAAGGTGGCGGGGTGATCGGGCGGATGCCCCGTGGTTTGCAACCGTTCGAGCCGGCGAACACCCGCCAGCGCGCCCTGGACGGTTTGGAAAAACTCGGCGGCCGGCACATGCGCCGAGCAGGAACAAGCGACCAGCAGACCGCCGGGAGAGAGGTGAGGCGCCGCCCGCCGGGCCAGCGAGGCATAGGCCTGGAGCGCCGCGGGCTTGTCCGCCGCCCGCCGGGCCAGCGAGGGGGGATCGAGCACGATCAGATCAAACACCCGGGCCGGGCGGGCGCCGAGCCAGGCGAAGGCATCGGCCTTGAGGTCTTGGCGCGGGCAGGCGGCCACTCGGGAATCATCCCGGTTCAAGGCAAAATTGCGCCGGGCGCTCGCGAGGGCGTGGGCGCTTAGATCGAGATCGGCCACGCTGGCCGCGCCCGCGCGCGCCGCATGGAGCGAAAAGCCGCCCGAAAAGCTGAAGACATTCAGGAGCCGGCGGCCCGCGGCCAGGCCGCCGACCCGCCGCCGGTTCTCGCGCTGATCGAGGAAAAAACCGGTCTTCTGGCCGCACCGCACTTCGGCGCCGAAGCGCAAGCCATCCTCGAGAAACACCACGTCGCTTTCGGGCGCCGCGCCGTGAAGCATCTGGCCATCCGCCAGCCGCCACGCCCGGGCGGCGGCCTGGATGTTCCGGCTCAGCCGCAGGACGATCCGTCCGGGTTGGAGTCTCGCCACCAGCAATTTCGTGATTTCGGCCAGCCGCGGAAACCACGCTTGCGTATAGAGCTTGAGCACCAGCGTTTCGGCGTAGCGGTCCAGCACCAGCCCGGGCCAGCCGTCATTCTCGCCGTGGATCCAGCGGTACCCGGTCGTTTGCCCGTCGAACAGATTCGCGCGAATCCCGATCGCCCGCTCGAGGCGCGCCGCCCACCAGGCGGCGTCGATCTGCGCCGGCTGTCCCGCCTGGAGAACCCGAACGCGCAGCGGCGAGTCGGGATCGAACAGGCCCAGCGCGAGGAATTGGTTCCGGCGATCGTAAATCACCGCCAGTTCGCCGGGTTCGCCGGGGCGGTTTTGCTCGCGAATGCTGTCGGCGAAAAGCCAGGGATGGCCTGCGCGCAACGGGCTCTCGGCGGCGGGCCGCACTCGCAGCCTCAACGGCGCGGGCCGGATCGGTGGGGGCTCCCGGGCAGTCACGATTTCATGGCCCCGGGCCGGGCATTGGACCAAAGCTCACGGGGAAACAGTCACGCCGTTTTCGCCGGCGGCTCCGCCGCGACTCGCGCTGCGTCCGGTTGGCCGGCCCCGCCCGTCCACCGCCGCAACAAGGCGGCCGAGGTCAGGGTGATGACCGTGCCGATCAGCGTGTACCAGGGCCAGAAAATCTCCGTCCCCACCAGGCGCATCCAGGCCGCGCGGGTGGCGGGCAGCAGCGGCAGCACCTCGATCAGCGTCATGCAGCCGAGCGAAATCAGCATGCCGCCGATCACCGGCAGGGCGCGGCCGGATTTGAAGAATACCGCCAGGATCAGCCCGCCCAGCAAGGCGCCGCTGGTCAGCCCGCGCAGAGTGAAAGCCGCGTTGAGGACGAACTCGACCTGCCGGCTCAGGTAGGCCACCAGGATCAGCGCGGCCGCCCAGGCGATGGTCGAAACTTTGCTGAAGGTCAGATAAAACCCCTCGCTGCGCCGGCGAACGAGATGATGGACAAAATCCATGGTCGAGACCGAGGCCAGCGACGTGAGCGCCGAGCTGACCGAGGACATGGCCGCCGAGAGAATGGCCACGATGAAAAAGCCCTTCAGCAAATGCGGCACCTCGGTGATCATGAAGATGGGAAAGATGAAGTCGTTCGCCTTGATGCCCGAGCCGGGCCGCGGCTCGGGGAGGGGAATCTGGAAGCTGTGCGTCTGGTAATAGACCCAGAGCATCGTGCCGGCCAGCAGGAAAATCAGGAACAGTGGAAAAATCAGCACCGCGCTGAGCACGAGCGCCTTGCGGCCGTCGCGGGTGTTTTTGCACGCCAGCACGCGCTGCACAATGAGCTGCTCCGCCCCATGCGAGGACATCACCAGCACCGTGCCGCCAAGGATGCCCATCCAGAGATTGAACGGGGCGCCGAGCAGAAACTTGACCCACGAGACCCCCTCCGGCGGAGTGACGAAAGCCCACTTCAGCTTGCCGGCGGCGGCGGCCTGGGAAAACACCGCCCCCACGCCGCCCTCGACCAGCGTCGGAATATAAAAGAGCGCGAAAATGCCGCCCAGCAGGAATAATCCGAACTGCACCGCGTCGGTCCAGATGACCGCTTTCACCCCGCCGATATAAGTGTAAATCAGCGACAACAGCACGAACAGCAGAATGGCGCCGAGGATTGGGTCGCCGGTGCCGAGCGACAACAAGGAATCGCCCAGCATGAGCTTGACCGGGATGCTGGCCACGTACACGCGCACCCCCGCGGCCAGCGTCTCGCTCAGCAAAAAAAAGCCGCCGGCCGTCTGCCGCGCCCCCGGCCCGAACTTGTCCGCGAACAACTGGTAGGGCGAGTAGATTTCGCCCTTGAAATAGTGGGGCACGAGGACGGCCGCGAGAATGATGCGGGCGATGACGTAGCCGATGATCATCTGGATGAAGGCGATGTTGCCGCCATAGGCCATGGCCGGCACGCCGATGATGGTGAGCGCGCTGGTCTCGGCCGCCACAATCGAGAGTCCGATGCCCCACCACGGCACCGTCTTACTCCCGAGAAAGTAATCACGGGTGTTGCGTTGATCCTTGCCGAACCAGACGCCCAGCCAAATGATGCCCAGCAAGTACGCCAGGATGATGATCCAATCGCCGGGGCTGAAGTAATCGTTCATGTCAAGCTGGCCTCATATCTGGAGGAGTCGGCGAACTCTGGCCAGCCAATTCTTCCGAACGCGATGAAATCCAGCCGGACCATCCGCCGCCTCAGTGATTCCCCTGAAATCACCAGCAATCCCCGGGGAAGCGTCCCTCCGTTTGCCCATCCGGCACTGCGGGATCCCGGGTTTTCTCCGGGGCTGTTCCGCGGCCTGGCCCCGGGATCGGCTTGTTGGCTTGCCCTGGTTGAGCCCCTCTCCGGGGTCGGTAAGCTGAGCCTCGGTAATAAGAAGCATAGGTATGCGCAAGTTTCATCTCAGCCCGGCCGGAGCCGCCGGATCGCTCTCAGACTTTGGTCCGCGCGGGCCGTCTGGCTCGGTGGCTCGCGGGCGGACCAGACCCTGATTTCCATGAGGATTCCTTCCAGCCAACCTTATCCCGGACTGACATTGGCGCCGCCGGCGGTCGCCTTGCCGGCCCTTCTCCCGGCCCGGCCGGGCTCGAGTCCGGATCGCGCCGCCGCTCCGCGACATCCTATGCAACATCCAATTCGCGTTTTGCTGGTCGATGATCATCCGGTGGTGCGCAAAGGCCTGGCCGCCTGCCTGGGCCGCGCGCCCAGCCTCGCGGTGATCGGCGAGGCCGCCGATGGCCGGGAGGGCTTGCGCCTGGCTCGCAGCCTCAGGCCGGACATCGTGCTCACGGACATGGACATGCCGAACCTTAATGGGCTGGGCCTGGCCGCCGCGCTCCGGAAAGAGCTGCCCGGGATCAAAGTGCTGGTGCTCTCCATGCACAGCGATTCGGACGGCGTCCTGCAAGTCCTTCAATCAGGCGCCTGCGGCTACATTCTCAAAGCCGCGCCGATGGAGGAACTGATTCACGCCGTCGAACAGGTTTGCGCGGGAAGAAATTATTTCAGCGACGAAGTCGCGCGGGTGGCCCTCAGCCGGCTAGTCACGGGGCAGGCGCCGCACAGCGGCAGCCAGCTCACGCCCCGTGAGCGCGAGGTGCTGATCCTGATCGCCGAGGGCCTCAGCAACAAGGAGATCGCCTGCCGCCTGGATCTGGGGGTTCGCACGATCGAAACGCATCGCGAGCGGGTCATGCGCAAGTTGAACATTCACTCGATCGCCGGCCTCACCCGTTATGCCGTGGCCAAGGGGTTGATTTCGCTGCCCGGGCATTTCGCGGCCGAGCCGCGGTGAGGCGGCGCCTCGGCGGTGAGCAAGCGGTGAATAGCCGGGGCACAACAAACCCTTGGCGCGCGCCGCCGGTTTCTGGTTTGCTACGCGCTTGTGATCGATGCCAACCACTCCGAAGGCGGCGGCCCCGCGCCTGACCTGAAGCGGGGCCGTCGGCGCGCGGCCGCGCCCGCGGCGCGCGTGGACCGTTTGCCGCCGCACTCGCCGGAGGCGGAGCAGGGAGTGCTGGGCTGCGCGCTGCTTTCGCCCAACGAATGTCTCGGCGAATGCGTCGAGAAACTCCGCGCCGGCGAGGACGTCTTCTACGATCCACGGCACCAGGTCATCTTCAAGGCGCTGACCGAGATGTACGACCAGCGCGAGGCGATCGATCTGATCACCTTGCAGCAGCGCCTCAAGGACAATCAGATGCTCGATCTGGTTGGCGGCCTGGCTTATCTGTCGGCGCTGCCGGACACCGTCCCCTCGGCGGCGAACCTCAGCTACTACCTCGAGATCGTCCGCGAAAAATTTCTTCTGCGGCGGATGATCCAGGTCTGCACCGGCGTGGTGGGCCGGGTGTATGACTACGAGGGCGAGGTGGACAAGCTGCTGGACGAGGTCGAGAAAGAGGTGCTGCGGATTAATGAATCCCGGGTGCAGGGGAGCACGGTGGGGATCAAGGAACTCGTCAAGAAAGCCATCAGCACGATTGAGGAGTATCACTCCCGCCAGGGGGCGTTGACCGGCATTGGCACAGGATTTCCGGATCTGGACAAGATGACGGGCGGGCTGCATGGCGGGGAGATGATTGTCGTTGCCGCCCGGCCCAGCATGGGCAAAACCTCGCTGGCGATGAACATCGCCGAGCACGCGGCGCTCGAGGAGGGCAAGCCGGTGGGCGTCTTCAGCCTGGAAATGAGCGCCGATTCGCTGGTGCTGCGCATGTTGTGCTCGCGTTCGCGGGTGAACCTCAAAAACGTGCGCGACGGCTTCCTCGCCGAGCGCGATTTTCCGAAGCTCACCGGCGCGGCGGGCAAACTGGCCAACGCGCCGCTGTACATCGACGACTCGTCGGGGTTGTCCATCCTGGAGTTGCGGGCCAAGGCGCGGCGCATGAGCCAGCAGTATGGCATCCAGCTTTTCATCATTGACTACCTGCAACTGCTTCATTCTACTTCGCGCACGGAAAACCGACAGCAGGAGATTGCGGATATTTCCAATGGCCTCAAGGCGCTGGCCAAAGAGTTGAAGGTGCCGGTGATCGTGCTGAGCCAGTTGAACCGGGAATTGGAACGTGACAAGAACCGCAAGCCGCGGCTGTCGGATCTGCGCGAGTCCGGGGCCATCGAGCAGGACGCGGATCTGGTCGCCCTGCTTTACAAGCCCAGCGCGGATGACGAAGAGGCCGGTCCGGCGGCGCCCGATGAGGCGCAACCGGTGAACCTGCTGATCGCCAAACAGCGCAACGGCCCGACGGGCGACGTTCATTTGACGTTCCTGAAAACTTATACGCGTTTTGAAAGCGCCGCCAAAGTCAGTGACGAAGACGTGCCAAACGGTTAAGGCCCCGCCGCGGGCGTGGCTCGGGCTCCTGGCGCTGGCCGCGCTGCTGGCCTGGCTGCCTCCGGCGCTGGGTCAACTCTCCTCGGCGAAGGTCGCCAGCGTCGAAATCAAGCACGTCGGCCCCTCGGCCGTCAGTGACGCCCTCATACGCGCCAACATCCGCGTCAAACCCGGCGATCGCTATCAACCGGTCGCCGTCGATGACGACGTGCGCAACCTTTACGCCACCGGCCTTTTCTACAATATCCGCGTCGCGGCGGAGAAGACCTCCGCCGGCGATATCCAGCTCACCTACCTCGTGCAGGGCAACCCCCGCCTCACCGACATCCGCTTCCAGGGCAACAAGAAGTTCAAGGACTCGAAGCTGCTCAAAAAGATCTCCTCGAAACCCGGCGAACCTTTTAACGAGCGGAAGCTGTTCACCGACGCCCAGGAAATTCAGAAGATGTACCAAAAGGCCGGCTACCCGCGCACCGAGGTCAAATACCGCTACTCGGTGGACGAGAACACCGGGCGCGCCACCGCCACCTTTGACATCAGCGAGGGCGGCAAAATCAAGATTATCGAGGTGGACTTTGTCGGGGCCCAAGCCTTCCCGCAAAAGCGGCTGCGCAAGGTGATCAAAACCCGGCGGCACTGGATGTTTTCCTGGATCACCGGCTCCGGCTACCTGAAGGAGGATCAACTCGAGGAGGACAAGGAGAAGCTGGCGGAGTTTTACCGCGACCACGGCTATCTGGATTTCGAGCTGAAGGAGGTCAAGTTCCTCTATCCCAAGCCAAAGAAGATGGTGGTCGAGTTCATCGTTTCCGAAGGCCGGCAATACCGGGTCGGCTCGATTCAAGTCACCGGGAATCATATTTTCACCCTCGCGGAAATCACCAACGGCCTGCGGCAGATCCAAATCAACAAGAATTCAAAGATCAAAACCGGGCCGCACGGCCTGCCGATGGATACGGGCGATGTGTTCAGCCCCAAGGGTCTGGCCCAGGACACCGAGAACCTCGAGGATCTTTACGGCGCCAAGGGTTATTTGGACGTGGCCTTGAGCGGCGCCGGCCTGACGGTGCGGAAAATCCCCAACACCGAGACCGGCACCATGGATCTCGAGTTCAAGCTCGAGGAGGGCCAGAAATCCTACATCGAGAAGATCGAGATTCGCGGCAACACCAAGACCAAGAGCCGGGTGATCCGGCGCGAGCTGGCGGTGTCCCCCGGCGAAGTCTTCGACATGGTGCGCGTCAAACGCAGCCAGCAGCGCCTCGAAGGGTTGCAGTTTTTCGACAAGGTGGATGCCCGGCCCGAGTCCACCGATATCCCCAACCGGAAGGATCTGGTCATCAGCGTGGATGAAAAAAACACCGGCAACATCAGCGTGGGCGCCGGCTTCAGCTCGGTGGACGCCGTGGTCGGATTCGTCGAGCTGAGCCAGGGCAACTTCGATCTGTTCCATCCGCCCACGTTCACCGGCGCGGGGCAGAAATTCCGGCTGCGCGTGCAGCTCGGCACCCGGCGGCAGGATTACCTGGCCTCGTTTGTCGAGCCGTGGTTCCTCGGGAAGAAGCTCGCGCTGGGCGTTGACGCCTACTACCGCGACCTCGGCTACGAGAGCCTCGGGAATTTGTATGATGTCACCCGCGCGGGGGGGCGGGTCAGCCTGACGCGCGCCCTGGGCAGCGACTTCCTCATCGGCAGCGTCAGTTACACCCTCGAAAACGTCGGCATTGATTTCAACCAATTCGCCCACGGGCCAATTGTCATCCCCATCCCGGGTCCGCCGGGGCACATCACCCTCCCTCCCTCGATTCCGATGACGATTTTGGAGGATGGGGGCAACCACTTGATGGCGCGTTACGGCGCCTCCCTGGCCTACGATACCCGCAATAGTGTGCAGTTGCCCAACCGCGGCCAGCGCACGGAGTTGATTGGCGAGTTTGTGGGCGGCCCGCCCAGCAACGAGGAGTTTTACAAGCTGGAGCTCAAGACCGCGTGGTATTTCAAGGGGTTCGCCGAAGGCCATGTGCTCGAATTGGCGGGCCGGGCCGGGGTCGCCGAGAGCCTCAAAGCCGGGGATGTGCCGTTCTTCGAGCGCTATTATCTCGGCGGCTTGTATTCCCTGCGCGGATTCCGCTACCGGAGCATCAGTCCGCGCGAGGCGCCCTTTGACGAGCCGATCGGCGGCGACAGCTACTGGTTCGGCACGGCCGAGTACAGCGTCCCGATCATTGAGCGGTTGCGCGCGGCGGTTTTCTACGACATTGGCAACGTGAACGCCCGGCCGTACGATTTCCACGTCAGCGAGCTGAACGACAACTGGGGCATCGGCCTGCGCTTGAACCTTCCCATCGGCCCGCTGCGGCTTGATTACGGCGTGCCGATCCACCATGACAAATACAACAGCGGCACGGGCCGCTTCCAGTTCGGCGTCGGCTACACGCGCGAATTCTAATCCTCGCGGGGAGCGCCCGGTTCGGTTTAAGCTTGGCGTGGGAACCGAAAAAATTGATTTTTTAATGCTATGAAATACGTGTTGAACCATTTCGTTCTGACGCTGCTGGCGGCGGGCCTGCTCGGCGGCTCCGCCCTGGCCCAGACCCGCATTGGGACGGTTGATTTGAAGAAGGTCTTCGACAACTACGGGAAGACCAAGCAGGCCAGCCAGGTGCTCGAGGAGCGCAAGCGGGACATCGAGAAGGAGGACAACAACATGAAGGAGGACCTCAAGCGCAACGCCAAGGAATACGAGGATATGCTGGCGGGCTTGAACGACCAGGCGGTCTCGCCGGAAGAGCGCGACCGGCGCAAGAAAGCCGCCGAGGACAAGCTCAAATCCCTGCGCGAGCAGCAGAACACCCTCGAGCAATACGAGCGCCAGGCCGCCATCACGCTCCGCGAGCAAAGCGCCCGTTTGCGCAACAACATCCTCAACGAAATCAAAAACGTCCTCAACGCCAAAGCCAAGGCCGCGGGCTACACCCTGGTCATCGACACCGCCGCCGAGACGGTGAACAACACTCCGGTGATCCTGTACAGCACGGACGAGAACGATCTCACCGATGCGGTGTTGTCCCAGATCAACGCCGCGCAAACGGCGGGTCCGGCGGACGAAAAAGCGCCCGCGGCGGGGGATAAAAAGAAGTAGCCCGGACGGAGCGCGGCGCGTCGGCGGCTCAGCTCTGGCTCAGCCGCCGCGCGGGCTTCTCGTAGAGCATCGCGTGCGCTTCCCGCAAAATCGCGGGAAGGATCCCGGCAAAAGGGCTGCGGGCGAAAACGCCGTCCAGGCGCTGTCCCTCGAGCCGGGCCGCGTTTTCTCCCGGGAACCAGTGGTCGGCCTGTCCGAGCAGGTTGTAGCGCATCCGGCCCCAGGCGACCAGGTCCAGTGACTTCGCGTAGGTCCACAGCCGCAGAATCTCGACGGCATTCACCTCTCCGGGCATCTCGACGTACTCGGGGATCCCCTCGAACCAGCGCTCGCACCAATCCGCTCCCAGCACCCGCCGCATCTCTTCGCGCAGCCGTTGCTCGATCGGCTCGATCGTCTCCGGGATCCGGTCATAGAACTCCAGCGCGCGCGCATGTTCGTCAAAATCCGCCGGCCGCGCCACGCCGCAGCTTAACGTGTGGACTTCAGGCCGGGCCAGGCAGTAGAGATCGTTGAACTGGATCGGGCTCAGCGGGGCGCAGAGCCGCGAGAGTTTCTCCGGCGGTTCGTACAGCTTTCCCCCCTTGTCGTTGGGGCTGATGATGAAGACGCCCAGGTCCCGCGCCCGGGCGGCCTGGATGCAGCGCCAGTTCAAATCATTCACGAAATACCAATGCAGATTCACGTAATCGAACTCGCCGCTCCCGATCGCCTCGAGAATGAGATCCGGGGTCGCGTGCGTGGAAAACCCAAGATAACGCGCCCGGCCCTCCTTTTGCAACTGGCGCGCCGCGCGGAGCGATTCGCCCAGCGCGTGGCCAAGCAATTCCCGGTTGTTGACACCGTGCAGCGCCAGCAGATCCACCCGCTCCAGACCCAGGTGCCGCATCGAGGTTTCGAAAATTTCAAGAAATTTCCGCGCGGTCGGCTGCGGCGCCACCTTGGTCTGCACGATCAAATCCTCCCGGCGCAGCTTTGGCAGGATGCGTCCGAGCTGCATTTCGGAGGTTCCGTAGCCGCGCGCGGTTTCGAGGTGGTTGATCCCCAACTCCAGCGCGCGATGAATGCAGGCCTCGACATTGGCCTGGCTGGCCGCGGGGATCTCCGCTGGCGGCGTATCCTGCCATTTGTGCTGGTAACGCATCCCACCGCAGGAAATCACCGGCATCGAGAGCTCCGTCCGTCCAAACCGCCGATATTTCATCGCCGTTGAGCATAAAGCGCGGCGTCTCGGCCGGCAATTGCGGAGCGATTCGTCCGGGCAACCTGGACGCCTCGTCCCGCCTCTCCAGGGGCGCCCGGGGACGTTGCGAGTCTCGCCGGCGCCCCGAGAATCGCGTTCGAGCGCCCCGCCGCCTTGCCAAAGCGCCGGGAGGCCCTAAATTTAGGCAGAATGAAGTTGCCACGCGAAGTGCCGGTGATGACCCTGCCCAACGCCACCCTGTTCCCGCAGGCGTTGCTGCCGCTGTACATCTTTGAGCCTCGCTACCGGCAAATGCTGGCGGACGCGTTGCATTCCCACCGCATGTTCTCGGTCGCCATGCAACGGCCCGGATCCAGCCGGGAAGCGCCCGCGCCCGTGGCCGGTTTGGGCCTGATCCGCGTCTCGGTGGGGCACAAGGACGGCACTTCGCATTTGATTTTGCAAGGCCTGGCCCGGGTGAACCTGGAGGAAGCGGTCCGCTATCGTCCCTACCGGATCCAGCGGATTCGCCCGCTCGAGACCCCGCCGTGCGACAACGTGAAGGTGGACGCGCTGCTCGCCAAGGTTCGCGAGCTGCTCGAGGAGCGCAACCAGCTTGGGCTGCCCTTTCCCTTTCCCGTGATGTCGCCAGGCAAGTCCAACGGCGCCCCGCCGCCGACCTTCTCCTCCAAGGAGATTCTGCAATACCTCGACTCGATCGCCGACCCTGAGCAGGCCGCGGACCTGGTCTCCTGTGCCGTGCTGCCGGGCGCGGCGGAGCGGCAGAGCATTCTGGAGACGGTCGAGGTCGAGGCCCGGCTTCGGCGGCTGATCAAGTTTCTGCTGGCGGAAATCCGCGGCCGGCGAAAGACTGGTTCATCATGAACGATTCCCAACCCCACGATCCGCCCTTGAGCCGGGAACAGACGGCGACCGTGCTCTTCGCGCAGATGGTTCTGCAAGTGGCCAACACCGCGATGATGCTGATGGGCAAGCTTGGCCATCCCGAGGGCGGCGAAGCCGTCAAGGATCTCCAGGCCGCTCGCATGTTCATCGACCAGCTCGAGATGCTGGAAACCAAAACCAAGGGCAACTTGAACAAGGAAGAGACGGACTTGCTCAAGCAAAGCTTGATGAGCCTGCACCTGGCCTTTGTCGAGGCCGCGGATGCCGCACCCGGCGCCCCGGCGGCCCCAACCCCGGCGGCGAAGGTGGAGACCCCGCCGCCGGCGGAGGAAAGCGCGAAGAAATTCACCAAGAAATACTGAGCGTTTCCCCGGGGGCCTGATGAACAACGACCAGGTCGCCAGTGTGCTCGAAGAAATCGGGGTGCTGCTCGAGCTCCAAGGCGAAAATCCCTTCAAGACGCGAGCCTACGCCAACGCCGCCCGCACCGTGCTGGCGCTGAACGAACCGCTCGGGCGGATCCTCGCCGAAGGGCGGCTCGGAGGGATCCAGGGCATCGGCGAGGCGTTGCAAAAGAAAATCACCGAGCTCGTGGCCACCGGGCGGCTCGCCTACCACGAGGAGCTGGTCGCCGCCACGCCGCCTGGCTTGCTGGCCCTGCTCGATCTCCCCGGGCTGGGGCCGAAACGAATCAAGGTGTTGCACGACCAGTTGGGGGTGGATTCGGTGGAAAAACTCGAGGCCGCCTGTCAGGACGGGCGGGTCGCGGCCTTGAGGGGTTTTGGCGAAAAGACCGCCGCCAACCTGCGCGACGGCATCGCCCGCCGCCGGACCTATGCCTCACGCTTTTTGCTCTGGAGAGCGCAGCCCGTTGCGGAGCGGTTACTCGAGGAATTGCGGGCGCACCCGGAGGTGATCCGTTGCAGCCTGGCGGGGAGCCTGCGCCGGGGCCGGGAGGTGATCGGAGATATTGATCTCCTCGCCTCCTCGAAACATCCGGCTGAAGTGTTGGAGGATTTCGTTCGCTGGCCGGAGATCCAATCCATCATTGCCCGGGGCGGCACCAAGGCGAGTGTGCTGCTTGCCGAGGGATGGCAATGCGACCTGCGGGTGGTGAGCGACGCCGAGTTCCCCTTTGCGCTCGCCTATTTCACCGGGAGCAAGGAGCACAACATCGTGCTGCGCCAGCGCGCCAGCGCGCGCGGCCTGCGGCTGAACGAGTACGGGCTTTTCCGCTCCGCGGAGGAAACCCGCGATCCCCGGCTGCTGGTGCCGTGCCGCACGGAGGAGGAGATTTACGAACGGCTCGGACTGGCCTATGTGCCGCCGGAATTGCGCGAAGATCTCGGTGAATTCGAAGCGGCGGCCCGGGGACCGCTGCCGCGCCTGATCGAATGGACCGATCTGAAAGGATCGCTGCACAACCATTCCACCTGGAGCGATGGCCGGCAGGCGCCGCGGGACATCGCCCGCGCGATGGCGGAGTTGGGCCTGGCTTATTGGGCCATCACGGATCACTCGAAATCGCAAGTCCAGGCCAATGGACTGGATGAAGCCCGCCTGCGCCGGCAGCTCGAGGAGATCGCCGCCATCAACGCCGAACTCGAACGCGACGGACACACGTTCCGCCTGTTGACCGGCATGGAAGTGGACATTCTCAAAGATGGCCGGCTCGACCTGCCGGAGACCGTGTTGCGGGAATTGGACGTGGTGGTCGCCAGCGCGCACCAGCGGTTTGCGCAGACCGAGGCGGAACTGACGGAGCGGCTCATCACCGCCGCGCGCCATCCCTGCGTGCATATCCTCGGGCACCTGACCGGACGGCTGCTGCTGGAGCGCGAGCCTTATCCGGTGGATCAAAAGGCCGTGATCGACGCCTGCGCCGAGACCGGGGTCTGGATCGAGCTCAACGCCAGCCCCAGCCGGCTGGACATGGATTGGCGGCTCTGGCCCTACGCCCGGGAAAAAGGAGTCAAATGCGTCATCAACTGCGACGCGCACCGTCCCGAGCACGCCGCGTATCTGCGGCTCGGGGCCACGGTGGCCCGCAAAGGCGGACTCACGCGCGAGGACGTGGCAAACACCTGGCCGCTGGCGAAATTGCGCCGCGAACTGCGGCGGCGGCGCGGAACGCTACCATAATCCCGGTTGCTGGCTGGCCGGCGCCTGGAGGCCGAGCTTCCGGTAGCTTAGCTCCGTCGCCACCCGCCCTTGCGACGTCCGTTTGAGGTAGCCTTCCATGATCAGGTAAGGCTCGTACACCTCCTCCAGCGTGTCGGGCTCCTCGCCGACCGCCACCGCCAGCGACGAGAGACCCACCGGCCCGCCGCCAAATTTGGCGATGACCGTCTCGAGGATGCGTTTGTCCATCTCATCGAGGCCGTTCTCGTCGATCTCGAGCATGGCCAGCGCGTGATCTGCGATTTCAGCGGTGACGCGGCCCTCATGCCGCACCTGGGCGTAATCCCGCACCCGCCGCAGCAGATTGTTGGCGATGCGCGGTGTGCCGCGGCTGCGCCGCGCGATTTCCAGCGCGCCGCGCTCGTCGGTCTCGACGTTCAACAGCCGCGCCGAGCGCAGGACAATGTGCAGGAGTTGCTCAGCCTGGTAATAATCCAGGCGCTCGCGGATGGGGAACCGCGTCAGCAACGGTGACGTCAGCAGACCGCTGCGGGTGGTGGCGCCGATCAGGGTGAACTTGGGCAGGCTCAGCCGGACACTGCGGGCATTCGGCCCCTGGTCAATGATGATATCGAGCTTGAAATCCTCCATCGCCGGATAAAGGTACTCCTCGATGGTTTTTTGGAGCCGGTGGATTTCATCGATGAAAAGCACGTCGCCCTCCTCCAGATTCGTGAGCAATCCGGCCAGATCCCCCGCTTTTTCAATGGTCGGCCCGCTGGTGCTTTTCAGGTTGGCGCCCATGGCTTTGGCGATGATGTTCGCCAGGGTGGTTTTGCCCAACCCGGGCGGGCCGCTCAAAAGGATGTGATCAATGGCTTCTTTCCGCTGCCGGGCGGCCGCCACCGCGATCTCGAGCCGCTCCTTGACCTTCGCCTGCCCGGTAAATTCGGTGAACAAGGACGGGCGCAGCGTCATTTCCAGCGCCGCGTCCGGTTTGCTCAGCACGTCTGAAATCATCCGCTCCGCCACCCCGTCAAGGATGAGCAAAGACCACCTCCGCGCAAGCAGAATGCGGCGGACGGACGGGCGGGGCGGGGAACGCAGCCTAAAGGCTGCGGCTCCATCCGGCAGGTCCGCTTGGACGGTCTTCCTGCAGCCGCAACCTTCAGGTTGCGTCAGGCGCACGGGCAACAGTTTTATAGGCGCCCGGTGGAACTGGCCGAAACGTTTATTGAGCCACCGCCGATGCCTTTCAAGCGCTGTTGGCCGAAGATCATCGCCGTCAGGCCATCCGGCTCGCAACCACTTCGCGACCAAGCCTCCGCAACCGCTCATAAATGGGCGCTGACGAAGATCAGGGTGTCGTTTGCGCAGCTTGCCAGCCGCAAACCAAATTCTTAAAATCCACGCTCAGAGCTTTCTGTGGCGATGAGCGACCTTTCGTTATTCCGGGGTCAGAAGGGCAGGCTGGCCGCGCGCCTCCGACGCCTGGAACTGGGGCGGCATTGTCAAGCGCGCGGCTGGAACCTGAAGGAACCCGCAAATGCCACGCATCTTTGACAACATCGAGGCTTCACTGCTCCCGGCACTCCAGCAGACACTCGCCGTCTCCGACCGGGCGGACTTCAGTGTCGGCTACTTCAATTTGCGCGGCTGGAAGACCATTGACGACCTGATCG
>JBDHQH010000068.1:0-18216 GCA_039806935.1 Verrucomicrobiota bacterium
ATTTGCCACTCCGGTCATTTGGGCGGACGCGGCTCCGAGCCGGGCTGCAAAGAAGCCTGGCCGGGCTCGTTTTGGGATTGATCACGGTGTTTTGCGGCGCGGCCGGAGCCGGCGCGCAAAACCGGCCGAATCTGGTTTTGGTGCTGGCGGATGACCTGGGTTATTACAGCTTGGGCGCCTTTGGCCAGGAAAAGATTCAGACCCCGCATTTGGACGCCCTGGCCCGGGCGGGAATGAAGTTCACGCAGTTTTACGCGAACCAGATTTGCTCGCCCAGCCGCGGCAGTCTGTTGACGGGGATGCACCAGGGCCACGGTTTGATCCGGGGCAATTACGAAATGGGAGGGTACGAGGACGAGCTGGAGTTTGGCCAGATGCCGCTGCCGGCGAATCTTCAGACGCTCGGCACGGAGTTGCGGCGCGCGGGTTATGCCACAGGGGTATTTGGAAAATGGGGCGTCGGCGGACCAGGCTCGACCGGCATGCCGCATTGGCAGGGGATCGATCTCTTTTACGGGTATCTCGACCAAAAGCAGGCGCATAATTATTACCCGACCCATCTCTGGCGCAATGAGACGCGGGAGGCTTTGCCCAATCCCTCGTTCAGCGCGCATCCCACCAACGTCGTCATCGAGGCGCCCGATGATCCCGCCGCCTACGCCGCTTACCGGGGGAACGTGTACTCGGCGGACCGCATCCACGAGGAGGCGATGAAGTTCGTTGAGGAGCACAAGGCGAAACCCTTTTTTCTCGAGCTGGCCTACACCCTGCCGCACATGGCCTTGCAGGCGCCGGAGCGGATGCTGGCTCGATACCGGGGCAAGTTTGAGGATCGCCCTTATCTGGCGGAGCAGGGTTATTTGCCCTGTCAATATCCCCGGGCCACCTACGCCGCGATGATCTCGTTGTTGGACGAATACGTGGGCGACCTGACGCGGGTGCTGGCCAAAAATGGTTTGCAAAGCAACACCCTGGTTATCTTCACGGGCGACAACGGCGCGGCCCAGATCGGCGGTTGCGATCCCGATTATTTCCATTGCAGCGGCGAGTTGCGGGGCCGGAAGGGGTCGGTGTTTGAGGGGGGTCTCAAGGTTCCCTTCATCGCCTGGTGGCCGGGCGTCATCCCGGCGAACTCGACTTCGGACCACCTCTGCGCGATCTGGGATTTGATGCCGACGTTTCTCGAGGCCGCGGGGACGAAGCCGGCGCTGGCGGTGGATGGGATTTCCTTTCTGCCCACGCTTCAGCAACGGGGCGCACAGCCGCAACACGAATTCCTCTACTGGGAACGCCACAAGCCGGAAGCCGGCATTCATGCCCAGGCGGTCCGCTTCGGTGACTGGAAAGCGGTGAAGACCACCCAGGCGGGCGAGGCGCGGCTGGCCTTGTTCAACTTGAAAACGGATCCAACCGAAAGCCGGAATGTCGCGGCGCGGAACCCGGAATTGGCGCGACGGGCGGAGACTTATCTGCAAACGCGGCGGGCGGCGATTATCAACGACTGGAATTTCACCCAACCCAGCGAAGATCGTTAGCGGACGGTTTTTTCTTTCAGCGGCGCCGCCAGAGCGGGTCGAGATAGCGCGCCCAGGGCGGGTGGGGAACGGACCAGCGCTGGAGCGCGGCTCCGCGCCATTCGCTCCAGGCCACGAAGAGCAGCAGCATGGCCAGGAGCGCGAGCAAACCGAACCAGCCGTCAAAAATCTTGTCGCCGCCCCAGAACCCCGTCTCCGCCCCGGCTGCCGGGCGGCTCCAGGCGGCGTTGAGCTTGATCCAAAACACCCAACCGGCGTGCAAGCCGATCGCGCCGTGGAGACTGCCGGAACGAAGGCACACCAGGCCCAGCAAGCCGCCGGCCAGCCCCAGCGTCAGCAGTCCGGGAAATAGCTCCCGGACCTCCGCGAACGCCCGCAACATCGAGCCCAGGGCCAGAACGCCGCTGTGCCACTCAATGGGCGCAGCCACCCTCGCCCGGCTGAGGAAGTGGGAAGCGGCATAGATCAGGCTGCTGAGCGCCAGGGCGGCTCGCCAATCCAGCACCCGGCGGAGAGCGCCGAAGAGGATCCCCCGGAAGAGAACCTCCTCGATCAGGCCCACGGCGAGACCGGCGGCGGCGGCTCCAGCCAGGGTGGTCAGGGGATGCGGCGCCGGCGCGCCCATTTCGCGCGCGCCGGCCAGGAGGCTGATCCAGCAAAGCGCGCCCATGGAGGCCGCGCCCGCCAGCCATCCCAGACCGAACCGGGCGGCATTTTCGGGCCAGGGCGGTCCGCCCAATCCGAGATGGCGCGGCGAGGTGGCGCCAAGCCGGCGCAGGAGCGGCCAGGCGCCCCCCAGCGCCAGGAGGAGCAGCGAACGGTTGAGAAACCGGTGGAACGGGTGATGCGCCAGCCAGGGCCACGCCGGCTCCGCCCACTGCGCCAGCAGATAAGCCGCCGGAGCCGCGGCGGCGGCTCCGGCAAACACCAGGACCGCATAAACGGCGAGGGCGGAGATCGGCTTCATCGCGTCCAGCATACTCCGCCCGGAGCGGCGCGCCGGTGGGTGTGTCCTCCATAATCCAGTGGCGACGGCGGCGATCCAATGTTACATAAACCGGGTGCTCGGCGCGTTGCTCAACTCGGACCACGCCAAACCGCCCGCCCCGGGGCCGTTTGGCCGTTTTTATTTGCAGGAGATCATCAATAGCGGCGGGATGGCGGACATCTGGCTGGCCACCGACACCAACTCGAAGGCCTACGCCCTGCGCGTCATGCACGAGCGCTACCGCTTCAATTGGCTGGCTCGCCGGCGCTTTTTTCGCGGTTGCGAAATCCTGGCCCGGATCGCCGATCATCCCAACATCATCGGCTACGCCGAGCACGGCAAGGCGAACGGCCGTCCCTATCTGGCGATGGAATATATCGAGTCGGAGAATCTGAAGGATCTGTACGCCCGGCGGGATCCGGTGTTGCTCGAGAATGTCGCGCAAATTCTCATCGACATGGCCCAGGCCCTCGAGCACATGCACAACAACGGCTTCATGCATCTCGATTTCAAACCCGAGAATGTGCTCGTGAGCCGCAACGCGCGCGTGCGCCTGATCGACTTCGACCTCGCGCGGATGATCCCGGAAAAGCCGACGCGCTTCACGAAGAAGAATCCGGGCACGCCGGCTTACATGGCGCCCGAGCAGTTGCGGGGCGAGGGGTTGACGCACCACGCCGATATGTTCTCTTATGGAGTGGCTGCGTACGAATTGCTGACCAGCCACAAGCCGTTCCCGGGGGAGACCCCGGGTGAGATTCTGCAAAAGGAGATGGATCGCGCGGAGTTCGTCCAGCCGCGGCAGTTCAATGAGGAGATCCCGGCGGCGCTCGAGCGCGTCATCGTCCGCTGCCTGCAACCAGAACCGGCCCAGCGCTATCCCTTCATCGGGGTGATGGTGCGCGAGTTGCAGGCCGCGCTCTATGTTTGAGTCCGGTGAGTCGTCCGCGCGCCGGTGCGGGCGCCCGCCGGCCGCAGAAAGTGTTTTTCGTTGTAATAATCCGGCGCGGAGCGCCGTCTAATCATTGTTTATGTCAGGTGGACAGAAAAGTTCATGGTGGAAGTGGCTGATCGCGCTGGTCGTGCTGGCCGGCGCCGGCGGCGGTTGGTATTGGTGGTGGGACGGGCGGGAGGAGGCGCCCCGCTTCCAGGTCGCGGCGGTCACGCGCGGAGACATTACGCAGGTGGTGACCGCCACCGGCCAGCTCAATCCGGTGATCAATGTCGAGGTGGGCAGCCAGATTTCGGGGATCATTCAAAAGCTGTTCGTGGATTTCAACAGCACCGTGAAATCCAACCAGGTGATCGCGCAGTTGGATCCGGCCACGTATCAGGCCAACGTGCATTCGGCCGAGGGCGACCTCGCCAACGCCGAGGCGGTGCTCGAGTTGGCGCAGGTGGACGCGCGGCGCAACACCCAGTTGTTTCAGGACAAGCTCATCGCGCAGTCTGATTACGACAAGTCGGTCGCCACGCTGCACCAGGCCGAGGCCCAGGTGCGCATCAAAACCGCGGCGCTCGAGCGGGCGCGGGTGGACTTCGACCGCTGCACCATCCTGGCCCCGGTGGATGGCGTGGTCATCTCGCGCAACGTCGATGTCGGGCAGACGGTGGCGGCCAGTTTGCAGGCGCCCACGCTGTTTGTGATCGCCAATAACCTGGCCAAAATGCAGATCGACGCCAATGTGGCCGAGGCCGATGTCGGCGGGGTGTCGGTGGGGCAGGACGTGGATTTCACCGTGGATGCCTTCCCCTACGAAACCTTTCACGGCAAGGTCGTGCAGGTGCGCAACGCGCCCATCACCGTGCAGAACGTGGTCACCTACGACACCGTCATCAGTGTGGACAATCCCGAGCTGAAGCTCAAACCGGGCATGACGGCGAACGTGTCCATCGTCCTCGCCCGGCGTCACGACGTGGTGAGAGTCCCGAACGCGGCGCTGCGATTTCGCCCGCCCGAGACGGCGCTGGCGGAGATGAAAACCAACGCGGTGGCCCGGGCCGCGGCGACGCCGGGCGGCGGCGAGCGCCGGGGCGGAGCGGGAATGCGGGGCGGCGGAGGGCGCGGCGCGGGCGGCCCTGGCAGCTCCCGGGGCGGCGAGCAGCGCCTGGCTAACCGGACGGTGTACGCGCTCGCCGGCGCCGGCCCGAAGGCCGCGCCCGAGGCGGTGCCGATCCAGACCGGGATCAGCGATGGCATCAACACCGAGGTGGTCCGAGGATTGAGCGAGGGGCAAAGCGTGATCACCGCGTCTTACAGCGCGGACAATGCCGGTTCTCCGGGGCCGTCCAATCCATTCGGCATGCGCCGTTTCCGATGAACGGCGCGGCTCGAGAGTGGGCGGGTCCAGCGCCGTCCGCCGGAAAGCCGGTGATCCGCCTGCGCGAGATCGAGAAGGTGTATCATACCGGCGAGTTCGAGGTGCAGGCGGTGCGGGGCGTCAGCCTGGACGTGGCGTCGGGCGAGTTTCTGGCGATCATGGGCGCGAGCGGCTCGGGGAAATCCACGCTGATGAATATTCTGGGCTGTCTGGACCGGCCTACTCGCGGGCGTTATCTGCTGGACGACACGGATACCTCGGGGTTGAACCGGGACGCGCTGGCGGATATTCGGAATCAGAAAATCGGTTTCATTTTCCAGGGGTTCAATCTGCTTTCGCGCACCTCGGCGATGGATAATGTCGCTCTGCCGATGCTCTACACCCACCACTCCTCCTCGCGGCGCGAGCAACTCGAGCGCGCGACGCGGGCGCTCGAGACGGTGGGCCTGGGGGATCGCGCCGACCACCATCCGAACCAGCTTTCGGGAGGGCAACAACAGCGGGTGGCCATCGCGCGGGCGTTGGTCAATCACCCGGCGCTGCTGCTGGCGGATGAGCCCACCGGCAACCTGGACACCCAGACCAGCATAGAAATTATGGGGGTGTTTCAAAAACTGAACGACCAGGGCATCACCATCGTCATGGTGACCCACGAACTGGACATCGCCCAGTATTGCAAGCGCATGGTAATCATGCGGGACGGTCGGGTCATCTCCGATTCGGCGGTGGCCAACCGGCTGACCGCCGCCGCCGAACTGGGCCGGTTGCGGCGCGAGCAGGAAGCCGTTAACTTAAGCTGATGCTGCGGATTCTGGCCATTTTGAGGATCGCTTTCCACGCCTTGCGGCGCAATAAGATGCGCACGGTGCTGACGATGCTGGGCATCATCATTGGCGTGGCGGCGGTGATCGCGATGATCGGGATCGGGAACGGCGCCAAGGCCCAGATCGAAGCCCAGATCGCCAGCCTGGGGCAGAATGTGATCCTGGTGTTTTCCGGCAGCATGACCCGCAGCGGCGTGCATAGCGGCTGGGGCGGCGCCGGCACGCTGACCATCGAGGACGCCGACGCCATCCGGCGCGAAATTCCCGGCGTCACGGGGGTCAGCGCCGAGTTGCGGACCACCGCGCAGGTGGCGGCGGGCAACCAGAACTGGATGCCGCAGATCCTGGGCGAATCCCCGGATTACTTCCAAATTCGGCAGTGGCCGTTTGCGGATGGCGGGCCGTTCACCGAGCAGGATGTCCGCGGCGCCAACAAGGTTGCCGTCATCGGCAAGACCACCGCCCGGCAGCTTTACGGCGATGAAAGCCCCGTCGGCCAGGTGGTGCGCATCAAAAACGTGCCCTTCACGATTGTCGGCCTCCTCGCCAGCAAGGGCCTCTCGGTGATGGGATCCGACCAGGATGATGTGATCATCGTGCCCTACACCAGCGCCATGAAGCGGATCATGGGCGTGACCACGCTGCGCTCGATCAACGTCCAGGCGGCCAGCGCCTCCCTGCTCGCTCCCGTGCAGCAGCAGCTTACGGATTTGCTGCGCCAGCGGCATCGCATCCAGCCCGGCAAGGATGATGACTTCACCGTGCGCGGCCAGCAGGACATCGCCGAGATGGCCACGGCGCAATCCAAAACCATGACTTTTTTGCTGGCCGCCGTGGCGCTCGTGTCGCTGATGGTGGGGGGGATCGGGATCATGAACATCATGCTGGTGAGCGTGACCGAACGCACCCGCGAGATTGGCATTCGCATGGCGGTGGGCGCGCGCGGCCGCGATGTGCTGCTCCAGTTTCTGACCGAGGCGGTGACCTTGAGCCTGATCGGCGGCCTGATCGGCATCGCCCTGGGAATCCTGTCCTCCAATCTGGTGGCGGCCAAAATGAACTGGTCCGCGCTCACGCCGTTTTGGGCGGTGGCGGCGGCCTTCTTTTTCAGCGCCGCCATCGGCATTTTTTTTGGGTTTTACCCCGCGCGCAAAGCCTCGCGGCTGGATCCCATCGACGCCCTGCGCTACGAGTAAGCGCGTGAGCTTTGCCCGCGAGATCATGGCGGGGCGGCTGGCGGATCTGGCCATCCAGGGGGTTTATGTGGGGACCTCCTCGTGGAAGTATCCCGGCTGGCGCGGCCTGCTTTACGAGAGCGCCCGGTATGAGTACCGCGGAAAATTCAGCGAGAGCCGGTTCCACCGGCACTGCCTGGCCGAGTATGGACAGGTGTTCAAAACGGTCTGCGTCGATGCCGCCTACTACGGCTTTCCCAGCCGGCAATCGCTCGAGCGCCTCGCCGGGCAGGTGCCCGAGGATTTCCTTTTCGGTCTCAAGGTGACCGACGCGATCACGATCAAACGCTTCCCCAACCTGAGCCGCTTTGGCCCGCGCGCCGGCCGGCCAAATGAAACTTTTCTGAACGCCGAACTGTTTGCCAAAGCCTTTTTGGAGCCGTGCGCGGCAGTGCGGCCGGCGATCGGCGTGTTGATTTTTGAGTTCTCCCGGTTTGGGCCGGCGGATTACGGGCACGGACGGGAGTTTCTGGCGGATCTCGATGCGTTTTTGGGGCGGCTGCCCCCGGGCTGGCCCTATGGTGTCGAGTTGCGCAATCGCGCCTGGCTGCGGCCCGAGTATTTCGCGTGTCTGCGGCGGCATCGCGTGGCCCATGTGTTTAATTCCTGGCAGGCCATGCCGCCGGTGGGCGAGCAGATGGACCTGCCGGAGAGCCGCACCCACCCGGACTTGGCGGCGGCCAGATTTCTGCTCAAACCCGGCCGGCGTTACGACGAGGCGGTGCGGACTTTCCAGCCCTACGACCGCGCGCGGGAAGAGTTGCCGGAAGCGCGCGCCGCGGGGCGGCGGTTGATCGCGGAAGGCCGGGCCCGAGGGCCCCGGGCCCGGACGTTCGTGTTTGTGAACAACCGGCTGGAGGGCAACGCGCTCGAGACCATCGCCGCCCTGGTGTAAATTGAGGCGGCCGGGGGACCGGCCCATCTCCGCTCCCGGCAAAATTCCTCTAGCCCTCCGTGACCTCCGCGTACGGCAGCGGACACGCGTGTCCGCTTTCCGCCCGTTTTTGGATGTACTGGGCCATGATGCTGACGGCGATCTCGGGAACGCTGCGGGAGCCGATCGGGAGGCCCACCGGGCAGGCGACCTGCGCCACCTGCTCCGGAGTGGCGAGCTGCTCGGCGAGGAAGTGCTCGAAAATCGTCCGCGCCTTGCGCGCGCTGCCAATCATGCCGAGAAAAACAAAGGGCCGCCTGATCCAGGATTTTAACACCAGCGCGTCGTGGCGATGGCCGCGGGTGACGATTAAACCGAAGCCGGGCGTCTGCGGCGGCGGCTCGGCCAGCAGGCGCTCCCACGTTTCCGCGCGCAGAATGGTTTCCGCGGGAAAGCAGCGGTGATTCACCAGGGCCGGGCGGTCGTCAAAGACCGTCACCGTGAAATCCAGCCCCAACGCCAGCGGCGCCACCGCCTGCGCGATGTGGCCGGCGCCGGCAATCCACAAGGCACACCGCGGCGAGACCACCTCGGCATAAAGCCAGGACTCCGTCTCCGCCGCAGATCCGGGATGCCAACGGATCTTGTAATCGGCGGTCACGCCCCAGCGAAGCAGGGAGGCGCGGGCCGCCAGCGAGGACCAGAAGGCCTCACCCATTTGCTCCGCGCCGGGAAGAATCAAACCCCTGACCTTCCCGCCGCAGACCAGGCCGTCATCCCAGCCGAAGTCGTGATCGAGCAATAACTCGAAAGCTTCCGGCGTTCCCCGGCGCAGGGCGGTGATGGCGCGGCGCTGCACCTCGGCCTCGAGACAGCCCCCGCCCAGAGTGCCCGCCAAACGGCCGTCAGGAAAAAACAAAGCTTTGGCGCCGGTTTTCTGAGGGCTCGAGCCTTTCGCGCCGGAGATAATTCCGAGCGCGACCGGCTCGTTCTGGCGCGCGGCCCGCGCCAGCGCCTCAAACACGCTGGTGTGCATGGCGGCAGCGTAACAGCCCGGCGGGCGGGTAGCCAGCGCGCCGGATCGCGAGCGGCCGTCCGAATGGCGGAGACGGGCCCGTCTCCGTCCCGGGTTAGATTTTCGGCGGCGCCGGGCCGGCGGGCCCCTCGCCGGCCTGCCGCAACAGGCGCAAGCTGGTCCAAAGAGACCAGAACCAGCCCAGCGCGAAGAAAGCGGCTCCCGCCAGCGCCGGCCAGACGGGGAAGGCTGGCGCAACCTCGGAATGAAAATCCGTGAGGCTGTAGAGCCGGATCATCATCTGGATGAACCAGACCAGCAGCAGCCCGAATCCGGCGAGCGCCAGAGCCAGTTGCCCCAGCCCCTCGAGGTGGCAGCCGGCGAATAGCGACCCCAGGCCGGGCGTGGCCAGTTGGTTCAGGATGGCCGCATTGCGCGCCCGGGCGCGATCAGGCCTCCCGCGCCGCGGGGCCGTCGAACATGACCTCATACCCGTACATCATAGCACCAAAGAAGATGGGCAGGCTGACAAAAAGGCCCACACAACAAACGAGGAAGCCGGCGACATTCAGGAGCGACCCGGCCACCAGCAAACCAAACACCGCCCACCAATGCTTGCCGACCATGCGCCGGCTGGCGCTCATCGCGGGCCAGAAACTCAGCCGCCGGTCAATGATCAGCGGCAGCGTGTAAACCCAGGAGACACTCAGATAAATCGCCGGGAGAATCGCGAGCACGCCGCCCAGGATGGCCGCCGCCCCCAGGAGCGGCTCGAACGCATGGTCGGAGAGCATCCGGTAGAGCGGGTAAGCCAGAATCAAGGCTCCCGGCAGAGCCGCCAGGCCGGCGAGGGCGGCGGGGATCAGATAGCCCAAAACGAGGTTTCCCAAACTGCTCTTGAAGCCGGCGAACACGTCTCCCACCTCCGCCGGCTGCCCCCGGGCCACCGCCAGAAAGACATAATAGACTCCCGCCGTGAGCGGGCCGGTGATGACCAATGAGGCCAGCGAAATTAACACCCCGAGAATCGGAACCCGCGTGGCCACTGAGAGAAGGATCTGGATGAGCAGCATGACGGCGGCCGCCCCGAAGAGAATCCCGAAATTCTTTTTGACCAGCCGCCAGCCCCGCGTGATGCAGTCGCCAATGTCCAGGTGATAGTCCCGCTCCAGAGTCTCGGAGGAGAGGCCGGTCGTGGGCTCGGCGGCGGGCGCCGCGCTGGAACCGAAGCCGGCCACATCCGCAAACTCGGGTATTTGCCCCAGCGGCTGCCAGTCAGCGCCGTCCTCCGGGCGCACGAGCGTCTGGGCGTTGGCCCGGCCCTCGGCGATCCACCGCCGCACTTGCTCGGCGGAGACGGGGCCGTATTCCTTCTGATCCGCTCCAATGATTTTGTACATAGGCTGCGTATGGTACCGCGCTGATTGGCTCACCAGTAAAGTATTTGCACGGCCTCCGCAAGCCCGGGGTGCGGGGGTGCGGGGGCCGGCCCATGCTGGCGGGGACGCCGAAACCGCCGCTCGCGGCGGAATCCCGGGGCCGCGGCGCGCTTGCCGTCAGCGGCGGGCGGGCGCCGAGTTGCCTGCGGCCGGGGGGTCGCTGAACGCCGCCCGGCAGCCCAGCCGCCGCGCTTGAGTTTTGGCCCCCTTGTCCGCAAACTGCGCTGCCAATCCGTTGGCAAACGGACACTGCCGTTGGCATTGTGCCGCTCGAAGATGCCAGGAAGCAGGCTTCGAAGGCTTTGGGATCACGACGATGAAGACACCAACCGAATGGCTTCGTAAACTGACCGCGCTCAACCCCTCGGTCAACCCGCGGCTCGGCCCGGGCAAGGAGCGTTTCGCGCCCCACAAAGCGCTGCTCCTGCTTGGTGTGATGGAATTGGTGGAGCAAGGGGAGCTCCGTGAAACCAAGTTGGCTCTGACTCCGCGGCTCGCGCTCCTTTTTCAATCATACTGGCGAGTGGTTGTTGCGCGTTGGACGACCAAGCCCGATTTGCGAATGCCGTTTCACCATCTTGGCTCTCAGGAATTCTGGCGGCCGCTGACCAAAGACTTGACCCGCTCCAATCACCGCAGTCTCACAGAAATCGTGGAAATAGACCCGTCGTTCCTGGCCGCGATGCGGGATGCGGAATTTCGCCGTCGCGCCCGCGGCGTCCTGATTGCCCGCTACTTCCCACCCTGCGAGCGGATTGCGTTGGGCGATTTGACGGGGATCGGCGCGCAGGAGGCGGAATCCACGGCGGATGAAATCCAGGACGAAGCGCGCGAAATTGCGCGCAGCACCGCGCGTGACGCCCGCTTCCGGATTCAGGTGGTTTCCTCGTACATGTTCACCTGCGCGCTGACGGGTTACAGCCTGACGACGGTGTCCAGCTCTTCCATTGTTGACGCCGCCCATATCCATCAGCGGCGGGACAGCAAGAACGACGATCCCAGAAACGGCTTGGCGCTATCGAAGAATGCCCACTGGATGTTTGACGAAGGGCTCTGGTCCATCACGGACGATTTTAAAATCATTGTCGCCGCGAAAGCATTCACCGATTCGAGTCCGGATGGATTCTCGCTTCAAAACTATCACGGGCGACCGCTCTTCTTCCAACGTGGCTGCGCTCTCCATCCCGATGTTAAATACATCATCTGGCATCGGGAGAAGCAGTTCAAGGGTTAGCCAGATCTGTTTGAGGCCGGCCTGGGTTAGCGATCCGCCGAAATAGGAGTTTTGGGCCGGAGAGACTCCGCCCCGGCCTGTCCGGCGCCTATTTCTCCCACCGGATTTGGATGATTTCCCGGCTGCTCCGTTTGATTCCGAACATTACGCGGGAGTCTCCGGGGTCGATGGCGATGCCCTGGCCCTCGAAGGGCACCGCCAGAGTGTTGATCCATTTGAGGGCGTAGCCGTTTTGGGGAAATTCGATCACGTAAAGTTCCGGGAGGTCATGGCCGGTCAGGTAGAGTCTGCCGTCCGCGGCGAAGGCGCCGCCCGAGTTGCTCATTTTGCCGAATCGCTGGATCAGCTCTTTGGGGAGGATCCAACCTCCCGTGCGTTTCCAGTCCGGGGTGTAGCGCACCAACTGGGTCCAGGTGTTGTCTTTGCCGGTTTGGGCTTTGAAGCGCTCATAGTGGGCGAAGGCCACGTACCAGCTTCCGGCCTGCCGGCCGATCCAGGTGGCCGATCCGGTGTCGATGCCAAAACTGTGGCTTCCGATCGGCTCCAGCGTCGCCGGATCAAAGATTTCAATGGAGCTGGCCATCGGCAGGTCGGGGAAATTGGAGTGGGCGCAATAGAGTTTTCCATCGAGGATGACTCCGCTGTTCAGATGTTTGAAGGTCCCGGTGGTGTCCCGCCATTGCCGAACCAATTTGCCGGTGGCCCGGGCATACTTTTCGAGGGCGGTGTTGTTGATGGCGTAAACATGGGCGTCGTCCACCGCCACGGCCTGCCCGGCGGCCGGGACGCGATACGTCTCCATGGAATAGTGGCTTTGGCCCAGGGAGACTTTGGCCAGGAGGAGGAATGGAATGGTCCAGACGAGTGGTTTCATAAGAGCGGAGGTTGCGGGCGGCCGCGCTGCGCGCTCACCGCGGCAGCGCGAAATAGGAAAACGGGGCCACCGGCAGATTGCGCGCGATGGTGAAGAGGAGGATTCCCGCCAGCAAACACCACCAAAGGCCCGGGCGCAGGGATAACGGCCGGCGGCCGGAGCGCGCGCGCCGAGTGTCTCCCGCCGCCCAGGCGAGGCTGAGCGGCAGCAAGGCGACCAACAAGGGATGATAGCGGAAGGCTTCGGCCAGATGTCCGTGCAGGAGCTGGTGCAACGCGCGCAGCCCGCCGCAACCGGGGCAGGCCCAGCCGGTGAATTTGTGAAACCAACAGACCGGATAAATCCCGGCGTGGAGCGGGTCGAAGGCAAACAACAACGCCGCCCCGGCCAGCCCGGCCCCGCCCAGAACCGCCCACCCCAGCCACTCCGGTTTTCGGAGCTCCGCCGCGGCCTCACCAGCCATGCCACCTCCCGGCGGAACCGACCGCGCCCGCGATCAGGAAGATTAGGCAGAAGACGATTGCCAGCAGCACACTCAATCCCGAGGTGATCAAGCCGGCCATGGCCAGTCCGACGCCGGACTGGCGTCCCGGCTCGCGCCGGAGGTCCGCCAGCGCGATGAGCGAAAACACCACGCCGGCCACGTTGAGGGGAAAGCCGTTGCAACAGCAGAAGCCGAAGGTGAGCGAGACGAGACCGCAGACCAGGCCGGCGGTGGCGAACCCATTGGCGCGCCGAGCGGACGGGGGCGCCGGCGGCGCCGGCGGCGCGCGAAATGCCGGAAGTTCCGAGAGCAGTTTCCATTGATTGATGGAATGCACGAGCACCCGGGAGCCGGCTTCGAGACGCCCCTCGCCCAGCCATTGCTTGAGGGTCTCGAGGGAGACCGGGCCATACTGCAATCCATCCACTCCGATGACGGTGTACATAGCGTGATCAAACCGGCGCGTCCGCCGGGGGTGTCAGGGCTGCGGCGGGCGCCGCTGCCGGGCCAAAAATGTCTTCGTAGGCATGAACAATGGCGGCGGTCACAACGGGATAGGCGATGAAGAAGCCGATGAAACAGGCCAGCACTCCGGCGACCAGAATCAGCCCGCAGACCAGGGCGAGCGCGAACACCCTCCACCAATGCCGGGTGACCACCTTGCGCGAGAGTTCCATAGCGGGCCAGAAGTCGATGCGCTTGTCGATGATCAGCAAGGGGGTGAAGAGCAGCCAGGCTACCATCAGATAGATGCCCGGGAGGACGCAGAGCAGCAGGCCGAGGCCGGCCAGCAACTGCCCGACTACGCTGAAGAGCAGGAGCGGCACGAAGGCGAGCGAAAAGCCGGCGAACAGATCGCCAATTTCTGCTCGCTGCCCGCGGATCAACTTCAGGCAGAGATAATTGTAGCCGCCCACCACCACATAGGAGAGGAGCAGCCCGGGCAGAGAAGCCGCGTTGGCGGCTGATAAAATCAGCGCTGCCAGCGCGCCGGCGCCCACCAGCAGCCAAAAATGGCGCAAGGTCAAATCCCAGCCGCGACTGAGGCAGCGGCCGATCTCCAAACGGTAATCCCGGGCCAGAATCGTTCGGGCCAGAGCCTCGGCCTCGGGCGATCCCAGGAAGGGGGAATCAGCGGCGTCCGACGGGGGCGTGATGGTGGGCGGCGCGAAACGGGGGGCGAATTCCGGGATTTCCAGCGCGGCCTTCCAATCCTCCGTGCCCTCGGGTTTGATCCGGGTGCGGGCGTTCACCCGGCCCTCGGCAATCCACTGGCTGATTGTGTCCGCTGAAACCGGACCGTATTCCTGGTGGTCCGCTCCGATGATCCGATACATAGGTTACCCTTTCGCGGTGATCCGTGAGGATTAAGTAAGCTTGGCTGGAGGTTTTGCGCAAGTTGGGATTTTCGGACGCTTGACGGCGGGGAGCGGCTTCCGTACGGTTTTCGACTCGCTGGATGCGAATTTCCCGGGCGTGTCGCCCGCTGGACAACCTCAGCGAAAAACGGAAAGGCTCTTTTGTGAATGTGACGGTTGAAAACCTGGCGGCCTGCAAGAAGCTGCTGCGCGTGGAAGTCGAAGCGGAGAAGGTGGACGAGGCGCTCCAGAAGGCCACCCGGGAGTTTCAGAAGGAGGCGGTTTTCCCCGGCTTTCGGCCAGGCAAAGCGCCGCGGGAGATGGTGGCGCGGAAATACCACAAAGACATCGAGGAAGAGGCCCGCCACCGACTCGTCGCCAAAGCCTATGCGGACGCGTTGCAGGAGCAAAACCTGGACGTGGTCGGCTATCCGGACCTCGAGATCATCGAGTTCGCCGCGGGCAAACCGATGCAGTTTGCCGCGACCATCGAGACCGCGCCCGAGTTCGAGTTGCCGGAATACAAGGGCATCCCCATTCGACGGGAGGCCAAACAGGTGACCGAGGAGGATGTGGCGCGCGCCATCGACTTGTTGCGTGAGCGGGGAGCGACGTACGAGAAGGTGGACCGCCCCGCCGAAACGGGCGAGGTGGTGGTGGTCAACTTCACCGGCACGAGCGACGGCAGGCCGATCACCGAACTCGCTCCGACGGCCACGGGAATCGGCGAGCAAAGGGGTTTTTGGATTCAAATCGGAACCGCTTCCTTCATTCCCGGTTTCGACGAGCAACTCATCGGGGCGCGAGCGGGCGACAAACGCGTTGTTCAACTGATTTTTCCCGCGGATTTCATCAACCCGGAGCTGGCGGGCAAACCCGGCCGCTACGAAGTCGAGGTGGTGGAGGTGAAGCAGAAGGTTTTGCCCGTTCTCGATGATGAATTCGCGAAAAAGTACGGCGCGGAAAGTGTGGAGAAACTGCGCGAGGGTGTGCGCACCGACCTGGGCAACGAATTGGCGCACCAACAAAGCAGCGAGGCGCGAAATCAGATCGTGCGTTCGCTGCTGAACCGGGTCAGTTTCGATTTGCCCGAAAGCGCGGTGGCCCGGGCGACCCGGCATGTAGTGTATGACATTGTGCGGGACAACGCACAACGGGGCGTGTCTCGCGAGGCCATCGAAAAGGAGAAGGAACAAATCTATTCGGCCGCAGCCCAAGGCGGCAAGGAACGAGTGAAGCTGACGTTCCTGTTGGAAAAAATCGCCAAGCAGGAACATATCGACGCTACGGGCGAAGAAGTTACGGCCCGGATTATCCGACTCGCCGCCGCTTACCAGATTTCGCCCGAGAAATTGGTCAAAGATCTCCAAAAGCGGAATGGTGTGAACGAGATTTACGAGCAGGTCAGAAGCGAAAAAACACTCGCCTACCTCGAGAAAAACGCCCGGATCGAGGAATTTGCGCCCGGCTCCGAGCCGCCGCCATCCGCCTGATCCCGTGCCCTGCGGGGTGGCCCGGGCATCCCGCGGGGAAGCCGCGCCCTTGTCTTTCCTCGACCAAAGGCGCGGGGGATTCGCCCCAATTTTGCGCTCCAGCCAGACAGAGGAAGTTATGACATGGAGCGAGAATTTCGTTTGCCGCGACGAGACCGCGGTTTCCCTGAACTCTCCTGCCGGCTTCGGATGGGCACGCGCGCGGGGGGGTGCCGCCCTTCGCAGGCCCGGTCGGCAAGGATGATTTCCGTGATCATTCCCGCTCATGATGAGGAGCGTTATCTGGGAGCGACGCTCGAAGCTTTGCGGCGGCAGAATTGCGGCCGTTATGAGGTCATTGTCGTGGCCAATGGGTGCTCGGATCGCACTGCCGAGGTTGCGGAAGGCCGCTGCCACCGATTGATTGTGCTTTCGCGCAAAGGTTTGGGGGTGGCGCGCAACCTGGGCGCCAAGCTGGCTCGGGGTGAGTTGCTGTTGTTTCTGGATGCTGACACGCTGCTGGAACCGATGGCGTTGCGGGTGATTGCGCAGCGCTTCACGCGGGCGAGCGCCGCGGGAACCATCCGCGGCTGCCCCGACGTCCGGCGCGCCTCTCTCAGACTGGTTTATTTCCTCAAAAATTTATCCCACCGGCTTTCGCTGCATCCCGGCAGCTCCGGGGTCATGCTCTGCTGGAAAGATCAATTTCTGCTTGGCGGCGGGTTTGATGAAGCGCTGGAGGTGCGCGAGAACAGCCAACTCAACCGCCGGTTGAAACGCTACGGCGCTTATCAATACATCGGCGAGGCCTCGGCAGTGACCTCGATGCGCCGGTATGAACATTGCGGGATGTGGCCGCTGGCGTGGCTGTGGCTCAAAGTCTGGCTGCAATCCTGGTTCGGCGACTTGCGCCAACGGCACTACGAAACGATTCGGTAAAGAAAACGGGCGGTCTCCCACCAGAAGACCGCCCGACCCAAACTGACCATCTTTACGACGAGGTCATTAAATCAGATCAGACCGCGCGCTTCCATAGGGTGTCCACCCCAAGCGCGCCAGCGGAGGTGTTACTCCGTTATAGGGGCCCTGCGGATGCGGCGCGCTCGCGCGAGGGCTTCCTCCTGAGCGGTTTGACCTGGAAGAGTTTGGGCGCCTCAGGCAACACCGGCTCGGAGGCGGAAGCGGCGGCGAGGTAACCGCCAGATGCGTGGGACGGAAGTAACCAGGCAACTCCAAGCCTTCTTTATGATAGATGTGGCGGCGATCAATGCCGGCCTCAATGACCCAATTTGTTAGCAATGCGATGAACCCGTCCATCTGTGCTCCTCCGGTTACTGCTGGGCGGAGGCCTTGATCTTTTATTCCCGAGCCAGTCTGCCTTTCAAGTTGCTTCGTCCGGGTCTGCCAATCGAAGCGCACTGCCTTGCGCACATAACGCCGCAGGGCTGAAAGGATGGCGGGCGTCACAGCCATGGCCGCCGCGAGCATATCCGCTTGCGCTGCGAAGGGTCAGTGTCTGAATCGCCCCGCGCGCGAGCGCGGCCTTTTTGCTTTCGAGCCGCGGGGGGCGGGGATAAGCTGAGCGAGCCTATGAAGAATCCGACCTCGCCGCGATTGAGCGATTTGCTGAAACCGACGGCGATCAATCTCGACCTGCGCGGGCCCGACCGGGAAACCGTGCTGAGCGAGTTGGTGGGCCAGATTCCCGAGCTCCAGAACGAGCCCGCCTCCCGCCAAACCCTGCTTCGCGCCTTGCACGAGCGCGAGCAACTGCACAGCACGGGCATCGGTGACGGGGTGGCGTTGCCGCACGCGCGCAACGCGCTGGTGGGGCTGATCGATCATCCGATCATTGTCTTTGGGCGCCACGCGGAGGGCATTCCTTACGATTCGATTGATCTGGCTCCGGCGAAGTTGTTCTTCCTGCTCGTGGCGCCCACCGTCACGCAGCATCTGTCGGTGCTGGCGCGGCTCAGCCGGTTGCTGCGCGATCCCAGAGTGCGGCAGGACTTGCTCGAGGCGCGGCAACCGGACGAGGTGATCGGGATTATCCGCCAGGCCGAGGCGGGCTAGCGCACCTGAACCCGGGCTGGGCGCATGCCGGTCTGTCCCCATTGCGAGAGTCCGCTTCGAACGGTCCGTCAACGCGAGGGATTGTTCTTTCGATGCGACAACTGCGCCGGGCGCGCGGTGACTTTTCCGCAGATTCGCCGGGTTGCGGGCGACCGGTTGATCACGCGGTTGTTGCGCCAGCTCAACGCGCACTCGACGCTTACGGAGCGCGCCTGCCCTTTTTGCGCCCGGCCCATGCGCGGGTTTCACTCGGCGGAGCCGCCGCTGGAGTTGGATGCCTGCAAACCCTGCGGCGTGGTCTGGTTCGACCCGCGGGAATTTGAGGCCATCCCGGAGGGCGCGGCGCCGGCGCCGGATCCGATGAATGCGCGGATGCGCGAGGCGCTGGCGCTGCACAAAGTCGAGCAAATCGCCGAGCGGGCGCGCCTCGAGGATCCCTCCCCCGATGAATCGTGGAAGACCATCCCGGCCCTGTTTGGATTTCCCGTCG
>JBDHQH010000069.1:0-18208 GCA_039806935.1 Verrucomicrobiota bacterium
GAATTCTGCCCGTTGACAGCGGATCGTGACGAAATTCAGGGAAATTATTTTGACGCGGCCTCGACGCCGTCGCATCATCCCTAGCCATCAGGCGTGGCCGAAGCCACGCGTTTGATTATGCTTAGAAATATTTGTTTTTCCGCCGCCATCGCTCTGGCCGGGAGCGCCTGGGCGGCCACGACGACCTCCACGCCCGGCGACTGGACGGTTCGCGAAAGACTGCCTTTGGCGCAGTTCGTCATTCAGAGTCACCGTGGGGCGGGGGAGATGGCGCCAGAAAACACCTTGGAGGCTTTTGAACTGGGCTGGAAACTGGGCACCTGGCCCGAGGCTGATTTACGCACCACGAAGGATGGAGTGATCGTCGCTTTTCACGACGGCAGTTTCAAACGGACCGTGCGGAACGCCCCGGCCGAGTTGCGGAAGAAAGGGGTGGCCGATCTTACCTTTGCCGAGTTGTCGAAGTTGGATGTCGGCGGCTGGAAGGGGGAGCAATTCCTCGGGCGGCGGGTTTCGCGCATCACTGACGTATTCGCTTTGATGCGGGGAAAACCGAAGCGTCATCTGTATTTGGACATTAAAAATGTGGATCTGGACCAATTGGCTCGCGAGGTGCGGCAACACGAGGTCACCCGTCAGATTTTGTTTACCACCACCCACTACGAATTAATCCAGCAATGGAAGCGGCTGATGCCCGAATCGGACACGCTGCACTGGATGGGCGGGACGGAGGAGCAGCTTGCCGAGAGGCTGGCGAAGCTGCGGATCGAGGGCTTCGCCGGGATCACCCAACTTCAGTTGCATGTGCGAATGAACACCAACGCGCCGGCCGTTGAACCCTTTGATCTCTCCCGGAAATTCCTGCGCGAAGTGGGGGCGGAACTGAGGGCGCGCGGCATTCTCTACCAGTCTCTTCCCTGGGGCGCGGATCGGCCGGAGACTTACTGGCAGCTTTTGGATTTGGGGGTGATGTCCTTTGCCACGGATCATCCGGTCGTCACCCGCCAGGCGGTGCAGGATTATTACTCCCCGAGCGCTCCGGCCGCTCCGAAGGCGCGGGAATGAGTTTCCGAGTTGGACCGGCAACCGGCGGGCGCGGGCGCGCGCCTGAACCTGCAAAATGGATGGCCGCTGACGGCGAGCTACGCCGATGAGCGCGCCTCCCTCCCTGGCTCCGGAGACTGCGCCTGCCATCCCTCGCACCTGGCTGAGGGGCGCCTTGCGAATCTTCGCTCCCGCCCCCCCCGCGCCGGTCATGCTCCAGGACGAGACGGAGATCAAAGCCCAATATCGCTATTGGCAGCGGCGCATTCTGATTTCCACGATCATCGGTTATGCGATGTTTTATTTCGTCCGGAAGAACCTCAGCATCGCCATGCCCGCGATGGGGAAGGATCTGGGGATCAGCAAGAGCGACCTGGGACTTTTTTTGACGTTGCATGGATTGCTCTATGGGGTGTCGAAATTTGCCAATGGATTTTTGGGCGATCGCGCGAATGCCCGGGTGTTCATGGTCGTGGGTTTGGTCCTCTCGGCGGTGGTGAACATTTTTTTCGGGCTCAGTTCCGCCGTTTTAACTCTGGGGTTGCTTTGGATGCTCAACGGCTGGGTGCAAGGGATGGGTTTTCCGCCTTGCGCCCGCCTCATGACGCATTGGTTTCCGCCCAAGCAACTGGCGACCAATTTTTCAATTTGGAACACCTCGCACTCGATCGGCGCGGGGTTGGTGGTCATCTTGTGCGGCTATCTGGCCACCCGCGGCTGGCGGCTTTGCTTTTTTGTTCCCGCGGGTCTGGCCCTCCTTACTTCGGTTTTTTTGTTGGCTGCTTTGCGGGATACGCCGCCGTCCCTTGGTTTGCCCGAGGTCGAAGGCACCGCCCATCAGCCCGCCAGCGAGTTTTCCTCCGCCCTGCTCAACCAAGTCTTTCGCAACAAATACATCTGGCTGTTGGCGCTCGCGAATTTCTTTGTGTACATCGTGCGTTACGCCGTGCTCGATTGGGGCCCCACGCTGCTCACCGAGATGAAGGGCATGAGGCTCGAGCGCGCTGGGTGGATGGTCGCCGGTTTCGAGGTCTCGGGAGTGGTAGGCATGCTGGTGAGCGGCTGGCTGACGGATCGGGTCTTTGGGGGGCGAGGGGCGCGGGTTTGTGTCATCTTTATGGGGCTGGCGGCCCTGTTCGTGTTCCTGTTCTGGAAGCTGCCCACGCATTCGGTATGGCTCAGCGCCGCCATGCTCTGCGGCGCCGGTTTTTGCATATACGGCCCGCAGGCATTAGTCGGCACGGTTACCGCCAATCTGGCCACCAAACGGCTGGCCGCCACCGCCATCGGCTTTACCGGGGTGTTTGGTTATGCCAGCACCCTGGTGTCGGGCTGGGGCCTCGGCACGCTGGTTCAGCATTACGGCTGGAACGTCGCCCTTACGGGTTTGAGCGGCGTGGCCCTGCTCGGCACTTTGCTTTTTGCCTGCGCCTGGCCCGCCCAGGCCCATGGCTATGGTTCAAAGGTGGCAGGTGGCGCGCCAGCGCCCAAAGGGACGAAAAAATAATGTTTTATGAGCGGAACGACTGACAATCCTAATCAGACCTCGCGGGCAAAAATCGTGATCGATTGCGACGACGCCGGTCTGGAGTTGAAGCGCATGTTGATCGAACACCTGCGCGACGCTGGCGCCGAAGTGGAGGACATGAACCTTCTCGGAACCCAAAAGATCGATTACCCGGACATCGGGCATAATCTCGCCAAACGCATCGCTTCGGGCGAGTTTGATCGCGGCATTCTTATCTGCGGCACCGGCTTGGGGATGGCGATGGCGGCCAATAAAGTCCCCGGTGTGTTCGCTGGCACCTGCCATGATGTTTATTCCGCCGAGCGGCTCCGCAAGAGCAATAACGCCCAAGTGCTGACTCTCGGCGCGCGCGTGATCGGTCCCGAACTGGCTAAGACAATTGTCTCCGCTTGGCTCGGCTCTGAATTCGAGGCCGGGCGCTCCCTGCCCAAGGTGCAACGCTTGCGTGAGCTCGAACGCCAGGAACTGGGCGGCGGATCGAAGTTGTCGTCATCCTAAGCGGGGTGACTCCCGGCTGGCTGGAAGTCCGCACTTGACCGGCTCCCGGAATGTGATTGCATACGGGGCATGAAGATGAAGATTTTCCTCGGTTTGCTGGCAGTGGTGGTTTGCGCCGGGTGCGTAAAGACGGTTACTGGCCGGAGCACCGCCGGTGTTCCCTTCGTCAAGGACCAAGTGATCGGCTACTATGAGCGGCCGGTGAACCAAGTGTACGAAGCGGCCAAGGCGGTCATCCAGTTCAATGGCGCCCTGGTGAACGAGGGCACGTTGTACTCAGAAACCAATCTGGTGAAGACGGTAGAGGGCAAGGTCAACGAACGCTCGGTCTGGGTGCGCGCCGAGCAGACCGATCCCAAGATGACTCGCGTGGCGGTGCAAGCCCGCACCAAAGGCGGCGGGTCCGATTTGGATCTGGCGCACGAAATTGAAAAGCAGATCGCGCTCAAATTGGTCCGCTGACACGCGGCGGGGTTCAGCCGGATTTCCCGGGGATCTTCTCTAGCGCGCTACGGCGATGGACTGCGGTTCCCCCTCATTAAATTGAGGAGGAGCTTTCGCGGCCGGCCTGCTTTTATCCACCCTCCCCACTCGCCGCGGCGCGCTGGATGTGGCAGAATAGGATAAGTTTGCACGGCGGCGGCTCGGCCAGGCTCGCGGAGGATTCGGCGGGCCTGGGCTAGAATGGCCAGCGAGCCGGCCGGGCGCTGCTTGATATGGTTGTTGCGAACGCTTCCCGCGGGCTGGGCCGCGATGGATTGGATCAGGATCCCTATTGGTACAAGACCGGGGTGTTATATGAATTGCATGTGCGCGCCTTTTGTGACAGCGACGGCAATGGCATTGGCGATTTCAAGGGCCTCGAAAGCAAGCTCGACTACTTGAAGGACTTGGGGGTGACCGCGCTGTGGTTGCTGCCGTTTTATCCCTCCCCGCTCCGCGATGACGGCTACGACATCGCGGATTATTTCGGCGTGCATCCCCATTACGGGACGCTGGAAGATTTCAAAAGTTTCTTGAAAGCGGCGCATCAGCGGGGTTTGCGCGTGATCACCGAGCTGGTCATGAACCACACCTCGGATCGCCACCCCTGGTTCGAGCGGGCGCGCCGCGCGGAGCCGGGCAGCCGCTGGCGTGATTTCTACGTTTGGAGCGGCACGCCTACCAAATACCAGGGCGCGCGCATTATCTTCAAGGACATCGAGGGTTCCAACTGGACCTGGGACCCGGCAGCCAAGGCCTATTATTGGCACCGGTTCTTCTCGCATCAACCGGATCTCAATTACGACAATCCGGAGGTGTTTGATGAAATGGTCAAGGTGCTGGACTTTTGGCTCGATCTGGGCGTGGACGGGCTGCGGCTGGACGCGGTGCCGTACCTTTATGAACGGGAGGGCACCAGTTGCGAAAATCTGCCGGAGACGCACGAGGCTCTGCGGCGGCTGCGGGCGCATGTGGACGCCAAGTACGGCGATCGCATGTTGCTGGCCGAGGCCAACCAATGGCCGGAGGACGCGGTGGCGTACTTCGGCGGGGGAGCGGGTGATGAGTGCCACATGGCCTTTCATTTTCCCCTCATGCCGCGATTGTTCATGGCGTTGCGACTCGAGGATCGCGCGCCCATCGTCGAGATTCTCTCGCAAACGCCTCCGATTCCACCCACCGCCCAATGGGCGCTATTCCTCCGCAACCATGACGAATTGACGCTCGAGATGGTGACCGACGAGGAGCGGGATTACATGTACCGGATGTACGCCCATGTGCAGCAGGCGCGGCTCAACCTGGGCATTCGCCGGCGGCTGGCGCCTCTGCTGGGGAACGATCGCAAGCGCATCGAGTTGTTGAATGCGCTGCTCTTTTCGCTGCCCGGAACCCCGGTGCTTTACTATGGCGACGAAATCGGCATGGGGGAAAACATCTACCTGGGGGATCGCGACGGCGTGCGCACACCCATGCAATGGAGCTCGGACAAAAACGCCGGTTTCTCTCGCGCCAACCCGCAGGCGCTTTATTTGCCGATCATTTACGATCCGGAATATCATTACGAGGCGGTGAACGTCGAGGCGCAGTTAGGCAATCCGCACTCGCTGCTTTGGTGGATGCGTCGGCTCCTGGCGCTGCGCAAGAAATGGCGCGCCCTGGGCGAGGGTTCATGCGAGTTTTTGCAGTCGGGAAACCGCAGCATTCTGGCCTATGTCCTGCGGGACGAGGAGGAAACCCTGCTGGTGGTGGCCAACCTTTCGCGCTTTGTCCAGCCGGTGGCCTTGGATCTCTCCGTTTTTAAGCAGCGCGTGCCGGTCGAATTGTTTGGACGCACCAAGTTTCCTGCAATCACCCATCGTCCGTATCCCTTGACGCTGGGACCCCATTCCTTTTACTGGTTTTCGCTGGAGACTCCGACCTCCCGCTCCTCACGACCTCCCGCGCGCGCGAGCGAACTCCCCGCGCTGGTGTTGGCGAGCGGGTGGACCGACGCGTTCAAGCCCCGATTCAAGGCCGCCCTCGAACGATTGTTGCCCGACTACCTTCGCGCTCAACACTGGTTTGGCTCGGCTGGCCGGACGCTTAAGGAGGTCTCCGTGGTGGATGTGATTCCCGTACCCGCCGGAGAGGCCTCTCCGGGGGTTCTCCTGCTCGCGCAGGCCGATTTCGTGCAGGGTGAGGCGGAGGTCTATTCTTTGCCGTTGGCGTTTGCCCGCGGCGAGGCGGGTCAAACGCTCGGCGTCCGGGCGCCGCATCTGTTGCTGGCGGAACTTTGGTGGGATGGCGCGGCGCAAGGAGTGCTGCACGACGGCCTGGAGGATCCCGCTTTTTGCCGGGCGTTGCTTGCGTTGTCCCTGGAATCGGGAATAAGCCGCGGAATCGGCGGCGCGGTCCACGGCTCGTGCAGCGCTTTGGGCCGGGATTTGGCCCCGGGTAATCTGCCGCCCTGCCGTTGGGCCGGGCGCCAACGCAATAGTTCAGTCCAATTTGGGGATGAGCTAATGCTCAAGCTGTTTCGGCGTCTTGATCCCGGCGTAAACCCCGAGTTGGAGGTTGGCCGTTTTCTCACCGAAAAGCAGTTCGCCAATGTCCCGGCGGTAGCCGGCGCCCTCGAGTATCGTCCCGCCGGCGCCGAGAGCTTCACCATCGCCGTCCTGCACCAATTCGCTCGCGACGGCAAAGATGCCTGGCAACTCACTCTCGGAGCTCTGGGCCGTTACTACGATCGCATCGGAACCTCGCACGCCAGGGGGGAAGCTCTCCCGCGCTATCCTCGTGGCTGGCGCGTGTCGGCGGCGGAAGAGTCCTTCCCTGGAGCGCCCGAGGTGATCGGGACCTTTCTGGAATCCGCACGGCTGCTGGGCCGGCGTACCGCGGAACTGCACGTCGCGTTGCTGGACGAGGAGATCCCCGCTTTCGCGCCCGAGCCGTTCACCGCGCATTTTGTCCGGGGCTTGTTCCAATCCATGCGATCGCTGGCCACCCGTGGACTGCGGCGCCTGCAACGCGAACTCGGCGCCATTCCTCCGGGCCTTGCCGATCTCGCGGAGAGCGTCCTCGCGCGGGAAAAGGAGATCATCGAGCATTACCGGGTTACTTTCCAGCGCCCACTGCGCGCCCGGCGGATGCGCATTCACGGTGACTATCATCTGGGCCAGGTCCTTTGGACGGGCAAAGACTTTCTCATTATTGATTTCGAAGGGCAGCCAGAGGCGGCCTTGAGTGAGCGCGCCATCAAGCGATCGCCGCTGCGCGATATCGCCGGGATGCTTTGCTCTTTCCGCTATGCGGCCTGGGAAGGCTTGCACCAACATGTGGATCGAGGCAGCCTATCGCCGGAAAACCTGCCCGCGTTTGAGCCTTGGGCGCAGTATTGGAACCACGCCGTCAGCGCCGCTTTCACACGTTCCTATCTGGAGAATCTTGGCGACGCCAGATTGGTTCCCGAAGATCCGGCTGAAATTGAGCTGCTCCTCCAAGCGTATCTGCTCAACCATGCTCTGCTCGAGATCGGGCAAGACCTGGCCCTCCGCCCGCACTGGCTCAAGGTACCTTTGGAAATCATTTTGGAGCTTTCCGGATCTCATTGAGCCGCCACGCGCCTCAAAGGCGCTTAAGCCGCTGGCCCATTGCGCCCGGCGGGCATGATTCCCGTCATGGTTCAGGCCCGATGAAAGAAAACAGTTCCAGGTGCGTTTTCGGCGGGGGGAGAACTGATTCCGCATCCTTTTTGCCAGCCGCCGCGGCTTTGCGGGAGTCGATAGGTGGCAAGTCGGGGAAAAGTTCCAGCGGAGTCTCCACTGGACGGAAAGGCCAAAAGCTGCGGCGATGGATCGGACACGGGCCCAACGCCTGGATCGCGGCGTAATGCTGGGGTGTGTAGTAGCCTTTATGCGACGCAAATCCGTAGCCCGGATATCGCGCGTCGAATTCGGTCATTAATCGGTCTCGAGTGACTTTCGCCAAAACGCTGGCCGCCGCAATCGAGTAGCATCGTGCGTCGCCATCCACCAGGGCCGTTTGCGGGTAGGACAGCCATTTGATCCTCAACCCGTCGATCAAAGCATGTTCCACCCGGGGCGTGATTTGGTCCAGGGCGGTTTGCATGGCGCGCCAGGCCGCCTGGCGGATGTTGATCCGGTCGATGGTTTCCACGTCCATTGCCGAAATTGCCCAGCGGATTTGGGGATCGCCGGTGAGCCGCAGGAAAAACTTCTCGCGCTGCTTGGAGTCCAGCAGCTTCGAGTCATTCAATCCGCGCAGTTTCGCGCTCAAACCGGATTTCAGCCACGCGCGCGGGAACACCACGGCCGCGGCCACCACGGGACCGGCCAGCGGTCCGCAACCGGCCTCGTCCACCCCTGCCACGCGCTCCAGGCCTTGTCTCCACAGGTACTGCTCGTGCGATAATCGATGCCAATGTTTCACGCCTGCTCCAGAACGCCTTTGAGGCCGGCTACCAAAGAAAAGATTTTTGTTCGCCCAGCAATTGATCTCCCTCCCACAGCGTCATCCGCCAGGCGGTGACTTCGCCAAACTCGCGGTAATCCGTTCCGGCCAGCTCGATCGTTGTCCAATGGCTAAACCGGCCGCCGGGAGTGATCGATTGTTCCAGGGTTTTCTGGCGCGGCAGATCGCCCCGCGCGGCGCCGCGAAGCTCCAACCGCAGTTTCACCAGCCCGAAAACCGGCGGCTTCACTTTCCACTGGGTGTAGTAGCGAATGCCCGACCGTCGCGCCGGGTGCAGCCGCAGTTGGTGCTGATAGGCATCCCGGTCGTAAAGGCTTGGCGAGACGGAGGCGCGCCCTTTGAGGTCGATGAACTCCGGGAGGACTTTAATCACCCGGCCCTCGCCGGCGAACAAGCCGAAGGCACCCGCGAATAGAACAAGAAGAAAAGTCACGCGCCGCACAACCCAAGAAATACCTTCCCGGGGAATCAAACTCAACCGCATTTACCGGGCGCGACAAGGTTAAGGCGCGGCGGGCGGGACGGCCCCTTCACCCGGGTTGCCTCGCGATCCTCGGTCCTCCGGCAGCATGCTCTTCAACGCGCGGAACGGATGAAGCGGAACGGCCAGCAACTTGGGAAGAAAATATACTGGCTCCAGCTTCGGGTCGCCCAGCGTGCCGGTCACTTTGTATTCAAACATTTTCGTGAAGGGCCACAGCACCGTGCTCACCAGCGGACCGACCACCCACATATCCCGCATTAATTCGGCTTCCACGCGCGCCTTCACGCGTTCGTGCAGGTCCACCGTTCCGCGATATTGCAGCCGCATGGTGGGCGCCCGTATCTCGAGATCCTCGGAGAGGATGACGCCATTGGTGATCACAAAGCCGCACCTCCCGGCGCTGGCGCGGGCATGGCCCAGGCCGGGAGAAATGCTGTCCAGCACCGGGGTGAGTTTTCCAAACATCGGAATATCCCAGAGCAGCCCATCCCGCAATTGCACTTCACCATAACCGAAGACGCTCTCGGTGGATTCGGTATTCGCCCGGGTAATCGAGATGGAACTGTCCAGATCTCCCTCCAAATGATTCGGCTGGCTCGAGAGATCCGCCATCAGCGCCTCAAGCCGCACGCCTTCCGAGCGCAGTTCGAATTGAAAGGCGGCGGGTTGGCGCCGCGGAAAATCAAAGTGCGCCCAGCCCGTCCCCCATCCGTGATACAGTGTCATGTGCGCGTTCGTGATCAGAAGGCTTTCGTCTTTCCAGCGCAGATCGGCCTGGATTTGCGGCAGATTCACTTTCCACCAATGAAAAGGCCCGCCGTCCAGCCGAAACCAGACGTCAGCGCCGATTTCGCCCTCCATCGGAATGTCGCCCGAGACGCTGGCCCTTGGGGGAGTGGCGAATTGATAGGGCTGAAGCGTCTCCGCGATATGCGGCCCGATCATCCGCGCGATGCGCATGGGATCGGCGACGCCTCGCGCCTGGTCCAGACGGACCCGCCGCGCCGCAAAATCGGCCACCACCGACTCCGCCCGCAGCGTTCGCCCATCGAGCACCACGAAGGGATCGCCGAAATGCACCGCCCGGTTCGTGTAACCGACGCGAGTTTCCACGCGGTCCAATGGTTCGCCATGAAAAAAGAAATTGGTCACGGCCACCCGGCCTGCCGCGCTCAGCGTTTGCGGCTCACTGTAGCGTCCGGCAATTTCTCCCTCGATCCAGGGCGCGCTCGAAAACTGGAAAAGATCCAGCGCCTTTTGCCCATCCGCTGGCAGCAGCGGACGCAGCCTCTCCGGGCGGATCGTGCTGTGAAAGCGCCAGGAAAACTCCTGCGTCCTCTCGTCCAGGTGATGTTCGGCCGCCAACTCTCCGGCTGCCGAGCGCAGCCGCAGGGCGGATAAGTGCCAACAGCGATTCGAGTAATCGGCATGGCCGGAGGCGCCCAAAATCTCCAACCCGCGATACGCCGCGTTGGTGGGGATGGTCAAGTCACCCGAAAGCTCGAGCGTGGGCCGCGCTTCGTCCAGCCAGTCCGAAGCGCGGTTGGTCCAGGCTGGCAACGTCAGGCCGATGGCCGCCCGGACCTGCGGCGGGGCGGACCACTCGAAATCCTCGAGCCAGCGGCGCGCGGCCTCGGGCAGGGCAGCGGCCACCCGGATGGGATCCACGCTCGAGTCTATTTGCGCCGTGAGCCGGCGCGAAACCACCTCGAGTTGCGCCGCGACCGACGCCTGGCCGCGGTACAGGCTCGAGTTGAAATTGCTTACCACCAGCAGCGGGGCGTTCCAGGAGCCTGAGCACGTCAGATCGTCCAACCGCAGCTCCCGGTAGCGCGCATCGTTCAGGGTGAAAGCCAGTTCGAGCCGATACGGCCAGAGATTCGTCCACCAGCCCAGACGGGAATCCAGATTGCGGCCGGGGCTGCCGGCCGGCTCGGCAAGGCGCGCGCGCAATTCCAAAGTTTGCGCCGCTCCCCAGCGGCTGGCGATTTGGGCGCCTTCGAACCGCGCCGTTCCAGAGAGCGGCACCGGATTAGTGATCGAGTGCAGCCACTCCGCCTCCAGGGCGGCATGTCGTCCGACCGCCCAGCGGGTTCGCACTCCATCGGCGGACAGGGCCAGGCGGCCGCGCACCAGGTTCGTCTCGCCTTCCGCGGAAGTGGCGCTCGAATTCAATGTGAAATTCGTGACCGTTCCCCAGGGGGTCCGCGCTTCGGCCGCGTCGAGCCGCAACTCAGCCACCGAAACGCCGCCGGTGGCGGGAAACAAACGGCCGGTGAGTTGGACTTCGCGATACCGGCCCCAGGGGCTCCGCGCTGCGCTGGCCGTGGCGAAGACTCGCGCCTCGAAGCTGCGTGGATCAAGCGCATCCCCCGCCACGGTCACTCGGAGCTCCGGGGCGCCGGCAAACTCGAGGCTTTGCCGCAGGTCGTCGATTCGACCGAGGATGCGCTCCCACTGCCCCGACCGGGTGGCGGTGCTGGGCGTGGCTTTGCTCCAGTCTCTCACTTTCGACGCGTTCGTGACTGCCCCGGATAGGCGCAGCCGCACCCCGGCAAAGCCAGCGTTAAAGTTATCCAGGGCCCAACGATCCCCCGGCAGCATGCGCAGGTCGGTTTGGAGGTTGGTGATCTCCAGCGCGCGCCGGGGGAGCTGCCCGTGAGCTAGCGGCAGCGTCAGCCGGCCATCGCGCAGGACCAGGCCCTCCAACTGAACATGCGGGCGGGAGGAGCGCCAGCCCAGCTTCAGCCGGACTTGCGCCGCGCTCAACTCCGGGGCGCCGGGATCATCCAGCCCGCCGAAGCGCACTTGGTCCGCGACGACCCCCTCGAACCAGCGCCACCGCAACCGCGAGAACCGCAAGTCCACGCCGCGCTCGCGCAATCGCTCCAGCAGGGGACGTTGCAGCGGGCCGGGCAGGCCCGCCTGGTTCACGTAGAGGAGGGCGCCCAGCAAAAGCAACAACAGCAGCCAGACGGAGATGCGCGCCCGGCGGAAGTAGATCCGGCATCTCCGCCAGAACCGGCGCTGGGAGGGTGGAGGCATACTCGATCACCGCGCCGCGCGGGCCGGCGGGCGCAGGTAACTGAGCAGGTCGCGGCACAGAACGGGCGAAAGTTCAAACACCCAGGTCTTTCCCGCCAGCGGAACGGCCGCGAACCAGAAGCCGGAAGGCGATTCGCCGCCCAGTGACAGCGCCGGTTTCTCTCCGTTTTTCAACTCCAGGACAATTTCATAGGGCCGGGGGGAAAATCCGAATGGGGCAAGGTTCGTCTCGCCGCAAGCCACCCAGGCGTTGGCCTCCGCCATCGTCAGCGCCCGGACGGTCTCCTCGACCGCCAATTCGTTGATGATCCCTTGCGAGCCCGGGGCCAGGGACCAGGAATACTCCCCCCGGCGCAGCAGACGCCGCTTGTCGTCCGCTTCACTGATGGTGACCGCCGCGACATCCTCGATCGCAAAGGACCAGAGCCGGCGCCGCCGCAATTCCCAGCCCGCCGCGGGGAGCCGCCAGACCTGGTTGGTGTTTATCCCGTAAACCGATGTTTCGTCCGAGCGCCGCGCAAAAATGCGCCCCGGCTGGTTGGTGCTGACGCCGAAATCCAATTGCAGTCGGTCGCTGGCTCCGGCGCCCCAGCCGAGGGTGTACCGTCGCCAGGGCTCCGCCAGTCCGTATTCGGCCAAATCCGGCCCCGTTACCGCATCTTTGAATTCCTGGATTTCCACTCCAGCCAGCAAGGCGATAAACCGCCGCGCCAGCTCGGGGTCTCCAGGCAGGTGGTCCGGTTGGATGGTCCAGGTGTTGTTTGTCTGCCGCTCCAGTCGAAACTCTCCTTCGGCGCGGACGTCCACCCAGTCCACCGGCTGCGCGGGGTCAGCCAGATGGGGCTCGCGGAAATCGTTGACCGAGCCGCGCCAGCCGGCGAGCGGTTCACGAGGCACTGTGAAAATCGCGGTTTCGCCGACCCGCCGCGCGTACACCAGGCCATTGGTGCCAACGGCCTTTCCGAATTGCAGCAACACCGCCCGATTCGTCTGAACGTGCAGCGCCACCTCCAACTCCGGCGCCGCCAGTCCAAACGGTTCCAGATCCGCGCGCGCCTCGTCCGAGACGAAATCCTGGATGCGCAGTGCGCGGAGTTTCTCGAGGGAAGCCTCGATCCGGGCATTGTCCGCCCGCGCCTCGAGGGGAAAGGTCATGCGCCAGCGCCGGGCGCGGCGGTCCCAGGTCAGCTCGCAACCGTAGGGGGCGCCGCCCGCAAAGCCAGCCGGCGCGTTGGTCAGGCAGATGCGATCGAAGGCGAACGGCGCGCCCGGCGCCAGCGAGCGGTCCCGCCAGTCGTCCGCCGAGGCCGGCAGATGCTTGAGCAGGTCCGCGTCCACCACGTAAATCGCCTCGTGCCCGACCACCTCCAAAAACACCTGATCGCCCGGCGCGGTGCGGTTGCCCACCAATAAATGCAGCCGCGAATTGGCCTGCTGCAGGATGATCGAAATCGCGCGCGGCGGAGTGAACCCGTACTCGGCATCCGTGTTGGGCCGGACGATTAATTCGCTTCCGCTGATCACGGCCGCGGGGGTGAGCTTCCTCAAGATCTCGAGCAATCCATCAATGCTCGCGGACTGCGCCGGAAAGGCGAGTGGTTCGGTCAGCATCCAGCCGTCCTTGCCTCGTTGCGCGCGGATTTCAAGTTGCTGGGGACCTGCCGGGCGCGTCTGGATCGTCAGGATGTCCCGCGGATGAAACTCGGGCAGCACCGGCGCCTGCGGGAGCGCGCCTGGACGCGGGCGGTGCTGTTGCCAGAGCACTCCGCCCAACAACAGGGCCGCCAGAATCAGCCAAAAAATCGTGCGCCGGGGCTGCATTAACGACGTCTTCGAAGCCATACCAGACCGCCCATGGCGAGCACCGTGCCGGGCATGGCAGCCAGCAGAAGCCATTGGGCGCGACGCAATTGCGAGCGGGTCATCACCAATCGGTATTCGTGTATTTTGGTGGGTCCCACCCCTTGCAGCAGTTGCGAGCGATCGAGCAGCCAGTTCACGGCGTAAGCGGCAAAATCCCGGTTGCCCAGCAAATCAAGTTGGTGATTTCCAAGGAACAGGGAATCGCCCGCCACGACTATGCGGGTGGCGCCTCGTTCACTGACGACCCCTTGAATGGCTCCTTTCTCGACCACCGCCACCAACGGAAGCCGTTGCGGCGGAAAATCAGGCACACCATAAAGAGTCGCCTTGGCGCCCGTGAAGGCAATTTCTTCCACCTGCGGCGCATCAGCGGCTTGCAAGGCCGAGGCCAACCGGCCGATCGGGCGCGGCCGAATCATGTAAATGCCCGATCCAAGCAAAGGATTGACAAGGGGATGCTTGCTGAAGGCGCTGACGATGACCTCCGATCCTGACGCTGTGTGTTCCGGATCGACGACGATCTGGCGTCCTACCCGCACTCCCCACTTTGCCAAAATCCGCTCGATTCCGATTTCTCGATCGAGCGATTGCGCGTTGAACAATATGAAGAGGCGCCCGCCATGGGCCATATACTCATCGAGTTTCTCCACCTCGTTCTCCGGGATCATGCGGGTCGGACCCGCGATCACCAGCAGGTTGGCATCTGCGGGAATGGCATTGGTGCCATCCAGCGTCAATGGCTGCACCTCGATGTAATTCTGCCGCCATACCGCAGCCAGCTTCAGATACCCCGTCAATTCATCTCCGCTGTCAATCCGGTGTTCGCCGTGGCCGGTCAAAAAATACGCTTTCAATGGATGCGGACTCGAGACGTCGAGCAGCGCCGCCGTAAACCAGAGTTCGCCAAGGAACTCCGTCGGCTTGCGGCGAAACTGCAACTCACTGTCGCTCTGGACTTGTTCGAGGACGTAGCGCGCCAGCACGTCACCCTCCACCCGCTTCACCTTTCCCTGGCAGTCGAAGATCACCAGATTCTTGTCCGATGTCGCGCCCAGGTTGTAGTCGGTTTTCAGCTTCTGCGCCGCGCCGGCGTCCCGTAAAAAATCGACGGTGCGGACCGTGATCTTCGGGTTTGCCAGATGATACTCCGCCAGCAAGTCGTTAACGGTGCTATAGAGCGGGTTGTTCTTGTCGTAATAGATGGTCACTTTCACCTCGTTCGTCAGCGAGGCGACGAAGTGCCGCGAGTGACTGGAGAGGGTCACCTTGCCCCGGTTCCCGAAGTGCCAACGGATAAAGAAATCCCGGCTGAGAAAGTTCGCCATCACCACCACCGCAAAGACCAGCGCCGCGGTGAGGAACACGTTCAGCAAAATGGCCCACCGGCGTCCGGCGGAAAAGCTCGGTTTGGTCGAGGGGGAAGGGTGGGGCGCGGGCATGTTATTTCCAACGACGGCTCTCCACGACCCGCAGCGTGAGGTATAGGAAAAACCAGGTCAAACTCGAGTAGAGCACCAGCGGGCGGGTGTCCACCACCCCGCGCGCGAAGTCATGCATCTGCTCGAAAAATGAAAAAGAGGCCAGCGCTTCGGTTTGCCAGCCCGGTTGCGCCGGGAGGTGATCGGCCAGGGCGCCCATGATAAACAGCGCGCCCCCGAAAAGCGTGCTGATCATCGCCGCAGTCACCTGGCTGCGCGTCAGCGCCGAGGCGCAGCAACCCAAAGACAGAAACACTCCGCCGAGCAGGAGCAACCCGAGAAAAGTGCTGGCCACCGAGCCGTAGTCAAAGGGGATTTGCTCGTTGGTGTAATGCCGCAGGACCGCCAGACAGCCCAATAGCGGCAGCCACATGATCACATAAAAAGTCAGCGCCGCCAGGAACTTCGCCAGCACCACCTGCAAATCGCTGACCGGCGTGGTCATCAACGATTCGAAGGTGCCGGAGAACTTCTCCTGCGCAAACAACCGCATGGTGATCGCCGGGGTCGAGAGCAGAAGAATCAGCCAGAAAAACGGAGTGATGTAAAACAGCTCGGTCACCGGCATTGGGGTGGGCTCCTGCCGCAGCTTGACCAGCATCACCACAAAACTGAAGCCCATTAAAAACAGAGCGGCGCCAATGATGATATAGCCGGTCATCGAAAGGAAATAGGCGGCCAGCTCCCGGCGCATCAGGGTGAGCGAGCGCTGCATCAGCCTTCGTCCTCCTCTGGCCGAGTCACCTGCACATAGATATCCTCAAGCGAGTGCCGGTTGCGGGTGAGTTCGCGCAGCATCCAGCCGCGCTCCCGGACTGCCGCGAAAACCTGCGGCCGCAGATCGTGCCCGTCTCGCGCGGTCAACGAACAGCGGAAGTAATCCCCTTCGGCGGCCGCGACGTCGAAGTGTTCCACTTCGGGCATTTCCGCCCAGCACTCTTTGAGTGCCCCGGCGGGGGCGGAGATTTCCACCAAGACCTGGTTGCTGCTGCTCATCAGCCGCTGCAGATTTTCGGGCGTGTCCGCCGCCAGGATCCGCCCCTCGTACATGATCACGACGCGATGGCAGGTCATCTCCGCCTCGGGCAGAATATGGGTCGAAATCAGTACAGTATGGTTTTGCGCCAGGCTTTTGATGAGCTGTCGCACGGCGCGAATCTGGTTGGGATCCAGGCCGATCGTCGGTTCGTCTAAAATGATCAATTCCGGCTCATGCACCAGCGCGTCTGCCAGGCCCACGCGCTGACGATAGCCTTTGGAAAGTTGTCCGATAATCCGGCGGGACACTTCCGTCAGGCTGCATTGTTCCATCGCCTCATCCGCGCGCCGCCGCGATTCGCCGCGGCTGAGGCCCTTGAGCCGCGCCCGAAATTTAAGGTATTCCCGCACCCGCATCTCCGTATGTAACGGATTGTTCTCCGGCATATACCCAATCCGCCGCCGCACCTCCTCGGATTGGTGGAAGACATCGTAGCCGGCGATCCGAACGGAGCCCGACGTGGCCGGGAGAAAGCACGAAAGAATCCGCATGGTGGTGCTTTTACCCGCGCCATTCGGCCCCAGCAACCCCACGATCTCCCCTCGCCGCACCGAGAACGAAATGTTCGACACCGCGGCATGCCCCGCATACCGCTTCGTCAAATTCACCACTTCGATCATCAAATCACTGCTCATCGGACAACTTCCCGATTTGCATTCTAGCGATTCGCTTTGCCGGGAGGCGAACCAAAAATGCGCGGAGCAGAGCGCCCTCAGCGAACCTCCACCTCGATGGCGCCCTGACGCAGCACATAGAAATTCCCCACCCGCTGCCGGATGGCAACGTCCAACGCCACTCGATCTCGAGGTTGCTTGTTCCGCAGGCGTTTAGCGGCGGAGACCACGTCGGTAAGCGGATATCCATCCAGGGCGGTGATCAGCGCTCCAGGTTCGAGACCGGTTCCCGCGGCGGGCCCCTTTTCCTCGATTCCGGCCACGAGCAGCGCGGCGCCTGGGTTGAGGCCATAGCGCGCCGCGGTGTTGGGCGTCAGCTCCCGCAGCTCCAATCCAAGTTTTCTCCGAATCATCGCCTGGTTGAAGATCGTGCTTTGCTCCACCAGCCGGATGGAAAAATCCCGCTGAATCGCACCTCGCCGCACCGCGATCCGCAGCGGCGCCCCGGCGCTCGCGGTGAGTTGGTGAGCGAAGTCCAGGTAGCCACGCGGCACTTCGCCATTGATCAGGAGGATCCGGTCGCCCTCCCGCAAGCCAGCCTGGTCGGCGGGGCTGGCCTTTTCGACCGCCACTACCTCCAGTGGGTTCGCGCCCGGCCTCAGGCGCGCTCCAAACCACCAACGATTTACGAATTCCGTCGGCAGGATGTCCGGCAGGGCTTCCATCACCAGCTTGATCGGGATCGCAAACCCAATGCCCTGGGCGGTCTTGAGCACGGCCACATTGATGCCGATCAGTTCGCCCCGGAGATTGACCAGCGGTCCGCCGCTGTTGCCCAGGTTGATCGGGGCATCCGTCTGCAACCAATTGGGAATGTCCAGGGGCGCCCCCTCTTTGGGCGCAATACGGGATTTGGAGCTTAGAATTCCGCGTGACACGGAGCCGCCCAAGCCAAACGGGTTGCCCAGCGCCAACACCGTTTCTCCGAGCAACAGGTCATCCTCCGCGGCCAGCTTGACCGCGTGAAATTTCTCTCCCGGCGCGCCCTTCAACCGGAGCAGAGCCAGATCTGTTTTCGGATCGCTGGCCACCAATTCGGCTCCGTAAACGTTGGTGCCGGTGGCAAACTTGACCGCGATCCGATCCGCGCGACGGACCACATGATCATTCGTCAGCAAATAGCCGGCCTCGTCGATGACCACTCCCGAGCCGAGGCTGTATTGGGAATCGGCCGGTCGGCGGCGATGGTAGGGATCCCAGAACTCCCGGAATAAATCATCGAAGGGATCGCGGATTTGGACCACGGTTTCCGTGGCGATATTCACCACCCCGGGCATGACCTTCTCGACCGCCTCGACCGTGGCGTCACGGCGAATGTCGCGCGGGGCGGGCGTGGCCGCAGCCCTCGCGCCGAGTGCCAGCGCCAGCCATATCCCCGCTCCGGCCAGGCCGGTGATTCGCGATCGGTTCAGCATGGTAAAACTCCGCTCCTGATGATTTTGACGTTCAACCGCCATCCCGGCTTCACACGAAACAAATTCCACCAGATACGTCAACCCGAATGTCCGAGGCCTGGCCTCAGCCGCAGGGCGTTTGGTTGGCAGGCTCATAGGACGGGACTGGCGTTGAGGAGGAGTTGAAGGGCTTGGCGCGGGTGGCGAT